>NZ_MCRJ01000014.1 GCF_001720135.1 Methylobrevis pamukkalensis
ATCATCTTCGCGGCGATCTTCTTCATTCCGGAGACCCTTCCGCCGCCGATCCGCGCCATCATCTGGTACAATCCGCTCTCTCACATCGTGGCGATCATGCGGACGGCATTCTATCCGATGTATCCGACGCAGATGATCTCGGTCCCCTACGTGCTGGCGTGGATCATCGGCAGCCTCGTCGTCGGTCTGGCAATGCAACGGGTGATGCGATTCCGGATCGTCGAACACTGAGGCGGAAGACCGGGACCGCCGCGACCTCCGACAAGCCTTCTCGTCCCGCGACGAGAGCAGCCCGCAGTCCCGAAATCCACGGGAAGCAGGAACATCTCGAAGGAGGGCCGCATCAGGGAACGGCGACCTGCAGACAAAGAAAAACCCCTTGGAAAACCAGGATGACCTGATTTTCAAGGGGTTCATGGTGCGGTCGAGAAGATCGAACTTCCACGGGTTGCCCCACAGCGACCTCAACGCTGCGCGTCTACCAATTCCGCCACGACCGCATTCCTGCCGGCGTCTCCGCCGACGCGAGGGGATGTAACAAAAGCCGCAGGGGGACACAAGGGCAATTCGTGCGCCGCCACCCGAATTGTCGGCGGGCCGGATTCGCCTGCCGGATCAGACCTTTTTGACCGTCGGCGCCATGCGCATCAGCGGGTTGCGCTTCAGGATCTCGGTGATCTGGATGCTGACGCGCTCGCCCTTCAGAATCACCTGGCCGCGGGCGATGTGGATGTCGTTGGCGTAGATGTCGACGTCGTCGTCGGCGCCGGTGTCGAGTTCGATCACCGCCCCGCGGCCCATGCGCAGCAGCTGATGCACCGGCATCGTCGAGGAGCCGAGAACGACCGCAATTTCGACCGTGATCTTGTCGAGCGTTGACATGGAAGCCTTGTCGTCCGAAGGAGCAGCCACGAGATCTGGAGTTCCTCCAGCCCGTGGGCAGGCCCGCGCAGGCGGGCATTGGTAAACACAGTCTTAGCGCAGGATTGACGAATGGTTAACGACCGCGATGCGCTCGAGACCGGATTTCTGCCGGCGCCCGGCTCGCCCCCTGTCGAATGGGTGATCGCGGACACCCCGGTCGCCTATCCTGACGCGGTCGCCGAGATGGAGGCCCGGGTCGAGGCGATCGCGCGCGGCGCGGCGCCCGAGCGAATCTGGCTCGTCGAGCATCCGCCGCTCTACACTGCGGGCACCAGCGCGAAGGACGCCGATCTCGTCGATGCGGCACGCTTTCCGGTGTTCCAGAGCGGGCGCGGCGGGCAGTACACCTACCACGGCCCCGGCCAGCGGGTCGCCTACGCCATGCTCGACCTGAAGCGGCGCCGGCAGGACGTGCGCGCATATGTGGCCGCGCTGGAGGCGTGGATCATCGCCACGCTCTGGCAGTTCCACGTGCGCGGCGAGCGGCGGGAGGACAGGGTCGGCGTGTGGGTGCGGCGGCCCGAGCGCGGCGACGGCGCGGAGGACAAGATCGCGGCGATCGGCATCCGCGTCCGCCGCTGGGTCGGCTTCCACGGCATCAGCCTCAACGTCGATCCCGATCTCGACCATTTTTCCGGGATCATCCCCTGCGGTGTCCGCGACCACGGCGTCACCAGCCTGGTCGACCTCGGCCTGCCGGTGACGATGCCGGAGGTGGACGCCGTGATGCGCCCCGAGTTCGAGCGGATCTTCGGCCCGACGGTGGCGATGCCGGGCTGAGCGTCGGAGGCGGGCGGAGGTACCCGCTCACTCGATCCCGAGGCGGGCCTTGATGATCTCGTTGACGGCCTGCGGGTTGGCCTTGCCGCCGGTCTTCTTCATCACCTGACCGACGAACCAGCCCGACAGGGTCGGCTTGGCCTTGGCCTGCTCGGCCTTGTCGGGGTTGGCGGCGATCACCTCGTCCACGGCGGCCTCGATGGCGCCGGTGTCGGTGACCTGGCGCATGCCGCGGCTTTCCACCAGCTCGCGCGGGTTGCCGCCCTCGAGCCAGACGATCTCGAACAGGTCCTTGGCGATCTTGCCGGAGATGGTGTTGTCGGCGATCAGGTCGATGATCTCGCCGAGCTGTTCGGCCGACATCGGGCTGGCGGAGATCTCCTTGCCTTCCTTGTTGAGGCGGCCGAAGAACTCGTTGATCACCCAGTTGGCGGACGTCTTGGCGTCGCGGCCCTTCGCAACCTTCTCGAAGAAGTCGGCCGAGGCCTGCTCCAGCGTCAGCACCATCGCGTCATAAGGTGTCACGCCGTAGTCGGCGATGAAGCGGGCCTTCTTGTCGTCGGGCAGTTCGGGCAGGCCGGCGGCGAGCGCGTCGACGAAGGCCTGGTCGAATTCCAGCGGCAGCAGGTCCGGATCGGGGAAATAGCGGTAGTCGTGTGCCTCTTCCTTGGAGCGCATCGACCGGGTCACGCCCTCGCGCGGATCGAACAGGCGGGTCTCCTGGGCGATCGCGCCGCCGTCCTCCAGAATACCGATCTGGCGACGTGCCTCGTATTCGATCGCCTGGCCGGCGAAACGGATCGAGTTGACGTTCTTGATCTCGCAGCGGGTGCCGAACTCGCCGCCCGGCTTCCTCACCGACACGTTGATGTCGGCGCGCATGGAGCCTTCCTCCATGTTGCCGTCGCAGGTGCCGAGATAGCGCAGGATGGTGCGCAGCTTGGAGAGATACGCCTTCGCCTCGTCGGACGAGCGCAGGTCCGGCTTGGAGACGATCTCCATCAGCGCGACGCCCGAGCGGTTGAGGTCTACGAAGGACATGGTCGGATGCTGGTCGTGGATCGACTTGCCGGCGTCCTGCTCCAGATGCAGACGCTCGACGCCGACCTCGACGGTCTCGCCCGGCATGTCGAGGATCACGGTGCCCTCGCCCACGATCGGCTGCTTGAACTGGCTGATCTGGTAGCCCTGCGGCAGGTCCGGATAGAAGTAGTTCTTGCGGTCGAAGACGCTGCGGTGGTTGATCGCCGCCTTGAGGCCGAGGCCGGTACGCACGGCCTGCTTGACGCATTCCTCGTTGATCACCGGCAGCATGCCGGGCATCGCCGCGTCGACGAGGCTGACATGGGCATTCGGCGCGCCGCCGTATTCCGCGCTTGCGCCAGAGAACAGCTTCGACTTCGACGTCACCTGCGCATGGACTTCCATGCCGATGACGATCTCCCAGTCGCCGGTGGCGCCGTTGATGAACTTCTTCGGGTCGGGCGTGCGGGTGTCGATGAGCATGGTCGTCTCACGGCGTGAAGCGGGGATTCCTGTCACGCGGGATAGCCCAGATGCCCGCGCCGCGAAAGGAAAAAGACGATGCGGAGCCGCGTGCGCGGCGCGCCGGGGGCGGCGCCGTCGCGGATGGCGGACAGGTCGCGTCAGTGGTCGCCGGAGATCCGGTCGGTGAGCGCCAGCAGGACGGCCGAGACCACGAACACCATGTGGATGCCGACGAGCCAGCCGAGCTGGACCCAGTCCGGCGTGGTGCCGAGGTTCATGAAGGCCTTCAGCACCTGGATCGCCGAGATGGCGACGATCGAGCCCATCAGCTTCTGCTTCAGGCCGGCAAAGTCGATCTTCGACATCCATTCCGGCCAGCCCGGATGCTCCAGGGGATCGATCTTGGCCACGAAATTCTCGTAGCCGGAGAAGACCACGATCAGGATCAGGCTGCAGGTCAGCGTCAGGTCCACCAGCGACAGGATGCCGAGGATGATGTCGCTTTCCTTGGAGCCCACGCTGTGGGTCACGAAGTGGAACAGTTCGACGCCGAAATGGACCAGCAGCATCACGGCCGCGATCAGCAGGCCGATGTAGAAGGGCGCCAGAATCCAGCGGCTGAAGAAGATCACCCGTTCGATGGACTTCTCGATCATCGTGCAGTCTCCGGTGGCAACGTCGGCCGCGCGCCGGAGGAGGACCGGGGGTCGCGGCGGCCGGTACGGGCCGGTAACATGGAACGTGGTTTCTGTCACAGGCCGGCGACAGCCGCCACCACGGGCAACGGTCGGCCCCTGCCCTGCGACACTAGGTCTTGCCCGAATGCCGGGTCACGCCGACGGCAGATCTGCCTTTCAGGAAAGGCACGCGCGCCGGACGATCATCCGGCGCCGTCGTTCACCACCACTTTTCGGCGGCAAAGCGGCCGGCGGCCTTCTCGATGGCGCCGCCGAGCGCGAACAGAGTCGCCTCGTCGAACGGGCGGCCGATCAGCTGCAGGCCGAGCGGCAGGCCTTCGCCGGAGAGGCCAGCCGGCACGGCGATGCCCGGCAGGCCGGCCATGTTCACCGTCACGGTGAAGACGTCGTTGAGATACATCTCCACCGGGTCGGCCCCGGCCTTCTCGCCGATGCCGAAGGCCGCGGACGGGGTCGCCGGGGTCAGGATCGCGTCGACGCCGGCCTCGAAACAGGTCTCGAAGTCGCGCTTGATCAGGGTCCGGACCTTCTGTGCCCTGAGATAATAGGCGTCGTAGTAGCCCGCCGAGAGCACGTAGGTGCCGATCAGGATGCGGCGCTTCACCTCGGCGCCGAAGCCGGCGGCGCGGGAATTCTCGTACATGTCGACGATGTCGGAGCCGGGCACGCGCAGGCCGTAGCGTACGCCGTCATAGCGCGCCAGGTTCGACGAGGCCTCGGCCGGGGCGACGATGTAGTAGGCCGGCAGGGCATATTTCGTGTGCGGCAGCGAGATCTCGACGATCTCCGCGCCGGCGTCCTTCAGCCAGTCGATGCCCTGCTGCCACAGGCCGTCGATCTCGGCGTTGAGGCCTTCCAGCCGGTATTCCTTCGGAATGCCGATCCTGAGGCCCTTCACCGAGCGGCCGACCGCCGCCTCGTAGTCCGGAACCGGGACGTCGACCGAGGTGGAGTCCTTGACGTCCACCGAGGCCATCGACTTCAGCAGGATCGCGGCGTCGCGCACGTCGCGGGCGATCGGCCCGGCCTGGTCCAGCGACGAGGCGAAGGCGACGATGCCCCAGCGCGAGCAGCGGCCATAGGTCGGCTTGATGCCGACCGTGCCGGTGAAGGCGGCGGGCTGGCGGATCGAGCCGCCGGTGTCGGTGGCGGTGGCGCCCGCGCAGATGCGCGCGGCCACGGCCGAGGCCGAGCCGCCGGACGAGCCGCCCGGCACCAGCGCCATGTTGGAGCCGGCCTTGCGCCACGGGCTCTTCACCGGCCCGTAATAGGAGGTCTCGTTCGACGAGCCCATGGCGAACTCGTCCATGTTGAGCTTGCCGAGCATCACCGCGCCGTCGGCCCAGAGATTGGCGGTCACGGTGGATTCGTAAGCCGGCTCGAAGCGTCGAGGATGTGACTCGCCGCCTGGGTGTGCACGCCTTCGGTGGCGAACAGGTCCTTGATGCCGAGCGGAATGCCCTCCAGCGGGCGGGCCTCGCCCGCCGCGATCTTCGTATCCGAGGCCGCCGCCATCGTCAGCGCCTTCTCCGGCGTCTCGACGACATAGGCGTTGAGCTCGCGCGCAGCTTCCATGGCGGAGAGATAGGCCTCCGTCAGTTCGGTGGCGGTGAAGCGCCGTGCCGTCAGCCCGTCGCGGGCCTCGGCGATGGTGAGGGCGGTAAGGTCGGTCACGGGGAGATCCAGTCTGGTCGGAGCGTCTTTCGGGCGGAAGGTCGGAGCGATCACTCCACGACCTTGGGCACCATGAAGAAGTCGTCGTCGCAGACGGGCGCGTTGCCGACCACCTTCTCCGGCACGTTGCCGTCGGTGACCACGTCCTCGCGCAGGCGCATCTTGATGGCGACGACCGACGTCATCGGCTCGACGCCGGATACGTCGACCTCGTCGAGTTGCTCGACGAAGCCGAGGATCGAATTCAGTTCCCCGGTCATGCGTTCGGCTTCCTCGTCGCTCACCTTGATGCGGGCGAGCCGGGCGACGCGGCGGACGGTGGCCGTATCCACGGACATGGCGCGATTTCCTCGGATCTCGAAAAGAGTCGAAGGGCTATAGCAGAGCGCAAAGCGCCGCGCCAAGCGAGGATGCGGGCGCGGGGCCCGCATTCGCAAATTCGCTGGCGCCTCATCGCTGCGGCGTCGTCGTCAGGTTGGCCGGCGCGGACCATGACAGGCAGGAGAGCGAATTGCGGAGGCCGCGATCCGGCTCAGACGCTGGCCGAACCGCCGACCTCCAGCACGTTGACCCGGCCGCCGTCGGCGCCGAGCGCGGCGATGAAGGCGTCGGCGCTCTGGTCGACGATCGGGAACGAGCCGTAGTGGCAGGGAAAGATCGTCTCGAAATCGAAGAAGCGCTTGCAGGCGAGCGCGGCGGTCCGCGCGCCCATGGTGAAGCGGTCGCCAATCGGCACCATCGCGATCTTCGGCCCGTAGAGCTCGTCGATCAGGCCCATGTCGCCGAAGATGTCGGTGTCGCCCATGTGGTAGAGCGTCTTCTCGCCCGGCGCCTTGATGATCACCCCGTTCGGATTGCCAAGCGCATGCGAGACGCCCCCCTCGTCGATCGTGGCGGAGGAATGCAGGGCGTTGACGAGGGTGACCGTGAAGGCGCCCTGGTCGGTGGTGCCGCCGGTGTTCATCGGGTCGAAATTCTTCAGGCCCTTGGCGGCCAGCCACATGCAGAGGTCGAAATTGGTGACGACCTTCGCCCCGGTCGCCTCGGCGATCGCCAGCGTGTCGCCGAGGTGATCGCCGTGGCCGTGGGTCAGGACGATATGGGTGACGCCCTCGGAGACCTCGGCGACCTTGCCGTGGAAGGCCGGGTTCCCGGTCAGGAACGGATCGATCAGGATCGAGGCGCCCTCGATGTCGATGCGAAAGGCCGAATGGCCGTACCAGGTCACTTTCATGGAAATCTCTCCGTCAGAACGGGGGCGGGCGGGCTGAGCGCAACATAGGCGTGCCCGCATCTTTTGCCAGCCCGGCGGCGCCGCAGAGCGCGCTGGAGAGGCGCAAAAATCAACGCCCGCCGTCGTCTCGCCTCGCCGTGCGTGATATTATGCTGCACTGCACCATTTCGGTGCTTCCGAGGAGATGGCCATGACCACCCTGCCCTTCCTGCCGATCGACTTCAATTTCCGTGTCGCCGACAGCAACCGGCAGACCTTCATGCCCTTCACCAGCCTTCTGTCCCCGACGGTGAACTACACCACCTACAAGGGCGATCTTCAGACCGAGGAGCGGATCGTCAGCAACGTGGCAAGTTTCGGCCGCCAGCTCGGCATCCTGTCCGAAGCGGTGCTGGCGCTTGCCGAGGGAAAGCACGACAGCGACGAGCTGGAGCGCCTGCGCCGGATGATGGCCCGGATCGAGGACGTCAAGCGCCGCAACCGCAACGCCGTGGAGGAACGCGCGAAGGAAGCGTTCGAGTCGCTCGCGAAGAGCGATCCGCAACGGGCGCGCGTCGTGCTGGAGGCGATGAAATCCCAGCTCGAGACCGCGACTTCGGCAGAGCGCTGACCCGGGTGGGCACGAACCATGGCGGCCGGCCTTGCCCCGTGCTAGACGGAGCCCATGGCCGACGCCCCCCTCGCCTTCGACGACTTTCTTGCCCGGATCGGCCGTGACGACCGCCTGCTCGGCCTCGATCTCGGCACGACCACCATCGGCCTTGCCCTCTCCGACATCGGCCGGCGCATCGCCACGCCGCTGGAGACCATCGCCCGCAAGAAGTTCAAGCTCGACGCCGACAAGCTGCTGGCGATTGCCACGCGTCATGCGGTCGGCGGCCTCGTCATCGGCCTGCCGGTGAACATGGACGGCTCGGAGGGCCCGCGCGTGCAGTCGACGAAATCGTTCGCGCGCAATCTGGCCGCCCTCACCCCGTTGCCGATGACCTTCTGGGACGAACGGCTTTCGACCACGGCGGTGACGCGCACCCTGCTCGACGCCGATGCCTCGCGGCGCCGGCGCGCGGAGGTGGTCGACAAGATGGCCGCCGCCTTCATCATGCAGGGCTTCCTCGACCGCATCCACCTCGCCGAGCGCAGCCATGACCCGCGCCGGCTGTTCTGACGGATCCGTTTCGGCAGGATTCGGATGGGAGAGGCCGCGGGACGATCGAATTGGGGCAAATGCCGTGCAATGACGGCGTGACGGACCAGGACACCATCAAAAGTTGCAGGATCAGGACCGATTTAATCCTTCGTTAACCACGATTGCCGACCTTCGGGACAGTATCTCGTCTGAAACATTTCCTTCCCGGGGGATATCTCGATGAAGTCGCTGATTGCCGCTGCCGCCCTGCTTGTGTTGCCGCTGCCCGCGCTTGCCGCCGACATGGCGTCGCCGGACAGCATCGTCATGCCGGAAGGTGATGCCTTCACCTGGACCGGTCTCTATGTCGGCGCCCACGCCGCTACGGATTCGGCGAGACCGACTCCAATCTGGAGTCCGTACTCGGCTTCTCCTCGCCGCTCTCCGAACTCGACGTCGACGGCATCGTCGGCGGCGCCCACATCGGCTACGCCCACCAGATGGGGTCGATCGTGTTCGGTCTCGAAGCCGACTTCGATGCCTCCGGCATGGATGGCTCCGGCACGGACAACAATCCCCTGTTCATCGGCCCGGTGCATGGCGAGTTCTCGCTGCTCTGGCAGGGGTCCGTCCGCGCGCGGCTCGGCTATGCCGTCGATCGCCTGCTGGTCTACGGCACCGGCGGCTTTGCCTACGGCAATGCCGAAGTCAGCGCATCGGTATCCGGTGGCGACGGCGGCGGCGGCACCGTGACCGCGGCGGCTGCGCCGGGTCTCTCGGCCTCGGAAGAGAACATCCTGACCGGCTGGACCGTCGGTGCCGGCGTCGAATATGCCTTCACCGACGCCCTCTCCGCCCGCCTCGAATACCGCTACACCGATCTCGGAGAGGCGACTTACTCGGCCACCACGGGAATCGGCGCCGGCTCGGCCAAGTTCGGCGTGACCTACAGCCAGGTGCTCGCCGGCATCAGCTACAGGTTCTGACGGCCCCGCCCGGATCGCGCGCTGACCGCCGGGACCAGGTCCCGGCGGTCAGCCGCCATTTGCCGGTCGTCCGCGCGTCCGTTCATGTGGACGACGGTCGTTTCCCCGTCGTGAGCGCTTGCGCGCTCCGGCTGTCACGCCTATCAGGCGTGTTTTAATGACGACGCGCGATCCAGACCTTCCCACATTTGCCCGCAGGCACCTTCTCGGCATCGAGGGGCTGTCGCCACACGAGATCAACGATCTGCTCGACCGCGCCGAGGCGCATGTCGAGGTCGGCCGGCAGGTGTCGAAGAAGCTCGACACCCTGCGCGGCCGCACGCAGATCAACCTGTTCTTCGAAGCCTCCACCCGCACCCAGTCGTCCTTCGAACTGGCCGGCAAGCGGCTCGGGGCCGATGTCATGAACATGTCGGTCGCCTCGTCCTCGGTGAAGAAGGGCGAGACGCTGATCGACACGGCGATGACGCTCAACGCGATGCATCCCGACATCATCGTCGTGCGCCATCATGCCGCCGGCGCCGTGGCGCTCTTGGCCCAGAAGGTCGGCTGTTCGGTGGTGAATGCCGGTGACGGCGCCCACGAGCACCCGACCCAGGCCCTGCTCGACGCTCTCACCATCCGCCGCCACAAGGGCCGGATTGCGCGGCTGACCATCGCCATCTGCGGCGACGTGCTGCATTCGCGGGTCGCCCGCTCCAACATCCTGCTGCTCACCGCTCTCGACGCCCGCGTCCGGCTCGTCGGCCCGACCACGCTGGTGCCCTCCGCCTTCCGCGACCTCGGCATCGAGGTGACGACGGACATGAAGGAAGGCCTCAAGGACGCGGACATCGTGATGATGCTGCGGCTGCAGCGCGAGCGGATGCAGGGCTCGTTCGTGCCGTCGGTGCGCGAGTATTTCCGCTATTTCGGCCTCGACGCCGAGAAGCTCGCCTTCGCCAAGCCCGATGCGCTCGTGATGCACCCCGGCCCGATGAACCGCGGCGTCGAGATCGACCCGGCCGTCGCCGACGGCCCGCAGAGCCTGATCCGCGAGCAGGTCGAGATGGGCGTCGCCGTCCGGATGGCGGTGCTCGAGGCCGTCGCGCGCAACCTTCCGAACGGATAGGCCGACCCATGCCCCTCTTGACCGGAACGGACCACGGCCGGCCGCTGCTGATCACCAATGCCCGTGTGGTCGATCCCTCGCGCGGCCTCGACGAGCGCGGCAGCGTGCTGATCGACGGCGGACGCATCCTTGCCGCCGGCGCCTCGGCCACCGGACAGGGTGCGCCGGACGGCGCCGAGACGATCGACGCGTGTGGCGCCGTGCTGGCGCCCGGCCTCGTCGACATGCGGGTCTTCGTCGGCGAGCCCGGCTTCGACCACCGCGAGACCTTCGCCACCGCCAGCCGCGCGGCGGCGGCCGGCGGCGTGACGACCATCATCACCATGCCGGACACCGACCCGATCATCGACGATCCGGCGCTGGTCGACTTCGTGCTGCGCCGGGCGCGCGACACGGCGGTGGTGCGCGTCCATCCGATGGCGGCCCTGACCAAGGGGCAGAAGGGCCAGGAGATGACGGAGTTCGGCCTGCTGCAGGAGGCCGGCGCCGTCGCCTTCGCCTCCGGCCGGCATGCCGTGACCAATGCGCAGGTGATGCGCCGGGCGCTGACCTACGCCCGCGACTTCGGCGCCATGGTCGTGCATCATCCCGAAGATCCGGACCTTGCCGGCACGGGCGTGATGAACGCCGGCAGCATTGCCGCGCTGCTCGGCCTGTCGGGCATTCCCGCCGAGGCCGAGACGGTGATGCTGGCGCGCGACCTGCGCCTCGCCCGGCTGGCGAAAGGCACCTACCACGCGGCGCAGCTGTCCACGGCCGAGGCGGTGACGCTGATGCGCTGGGCGAAGTCGGAGGGCATCGATGCGACGGCGGCGGTCTCGGTCGCCCACGTCAGCCTCAACGAGAACGACATCGGCGCCTATCGCACCTTCTTCAAGATGTCGCCGCCGCTGCGCGCCGAATCCGACCGGCAGGCGCTGGTGGACGGGCTTGCCGACGGCACGATCGACGTGCTCGTCTCCGGCCACGATCCGCAGGACGTGGAGATGAAGCGTCAGCCCTTCGCCGAGGCTGCCGATGGCTGCGTGGGCCTCGAAACCCTGCTGGCGGCCAGCCTGCGCCTCGTCCACGACGGGCGGATGTCCCTGTCGCGGCTGATCGAAGCGGCCTCGACCCGCCCGGCCAGGCTGCTCGGCCTCGACGCCGGCACGCTCGCGCCCGGCGCTCCGGCCGACATGGTGATGTTCGACCTCGACATGCCCTGGGTGCTGACCGAGGCGGACATCGTGTCGCGGTCGAAGAACACGGCCTTCGAGGGCGCGCGCTTTTCGGGGCGCGTCACCCGTACCTTCGTCGGCGGGCGTCAGGTCTTCCCGTTCTGACGCCCCTCCGGCCTCACATCACCGGCACGCCGATCAGCAGCGTGTGCAGCTGCCAGACGAACAGCAGGTAGGCGACGACGCCGACGGCCGCTGCGATCAGGTCGTTGCGCACCGGGCCCGGCGCGGGGATGACCACGCCCGGCCGCCGCTTCAGCGAGATCCGGTCCACGACGGCCCAGGCGAGAAAGCTGCCGAACAGCAGGATCGAGGCGAGGTCGCCGTTCACGAGCAGATGACCGAAGGCCCAGATCTTCACGGCCGCGAGCATCGGATGCTTCAGCTTCGGCTTGAGCTTTCCGGCTGGCATCAGGCTGACGGCGAAGCAGATGAAGGCGATCAGCACCAGCAGCATGGTGAGATGGCGCAGGGCCATCGGCGGATCGTAGACGACGATCGGGTCCTGCCGCGAAAGACCGTAGCCCCAGACGATCAGCACGACGCCGACGATCGAGACCAACGAGTAGAGCCCGCGCCAGGGGCCGGCGCCGAGGCGGGCGACCATGCCGTCGCGCCATCCGGGGGCGAAGATCCTCACCGAATGGAAGCCGAGGAAGAGCACGAGGCCGAGAATCAGGACGAGCATGGACGGGGTCTCCCTCGGAGAACGCTGCGATCGGCGCGGCGCGCGGCGGTTGCGCGCCCCTTGAGCAGATCAGAATGGCTCCAGTCTTTCGCAGTGCGATGACGGCTGCAAGCGCCATGCGTGACGCCGCGCCGGCAGGCCCGTTTCCGGCGGCCGATCGCGGGGCTTGCAAGCAGGCCGGCTTTTCACGACTTTCATGGGAAAGACCACGCATCGCGGCCGGCGAATCGATTGGCCGTGACACAGGGAGCCGGCATTTTGCCCGACATGACGCTCGACGCCACCACATGGCCGATGCTGATCGCAGCCCTCGCCGGCGGCTATCTGCTCGGCTCGATCCCGTTCGGCCTGATCTTCACCAAGATGGCGGGCCTCGGCGACATCCGCGCGATCGGGTCCGGCAACATCGGCGCCACCAACGTGCTGCGCACCGGCCGCAAGGGCCTCGCCCTCGCCACCGTGCTCGGTGACGGCCTGAAGGGCACGGTCGCGGTGCTGATCGCCGCCTCCTTCGGGCCGGCCCTCGCGCTGGCGGCCGGGCTCGGCGCCTTTCTCGGCCATCTGTTTCCGGTGTGGCTGAAGTTTCGCGGCGGCAAGGGCGTCGCGACCTACATCGGCATCCTGCTCGGCTTCCTGCCGCTCGCCGTGCTCGTCTTTGCTGCGTTCTGGATCAGCGTCGCCTACCTCAGCCGCTATTCCTCGCTGGCGGCCCTGATCGCCACCGGGGCGATGCCCGCCGTGTTGTGGGCCCTCGGCCGGCCGGAGCTTGCGCTGCTGTTCCTGCTGCTGACGGCGCTGGTGTGGATCCGCCATCACGGCAACATTTCCAAGCTCCTCGCGGGAACGGAAAACCGCATCGGCGCGAAGAAATCATGACCGGCACGGCGATCCAGCTTTCCGATCGCCAGCGCATCGCCTGGCTGCGGTTGATCCGCAGCGAAAACGTCGGCCCCGCGACCTTCCGCGGTCTGCTCAATCATTTCGGCTCGGCCGCCGCCGCGCTCGACGCCCTGCCTCACCTGTCGCGGCGCGGCGGCGCCACCCGCCACCTCAAGATCGCAACCGAGGAGGACGCCGAGCGCGAACTCGTCGCCACCCGGCGGGCCGGAGCCGAGATCATCGCGCTGGGTGAGTCCGGCTACCCGGTGATGCTCGCCCGCCTCGATGCGCCCCCGCCAGTCGTCACGATCCGCGGCGAGGCTGCTGCGCTGGCCCGCCGGCCGGCCGTGGCGATCGTCGGCGCGCGCAACGCATCGATCGCCGGCCGCAAGATGGCCGAGCGGATCGCCCTCGATCTCGGCGACGCGGGCTATCTGGTAGTCTCCGGGCTCGCACGCGGCATCGATGCGGCCGCCCATGCCGCGGCGCTGAGCAACGGCACGGTCGGCGTGATCGCGGGCGGCATCGACCATGTCTATCCGGAGGAGAACCGCGCGCTCTACGGCGACATCGTCGCGCGCGGCGGCGCGATCCTGTCCGAGATGCCGTTCGGATGGCTGCCGCGGGCGCAGGATTTTCCCCGGCGCAACCGGGTGATCTCCGGCATGTCGCTGGGCGTGGTGGTGATCGAGGCGGCCGAGCGGTCGGGCTCGCTGCACACCGCGCGCTTTGCGCTCGAACAGGGCCGCGAGGTGTTCGCCGTTCCCGGATCGCCGATCGATCCGCGGGCCGCGGGCACCAATTCGCTCATCCGCCAGGGCGCGACGCTGACGCGCAACGGCGCCGACATCGCCGAGGTGCTCGCGCCGATGCTCGGATGGTCGCCGGACATTCGCCCCGACGTGGAGGAGCCCATGCGCGAGCGGGACGACGGCAGCGAGACCCCCGACGCCGGCGACGCCGACCGCCGCCTCGTGCTGGAGGCGCTCGGGCCGACGCCGGTCGGGCTCGACGACCTTGTCCGCCACACCGGCCTCAAGCCGGCGGTGGTGCATCTGGTGCTGCTCGAACTCGACCTTGCCGGCCGGATCGAACGCCACCGGGGCCATCTGGTCTCGCTGATCGGCTGACGCGTCCGAACGACGCGCCGCCGGGGCCTGCCCTCACGACCGGCTGCGCAGTTCCGGCCTTGCGGGGGGAGGATCGAGATCCGCGAGGGCGAGGGTCGCCTCCTCGCGGGCCATGCCGAGCAGATAGGCCAGCAGCGACTGGCCGGAGTCCTCTGCCATTCGCGCCAGTTCGGCGCTCATCTGCGCGATGAAGTGGAGCCGGTCGTCCTCAAGCCTGCCCGTTGCGCCCCGCAGGCTCGCATCATTGATCGTCATTGCAGGTCCGTCGTCCATGATTGCACGCTGACACAACCCAGGGGTGATTTCTTATTGTCTCCCGTCTATTTACAATCGCATATCGGCTGAAAAGTTGAAAGTGCGTTGTTTGTACAACTTTTGCGAGTGGACTTTACGTGCAGCCGTGGTCGCGACCACAGGGCCGATATCGGGGGCTTGCATCGCAGCGCCGGAACCCTCACTTTCCGGCATCGGTTCGCCGCCGCCCCGTTTGCAGGGCGGGAAATTGCAGAAAGCTCGGGTGTAGATGAACGTCGTCGTTGTGGAATCGCCGGCCAAGGCCAAGACGATCAACAAGTATCTGGGACCGGACTATCACGTGCTGGCGTCCTATGGACACGTGCGCGACCTTCCGGCCAAGGACGGCTCCGTCGATCCCGAACACGACTTCGCCATGACCTGGGAGGTCGATGCCAAGTCGAACAAGCGGCTGTCGGACATCGCCAATGCCCTGAAGGACGCCGATCGCCTGATTCTCGCCACCGACCCGGATCGCGAGGGCGAGGCCATCTCCTGGCACCTGATCGAGGTGCTGGCGAAGAAGCGTGCGCTCAAGGACAAGAAGATCGAGCGCGTCGTCTTCAACGCCATCACCAAGCAGTCGGTGCTGGAGGCGATGAAGAACCCGCGCGAGCTCGACGAGCCGCTGGTGGCGGCCTATCTGGCCCGGCGCGCCCTCGACTATCTGGTCGGCTTCACCCTGTCGCCGGTGCTCTGGCGCAAGCTGCCCGGCGCCCGGTCGGCCGGCCGCGTGCAGTCGGTGGCGCTGCGCCTCGTCTGCGGCCGCGAATCCGAGATCGAGCGGTTCCGGCCGCAGGAATACTGGTCGATCATCGCCAGGCTGCTGACCGCGAAGGGCGAGGCCTTCGATGCCCGCATTGCGGAATTCGCGGGCCGCAAGCTGTCGCGCCTCGACGTCACCTCGGAGGCGCAGGCCACCGAGATCCGGACTTTCCTGGAAGCGGCCAGCCTCACCGTCGCCGGCGTCGAAGCCCGGCCGCAGAAGCGCAACCCCTACGCCCCCTTCACCACCTCGACCCTGCAGCAGGAAGCCTCGCGCAAGCTCGGCTTCTCCGCCCAGCGCACCATGCAGGTGGCGCAGCGGCTCTACGAGGGCGTCGACACCGGCGGCGAGACCGCCGGTCTCATCACCTACATGCGAACCGACGGCGTGCAGATCGCCCCCGAGGCGGTGGCCGCCGCCCGCAAGGTGATCGTCGCCGAATACGGCGACCGCTACCTGCCGGAGAAGCCGCGCTTCTATTCGACCAAGGCCAAGAACGCGCAGGAGGCCCACGAGGCGATCCGCCCGACCGATCTCGGCCGCCTGCCCAAGCACGTGATGCGCCATCTGGAGCCCGAGCAGGCCAAGCTCTACGAGCTGATCTGGAAGCGCACGATCGCCAGCCAGATGCAGTCGGCCGACTTCGAGCGCACCACCGTCGACATCGAAGCCGCCCATGGCGGCAAGGCCGCCGTGCTGCGCGCCACCGGCTCGGTGATGAAGTTCGACGGCTTCCTGACACTCTACACCGAGAGCCGCGACGACGAGGAAGACGAGGACGGCAACCGTCTGCCCTCCATGGCGGTCGGCGACAGGCCGGTCCGCGAGGCCGTGGTCGCCACCCAGCATTTCACCGAGCCGCCGCCGCGCTATACGGAAGCGACGCTCGTCAAGAAGATGGAAGAGCTCGGCATCGGCCGGCCCTCCACCTATGCCGCCACGCTCGCCACCCTGCGTGACCGCGACTATGTGACGATCGACAAGAAGCGCCTCGTCCCGCAGGACAAGGGCCGCCTCGTCACCTCCTTCCTCGAGAGCTTCTTCGAGCGCTACGTGGAGTTCGACTTCACGGCGGCGCTGGAGGAGAAGCTCGACCGCATCTCCGCCGGCGAGCTCGACTGGCGCGAGGTCCTGCGCGAATTCTGGAAGGATTTCTCGGCCCAGGTCGACGGTGTGAAGGACCTGCGCGTGTCGCAGGTGCTGGACGCCCTCAACGACATGCTCGGGCCGCACATCTTCCCCGAGAAGGCCGACGGCGGCGATCCGCGCCTCTGCCCGACCTGCGGTGCCGGCCAGCTGTCGCTGAAGCTCGGCAAATATGGCGCCTTCATCGGCTGCTCCAACTATCCGGAATGCCGCTACACCCGCCAGCTCGCCAGCGAAGGCAGCGAGGACGGCGCCGAGACCGGCGACCGCAACCTCGGCCAGGATCCCGAGACCGGCCTCGACGTGCTGCTGAAGTCCGGCCGCTTCGGCCCCTATCTCCAGCTCGGCGAAGGCGAGAAGCCGAAGCGGTCGTCGCTGCCGAAGGGCTGGACGCCGGACAGTGTCGATCTGGCCCGCGCGCTGGCGCTGCTGGCACTGCCCCGCCCCGTGGGGGCCCATCCGGAAGACGGCGAGCCGATCCTGGCCGGCCTCGGCCGTTACGGTCCCTATCTCCAGCACGGCAAGACCTACGCGAATGTCGAGACGATCGACGACGTCTTCACCGTCGGCCTCAACCGGGCCGTCGCGCTGATTGCCGAAAAGCGCGAGAAGGGGGCGCGCGGCCGCGCCGCGCCGGCGGCGCTGAAGTCGCTCGGCGCCCATCCGGATGGCGGCGAGATCACCGTGCGCGATGGCCGCTACGGCCCCTATGTCAACTGGGGCAAGGTCAATGCCACGCTGCAGAAGGGCACCGACCCGCAGGCGCTGACCGTCGAGGCCGCGCTCGCCCTCATCGCCGAGAAGGCCGGCAAGGGCGGCGGCAAGCCGGCGAAGGCGAAAGCCGCGAAGAAGCCGGCCGCCGACAAGGCCGACGGCGAGACGGCGGCGGCCAGGCCCAAGGCGAAGAAGGCAGCTGCCAAGCCGGCAACGACCAAGACTGCGAAGGCAAAGACGGCCGCCAAGGCGCCCGCAAAGAAGAAGCCGGCGGCCAAGGCCGCCGAGTAGGCGTCGACGAACGAGGCGACAAGCCGGCGCCTGCGGTTAGTGTCGGGTCCAGCAGTCCCTGGACCGGAACCGAATCGCATTGGCCAAGAAGATCCGACCGCCGAAGCCCGAAACTCTTCCCCCCACGCGGGAGGCGATCCTGCGCTTCGTCGCCGAGCACCCGACGAAGGGCAGCAAGCGCGAGATCGCCCGCGCCTTCGACGTGACGGGCGATGCCCGCATCGTGCTCAAGCAGATCCTGAAGGAACTCGAGGGCGAGGGCCTGATCGAGCGGCATCACCGCAAGATCGCCCTGCCCGGCGCCCTGCCCCCGGTGCTGGTCTGCGAGGTGATCTCCCGTGACGGCGAGGGCGACATCTTCGCCGAGCCGGTGAAGTGGAACGAGGAAACGGACGGCCCGCCGCCAAGGCTGCTGGTGATCACGCCCAGGGGCAAGCGGACGAGAAGCGAACGCACTCCCGGCATCGGCGACCGGATCCTTGCGAAGGTCAGCGACATGCCGCGCGGCTACGAGCACGTCGCCCGCGCCGCCGTGCGCGTGATCAAGCTGCTCGACCGGTTGCCGACCGGCATCGTCGGCGTGTTCAAGTCCGGCCCCGGCGGCGGACGGATCGTCCCCGTGTCGCGCAAGCAGACCGAGATGATCGTCGACGCCGAACATGCCGGGGATGCCGTCGACGGCGACCTCGTGACCGTCGAGGTCCACCGCATCGGCCGCTACGGCCTGCCGAGCGCCCGGGTGCGCGAGGTGATCGGCTCGATGAAGTCCGAGCGCGCGGTGTCGATGATCGCGATCCACGCCAACGAGATCCCGCACATCTTCCCCGATGCGGTGCTGGCCGAGGCCGCCGAGGCCGAACCGGCGAGCCTGTCGGGCAAGCGCGAGGACTGGCGCGACCTGCCGCTCGTCACCATCGATCCCGCCGACGCCAAGGACCACGACGACGCCGTGCACGCCGAGCCGGACAGCGATCCGGCCAACGTCGGCGGCCACATCGTCACCGTCGCCATCGCCGACGTCGCCGCCTACATCCGGCCCGGCACGGCGCTGGACAAGGAGGCGCTGAAGCGCGGCAATTCGGTCTACTTCCCCGACCGGGTGATCCCGATGCTTCCCGAGCGGATTTCCAACGACCTCTGCTCCCTGCGCGAGGGCGAGGACCGGCCGGCGCTGGCGGTGCGCATGGTGTTCGACGCCGAGGGCCACAAGAAGCGCCACAGCTTCCACCGGATCATGATGCGCTCGGCCGCCAAGCTCGCCTATGCGCAGGCGCAGGCGGCGATCGACGGCCATCCCGACGACAAGACCGACGTGCTGCTCGAACACGTCCTGAAGCCGCTGTGGGAGGCCTACCGCTGCCTTGGCCGCGGCCGCAGCGCCCGCGAACCGCTGGAACTCGACCTGCCCGAGCGCAAGATCCTCCTGAAGCCCGACGGCACCGTCGATCGGGTGGTGACGCCGGAGCGCCTCGACGCCCACAAGCTGATCGAGGAGATGATGATCCAGGCGAATGTCGCCGCCGCCGAGACGCTGGAGGCGAAACGCTCGCCCCTCGTCTACCGGGTCCACGACCAGCCCTCGCTCGCCAAGCTGGAATCGCTGCGCGAATTCCTCTCCACGATGGACCTGAAGCTCGCCAAGCAGGGCAACCTGCGCCCCGGCCAGTTCAACACCATCCTCGCCAAGGCGGCCGACACCGAGAACGCCCACCTCGTCAACGAGGTCGTGCTGCGCTCCCAGAGCCAGGCCGAATACAACCCGATCAACATCGGCCACTTCGGGCTGAACCTGCGCCGCTACGCCCACTTCACCTCGCCGATCCGCCGCTATGCCGACCTGATCGTCCACCGGGCGCTGATCCGCGCCCTCGGCCTTGGCGACGACGGCCTGCCGGACGGCATGGAAGACCGGCTGGAGCGGATCGCCGCCGACATCTCGGCCGCCGAGCGCCGGGCGATGACCGCCGAGCGCGAGACGGTCGACCGGCTCGTCGCCGAATGGCTGTCGGACCAGATCGGCAGCACCTTCCGCGGCCGCATCGCGGGCGTCACCAAGGCCGGACTGTTCGTCAAGCTGGAAGGCTCCGGCGCCGACGGCTTCGTGCCCGCCTCCACCATCGGCGCCGACTTCTACGCCTATGACGAGGCGCGCCGCGCCCTCGTCGGCAACCGCAGCGGCGAGACCTTCCGGCTCGGCGACACCGTCGACGTGAAACTGGTCGAGGTCGCCCCGCTCGCCGGCGCCCTGCGCTTCGAGATCCTCACCGAAGGCAGGCGCGGCAAGCCGGTCGGCGACAAGCGCCTCGCCCGCCGCGCCGACAAGCGCGGCAAGACCCCTCCGGGCCGGGCGCCCGGCCCACGGGGCCGTGCGCGGGGGTGACTGTCCTCGTGGTGCCGGGCATGGTCGTGTGCTCTCGCGGGACCATGCCCGGCGCGCAGATCGGTATCCCTGCACCCTTAGCCGGCACCACCTCTCCCGCCCGAGCCCCACTTCGGACCGGACGACGATTTCCCCACCGACTTTCGCTTGACCGAATCCGGCCGATCCTCTAGGCATGCCCAGCGCTGGAGACGTGGCCGAGAGGCTGAAGGCACTCGTTTGCTAAATGAGCATACCCCCAAAAGGGTATCGAGGGTTCGAATCCCTCCGTCTCCGCCACTTACCCCACAAGTGGTTGATTTCCCCTGATTGGCAGGAATTTGATCGGGCTGCCGAGCGTGCTGCGGCTGGTCCGTGCCGCCTGCAGCCATGTCGGGACGTGGGCAGGTCATCGGATCGCGGCTTGGCGCGGAGGCCGATTTGGCCGGCTGCGCGTCTTCGGCACGCCGAAGCACCGTACCCGGTCACAGATCGTGCACGAACTCCCGTTCCGGCGCGCGGCGGATCGATCCGCGGCGGTGGTCTCGTGCCGGGCGGGTGTTTCCACCCTGTCGATTGCAACGGGTTGGCAACCGGCAGAATCCGAGCCCAAGGCCTTACCGGAAGTCGCGCGTCTTCTGCTTCAGCGTGTCGATATGGCGTTCGGGCTCGAACAGGTCGCGGGCGGGCCAGTCCTTCTTCGGCGCCCCTCTCGGATCGGTGCCCGGTCCGCCATGGTGGAACTCGTCGCCGCGGCCGTGGGGCAGCCGGAAGCGTTCGGCCGGCGGGGCCTCGTGCGTACGGGACTGCGACAGGGCACCGCTCTCATTTCCTCCAAGGCCATCCTGAAAAATGCCCGGCGAGGCCCCCGCAGGCGTCTCCTCTCGCCCCCCGAGACCATGCAGCAGCGGGGTAAAATCGAACAGGCGCTGGGCGACGAGATGGATCACCTCGCCCTCGCGCTGCACACGGCCGTTGACGGCGATCATCGAGGCGGCGAGCACGATCGCCCGCTGACGCTCGAACAGCGTCGGCCAGACCACGAGATTGGCAATGCCGGTCTCGTCCTCGAGCGTGATGAACATCACCCCCTTGGCACTGCCCGGCTTCTGGCGCACCAGCACGAGACCGGCCGTCATCAGCCAGGTGCCGTCGCGCGCGGCGAGGAGATCGGCCGCAGGCCGGATGCGGCGGGCGGAAAGGTCGGCGCGCAGGAAGGAGACCGGATGGCGGCGCAGCGTCAGACCGGTGCTGGCATAGTCCTCCACCACCAGCCGGCCGGCCGTCATCGGCTTCATCGGCACGGCGCCTCAGCAATCTCGGGCTCTGCCCGCCCCCTGTCCGCCGCGGCGAACAAGGGCAGCGGCTCGTCCTTCAGCGGCTTGATCGCCCAGAGCGCGTCGCGCCGGGAGAGGCCCATGGACGGCAGGAAGGCATCGGCAGCGGCGAGCTTTTCCAATGCGGCGACGGAAATGCCGGAGCGGCGCCAGAGGTCCTCGACGCTGGCGAAGGGCGTTTCGGCAACCCCGTCTTCTTCTCCGGTTCCTGGCGCCGCACCGGCAGTCTCTGTCCACTCCGTCGCGGCGGCGAGGTCGGCGTCGTCCGCCCTTGCCGTCCGGGTGTCGCCCAGGTTGCCGCCAAGGCATCGCGCCGCCACCAGCCGCGCCGCCTCGGCGTTGGCCAGGCTTTGGCCATGCGGAGGCCGAGCCGCACGGCGTGCCGCCCGCCCCGCGGATCGGACGGCGGCTCCAGAGTCGTGTCCCAGCGGCTCGCGTTCACATCGACAGGGCGCACCTCGACGCCATGCTCGCGGGCGTCGCGCACGATCTGTGCCGGGGCATAGAAGCCCATCGGCTGGGCGTTGAGCAGCGCGGCGCAGAAGACGTCCGGGTGGTGGCACTTCATCCAGCTTGACGCATAGGCGATGAGGGCAAAGCTCGCCGCGTGGCTTTCCGGAAAGCCATAGGATCCGAACCCTTCGAGCTGACGAAAGGTCCGTTCCGCGAAAGCCTGCTCATAGCCGCGCGCGACCATTCCCTCGATCAGCTTGTCGCGGAAGGCCGAGACCGTGCCGAAATTCTTGAAGGTCGCCATGGAGCGGCGCAGCTGGTCGGCCTCGGCCGGGGAAAAGCCGGCGCAGGTGATCGCCACCTGCATCGCCTGTTCCTGGAACAGCGGCACGCCGAGGGTCTTGCCGAGCACCGCCTTCAGCTCCTCGGTCGGATAGTCGACCGTCTCGCGGCCCTCGCGGCGGCGGAGATACGGATGCACCATGTCGCCCTGGATCGGGCCGGGCCTCACGATCGCCACCTCGATGACGAGATCGTAGAAGGTCTTCGGCTTGAGGCGCGGCAGCATCGTCATCTGCGCGCGGCTCTCGATCTGGAAGACCCCGACGGTGTCGGCCCTGCGGATCATCGCATAGGTCGCCGCGTCCTCGTGCGGCACGGACGCGAGGTCGTGGATCACGCCCTTCGTCTCGCGCAGGAGATCGAAGCGCGGCGCATGCAGCCGAGCATGCCGAGACCGAGCACGTCGACCTTCATGAACTTCAGGGCATCGATGTCGTCCTTGTCCCATTCGATCACCTGACGGTTTTCCATCGCCGCCGGCTCGATCGGCACCAGGTCGTCGAGCCGGTCGTCGGTCAGCACGAAGCCGCCCGGATGCTGGGAGAGATGGCGCGGAAAGCCGGTCAGCTCGCGGGTGAGTTCCAGGGTCAGCCTGAGGCGCCGGTCGGCGATGTCGAGGCCCGCGGTTGCCGCCGCCTGCTCCGGCACCCCGTCCATGGACCAGCCCCAGACCTGGCCGGACAGCGCCGCGGTGACGTCCTCCGGCAGGCCCATGGCCTTGCCGACGTCGCGCAGAGCCCCGCGCGTGCGGTAGCGGATCACGGTGGCGGTGAGGGCGGCACGGTCGCGACCGTAGGTCCCGTAGATCCACTGGATCACCTCCTCGCGCCGCTCGTGCTCGAAGTCGACGTCGATGTCCGGTGGCTCCTTGCGCGCGGTGCTGACGAAGCGTTCGAACAGGAGATTGTTGTGTTCCGGATCGATCGAGGTGATCCCGAGCACGTAGCAGACCGCGGAATTGGCCGCCGAGCCGCGGCCCTGGCAGAGGATGCCCCTCGACCGGGCGAAACGGACGATGGCGTTGACCGTGAGGAAATAGGGCGCGTAGCCGAGCTGCTCGATGAGGCCGAGCTCGTGGGCAAGCAGGCGCCGGGTCTTCGCCGGGAGACCCTGCGGATAACGCTGTGCCGCCCCCTCCCATGTGAGACGGACGAGCTCCTGCTGCGGCGTCACGCCGGGCATAGAGACCTCGTTGGGATACTGGTAGCGAAGGTCGGCAAGCGAGAAGCGGCAACGCCCGACGATCGCCATCGACCGCTCCACGGCCTCGGGATGCGCGGCGAACAGGCGCGCCATCTCGGCCGGCGGCTTCAGGTGGCGGTCGGCGAAGCGGGTCTTGCGAAAGCCCGCCTCGTCGATGGTGACATGCTCGCGAATGGCCGTGACGACATCCTGAAGGATGCGCCGGCGCGGCTCGTGATAGAGCACGTCGTTGGTGGCGACCGGAGCGACGCGCGCGCCACGCGCCATAGCCGACAGCGCCTCCAGACGGTCTGCATCGCCCGGCCGGCGGCGGAGGGTGAGCGCGAGGTGGGCGTCCTCGCCGAAGACGTCGGCAAAGGGGGCGAGCCGGGCGCCAAGCGCCGCATCCGGGGCATCCGGCAGCAGGATGGCGGTCATTCCCGCCGCGTGATCGGCAAGGTCGGCGAAGGTCAGCCGGCAGCGGCCCTTTCCGGCGCGGCCCTTGCCGAGGGTGAGCAGCCGGCAGAGCCGGGAATAGGCCGGCCGGTCCTGCGGATAGACGAGGATGGAACAGCCATCCTCGAGGTCGAGCCGGCAGCCGGCGACGAGGCGCACGCCGCTCTCCTGCGCCGCTACAAAGGCGCGCACCAGGCCGGCCAGCGTGTTGCGGTCGCAGACGCCGAGGGCGGGGATTCCGAGTGCCGCCGCATGCCGGAACAGCTCGTCGGGATGCGAGGCGCCGCGCAGGAAGGAGAAGTTGGTGGTGACCTGAAGTTCGGCATACATGGCTTACCCGAAAAATCCGTGCAGGAACCAGCGCTGGGACCCCGTCGCCGGGTCGAGACCGTCGCCCGCCCGGAACAGCCAGAAGCGGGCGCCGCTGTCGTCCTCCACCGCGAAATAGTCGCGCACCGCGGCAAGCTCGGCGTCGCGCTTCCACCATTCGCCGAAGATCCGCTCCGGTCCGTCGGCGCGCATCACCCGCCGGCGTGTGCCCCGCCACACGAATTGGAGGGGCGGATGATCGGGCAGGAGCGCGATCGTCTCGACCGGCTCCGGCCTGGAGAGGATCCGCACCGGGCGCGGCCAGCCGGCAGGCCACGGCGACGTCAGGACATCGAGCGGACCGACGCGGCACACCGAGCGCTCCGGAACCTCGCTTTCCACCGGCGCGAGCCGATACAGCCGGCCCGGCCCGAAGCGGTTCATCAGCCGGTCGACGAGACCGGAAAGGTCGGGCGCGGACGTCGTGGCCCCGAGCGAGCCGGCGATCTGGCGGGCGCCGAGCGGCTCGGCCAGCGGCACGGCCAGCGTCATCGCCTCGATCCCGAAGCCCGGATCGAGCCCGTCGACGTGTTCGGCAAGGAGGCGCAGGAGATGGCCCGCATCGCGGGAGGGCGCGGCCGTGCCGATCCGGATCGCCGCAAGGCCGCTGTCGACCCGGTGGCAGACGAGGTCGAGCCGGCGAGCCCCCACCCCTTCGGCCGCCATGCGCGCGGCGAGCCGCCGGCAGAGTTCATCCGCGGCGACGGTGATCTGCTCGGTGGTGGCGATCGGCTCGGCGAAGCTGCAGCGCTCGGCGAGCGCCGTCTGCGCAGGCACGGCCTCGAACGGCTCCGGAAGGGTTCCGAGCGCCTCGTCGATCCGGCGAAACAGGCTGGCTCCGAAGCGGCGAGCGAGCGGCGCCCGCGGCAGGCCGGCAATCTCGCCGACCGTGGAAAAGCCGAGCTTGTGCAGCCCCTGCAGCGTCGGCGGGTCGAGGCGCAATGCGGCGAGCGGCAGGGCGGCGAGCACCTCCCGCTCCCGCCCCGCCGGCACCGGCGGAATCGGCACGTCTGCGGCATGGCGGGTGAGGCCGTAAGCAAGGCCGTGGCTGCCGGCGACGGCGGCTCTTGCGGCAATGCCGGCCCTCGCCAGCCGACCGGAAAGGTCCGCAAGCATCGCCTCCTCCCCCCCAAACAGATGGTCGGAGCCGGCGGACTCGATCCGCAGCCCGTCGTGTCCGACGAGCCCGGCCACCGGGCTGTAGCGGGTGATCGCCCATTGCGCGAGCCGGGCGAGTGACGCAGCATCCGCCTCAGGCATTGCCTCGACCATCGCGAGCCCCGGCAGGATCGCCTGGGCGTGGGTAAGGCTCATCCCGGGACGAAGGCCATGCGCCCTCGCCGCGCCATCGGCGGCCGCGATCAGCCGGCGTCCCTTCTCGCGCCGGACGGTGACGAGGGGCTCATCCGGTGGCGGCACGCGGTCCGGTTCTTCCCGCCTGAGCCGGTCCGTCGGCCAGTCGGGCAGGAACAGCGCGATCGTTCGCCGGGCGGATCTTGTCGGTGCGGCGGGTCTCGGCGAGACGGCCCTTTTCATCACAGGCTCCCAAAGTCCATGTTGCCGGCTCCGCCCCCCGGCAGCGGGTCAGTTCCACGTTCCACACGGCACGTCCCAGCCTGCGCCGGCCCGATCCGGCTGGTCCGATCTCTTCCGGGCTGGCGGCGATCCGCCAGCGGCTGACGGCGGCATTCGGCTTCTGCTCCTCCCTGTCTTGCCGCTGCGGCCAGCGCCGAAGCGCGAGGATGAGGGCGCCGGAGCCTTCGGCGGCCAGGCTCAATCGCCGCGAGGCGACGAGGTCGAGCCCGCTCACCTCGCCGACGACGCCCGAAAGTCCCTTCTCCCGTGCCCCCTCCTCCATGGCCGAAAGCACGTTTTTCGCCTTGCCGGTCTCGACGAAGATCACCCGTCCGGGATCGAGCCCGACGCCGGCCAGCGCCGGCGCAAAAAGATCCTGCCGCTCCACGCACCAGAGCACCGGACCTTCGAGCCGGGCGAGGATGCCGGCGACGAACAGGCTCGCCGCCGCGCCATGGGTGACGTCGCCAGAACCGCCGGCCACCTCGTGCAGGGCTCCGAGCCTCAGCCCGCCGCCCGGCAGGTGCCCATCCAGCGCCGCAAGCCCGAAGGGCAGCACTCTGCGGCCCTCCGGACGCAGATGCTCCAGCCGCGCCACCCGGCGGCGAAGATCATCCAGAATGACGGGGGTTCGAGCCGGCATGCGAGGTCCTTCGATCCAGGGTGTTCATTATTTGTTCTCATGCCACGAGAGTCAATCGATGAGGTCCGGATCGCGAAAGAGGAGCTGTGGAGGCCCGTGCGGACGGGACGGCGACAGGGCGCCGCTCGCATATCCCGCAGGGCCACCATGGAAAGCCCCCGGCTAGGCCTCCCCAGCCGCCGCCTCTCCCCGGCCGGGTTTGCGTTCGCAACCCCGGCCCAACCGGCACTCGCCAATGCCTCCCCAGCTACTCCACGCAGGGGCACACGGTCCGAAAGACGGAGGACAGGATCGGTCATTGCCGATCGCACGAAACCTGCGGCCGACCCGCTGGCGGCCGGCTGCCGCCCTGTCGCCTCATCCGAGGCGGCAGACGTCTCCCTGCCCTGAACGAAGCGGTGTCAGCCTTCGAGGCGCTTCAGCAGCGCGGACGTGTCCCAGCGGCTGCCGCCCATCGCCTGCACGTCGGCATAGAACTGGTCGACGAGGGCCGTCACCGGCAGGCGGGCGCCGTTGCGGCGCGCCTCGTCGAGGACGATGCCGAGATCCTTGCGCATCCAGTCGACCGCAAAGCCGAATTCATACTGGTCGGCGTTCATGGTCGCGTGGCGGTTGTCCATCTGCCAGGAGCCGGCGGCGCCCTTGGAGATGACGTCGACGACCTTGAGGATGTCGAGCCCGGCGCGCTTGCCGAAGTGGATCGCCTCGGCCAGCCCCTCGACGAGGCCGGCGATGCAGATCTGGTTCATCATCTTGGCAAGCTGGCCGCTGCCGGCCGGGCCGATCAGCGCCACCTTCGCGGCATAGGCCCCGATCACCGGCTCCGCCTTGTCGAAATCACTCTCCGAACCGCCGCACATCACCGTGAGGATGCCCTTTTCGGCGCCGGCCTGACCGCCGGAGACCGGCGCGTCGAGGAAGCCGAAGCCGCCCGCCTGCGCCGCCGCGGCGAGCTCGCGGGCAATGTCCGCCGAGGCCGTGGTGTTGTCGACGAACACCGATCCCGCGCGCATGGCTGCAAAGACACCGTCGGCGCCGAGCGTGACCGATCGCAGGTCGTCGTCGTTGCCGACGCAGCAGAAGACGATCTCCGCCCCCCGCGCCGCCTCGGCCGGCGTCGCCGCGCGCCTGCCTCCGAATTCGGCGACCCACTGCTCGGCCCGGGCCGGCGTGCGGTTGTAGACGGTCACCTCGTGACCGCCGCGCGCCCGCAGATGACCGGCCATCGGGTAGCCCATGACCCCGAGACCCAGAAACGCGACCTTCGACATGCTCTCTCCCAACTCGTTTTCAGTTCGGCCCGCACACTCGCAACCAACTACGGCAACGGGCATCCGGGCTGCGGCTCACTCGGCGGCGTTCGTTGCGGCAACCGCGGCGGCGGGGTGGGCCGGCCGCGGCAGGCCGAGGTGATCGCGCAGGGTCGTCCCCTCGTATTCGGTGCGGAACAGGCCGCGCTTCTGCAGCACCGGCACCACATGGTCGACGAAGTCGTCGAGCGCGCCCGGGAACCACGGCGGCATGACGTTGAAGCCGTCGGCCGCGCCGGCCACGAACCACTCTTCGAGGCCGTCGGCGATCTGCTCCGGCGTGCCCAGCAGCAGGCGGTGGCCCATGGCGGCGGAGGTGAAGTCGCGCAGTTCGCGCAGCGTGAGCCCGTCGCGGGCGGCCAGCGCCGCAAGCGTGACCGCATGGCCCTGCATCATGCCGGAGGGCGGAAGCTGCGGCATGGGGGCATCAAGGTCGAAGGCCGACAGGTCGTGGCCCATGCGTTCGGACAGGACCCGCAGCGACGTCGCCGCATCGGCGCGGGCGCCGAGTTCGGCGAGTTTCGCCCGGGCATCCTTCTCGCTTTCGCCGACGATCGGGCAGACGCCCGGCATGATCTTGAGATGGTCGACGTTGCGGCCGAACTTGCGCACCCGTCCGCGCAGGTCGTCGGCAAAGGCCTTGGCCGTGTCGAGGTCCTGCAGCACGGCAAAGACGATCTCGGCGACGGAGGCGGCCAGATCGCGGCCGGTGTCGGAGGCGCCCGCCTGGATGAACACCGGATAGCCCTGGGGCGGGCGGCTGATGTTGAGCGGTCCCTTCACGTTGAAGTGGGCGCCGTGGTGGTCGAGGACATGCATCTTCGCGGCATCGACATAGACGCCGCTGTCCTTGTCCATGACGACGGCGTCGTCCTCCCAGCTGTTCCACAGGCCTTTGGCGACCTCGACGAACTCCGCCGCGATCCGGTAGCGCTCGGAATGCTCCGGATGCTCCTTCAGGCTGAAGTTGGCGGCCGCGGCCGGAAAGGCGCCGGCGACGATGTTCCACGCCGCCCGGCCGCCGCTCAGGTGATCGAGCGAGGCAAACAGGCGGGCGAGATTGTAGGGCTCCGAATAGGTGGTCGACGCGGTGGCGGCCAGACCGATCCGGCTGGTGACCGTGGAGAGCACCGACAGCAGCGTCAGCGGCTCGAGGCGGACCACCATCGAGGGATGCATGGTCGGCGAGGTGTTCAGCGCGTCGGCCAGAAAGAACAGATCGAACTTGCCGCGCTCGGCCGTCATCGCGATGTGCTTGAGCAGCTCGAGATTCTCGGACCCGGCCTGGGCACCGGGAAGCCGCCAGCCGGCCACGTGATGACCGGAGGCCAGCGCGAAGGCGCCGAGGTGCATCATCTTTGTCGATGCCATGACTTGATCCTTGTGATGAGTGTCGGGGCGACGGGCGCGGCGGTCAGCCCGCAGCGCGGCGTTCCGGGCGGGGATGGCCGAGCTGGTCGGCCGTGTCGGCGGCGAGCATCGACTGGCGGAAGTGGTGGATCGCTTCGTCGAGCGGCGCGACGGCCTCGGGCCGCAGCGTGAAGCCGCCGTCGTCCGTGGCGGCGATATGCGCCTCGGCGACGAAGAAGCTCTGGACGGCGTGGCGCACGCCCATCGACTGCAGGACCGGCCGGAGGCTGAAATCCAGGGCCAGCACATGGGCAAGGCTGCCGCCGGTGGCGATCGGCAGCACGGTCTTGCCGGCCAGCGCGAACTGCGGAAGCTGGTCGAGATAGAGCTTCAGCAGACCGGAAAAGGACGCCTTGTAGATCGGCGTCGCGACGATCACGCCGTCAGCGGCCATCACCTCCTCGTTGACCGCGGCAAGACCGGCGTCGCGCGCCGGATACTCCAGCATGGCCGGGAGAGACAGGTCGCGCAGGGCGATGTTCCTGATCGTCACCGAGGGCGATGTCAGCCGGTCGAGGACGAGGTCGGCGATGCCGGCGGTCTTGGAGGTGGCGGAGGCACTCGCGGAGAGAGCAACGACCCGGAAGTTGCGCACGTGCTTGTCCTTCTGCGCTGATCGACGGAGGGGCGGCCTGTGTGGCGGCCTGCGCCGCATTCATCTGCCGAACGCAATTCAGCCAGACTCAAATTTTAATGTCAATGAAATTTCTACGACCTTCTCTCGATGAAGTGCTGTGATTGCAATCTTATATATCTCATAATGATAGCTATTTCTACTCAAGACACGCTGCGATGTCTGCAATGATTTTAGTATGGATTAATTCATCGACAGCATGAAGCCCGCGCGCGGCGACTGTGCCGGAGGGGCACGGGCACCTCCGGGCGGCGTTCTGGGCATGCGGGCGTGCCCTGCCCTGCGCGGTCGCGGTGGCGGCACAGGCCGGCGGCTTGCGGGTCAGGCGTAGGTGGGGCCGAGGTCGTCGCGCTGGAGATTGAACCACAGCGCCCGGGCGGTCTTCGGCTTGTAGTTCCAGATCTTGTGCAGCCGGGTGGAATCGAGCGAGATCAGGTCGTTCTTGCCGACCACATAGGCCACCCGGTCGATCTCGACGGTCAGTTCGCCCTCGATCACGAAGCCGTATTCGTAGCCGGTGTGCCGCACCCCATTCGGCGAATTGCCGATGTCCGGAGCATATTCGTTGAGGGTGATGTCGACCTTGCGCAGCCGGTCTTCCTTCAGCACCCAGCGGCGCACGCCGTCGTCGGTCTTGATGACCGGCTGATCCTTGAGCCGGGACAACGGCTCGTCCTCGCCGCTGCCCCGTCCCGCGATCAGGTCGGTCAGCGAGATGCCGAGGCCATGGGCCATGGCGGCAAGGGTCGTGAGCGACGGCGACACGAGACCCCGCTCGACGAGGCTCAGCATCGCCGTGCTGATGCCGGCGATCTCGGCGATGTCCTGCTGGCGGTAGCCGCGCTGGACGCGCAGCTTGCGGAGACGCTGGCCGACCACGAGCAGCGTTCTGGCCGCATCGTCCGAGGCCGACATGCGCGACGGCAATGCCGGTTCCTTGTCGGTCTTTCCTGCCACGCACCGTCTCCCACCGCTGAACGCCAGGCGTTCGCCCGGTTTCATTATCGACACATCCCGGGAACTTGCCAGCGTGGAGAGGTCCGAAATGGATGGAATTTTCAACCCTGCTGAAATGCGAGACGTCCCTGCGTCCGTGATCCGGCCCCATGGCGTCAGTCCATCCGCACCAGATGGCCCGGCGACACCTCGGCATAGGTCCGCTGCGGCGGCACATAGCCGACGGGGCGGACCGGACTTTTCAGCTCCGAGGCCGGCGGCGGCGCGGCATCGGTCCGCCGCGCCGGGTCCGGTATCGGCACCGCCGCAAGCAGCTTCTTCGTGTAGTCGTGGCGCGGATCGCCGAACACGGCCGCTCTTGGTCCGATCTCGACGATCTCGCCGAGATACATGACCGCCACCCGGTGGCTGACCCGCTCCACCACCGACATGTCGTGGGAGATAAACAGGAAGGCGACGCCGAGCTGCTGCTGCAGGTCCATCAGCAGGTTGCAGACCTGCGCCTTGATCGAGACGTCGAGGGCGGACACGGCCTCGTCGGCGATGATCACCTTCGGATCGAGCATCAAGGCCCGGGCGATCGAGATGCGCTGGCGCTGGCCGCCGGAAAACTCGTGCGGCAGGCGGCCCAGCGCATCGACCGGCATGCGACCCGCTCCAGCAGGTCCGCCGCCTTGTCCAGCGCCGCCGCCTTGCTGCCGAGTCCCTGCTCGACGAAGGGCTGGGTCAGGGTCGCCCGGATGCGCTTGCGCGGGTTGAGGCTCGCATAGGGGTCCTGGAAGATCATCTGGATGCTGCGCCGCATCCGGCGCAGATCCGTGACATTGAGGCCGAGAGCGTCGTAGCCGTCGACATTCACGTAGCCCTCGACCGAGACCCGGCCGCGCCTCGCCTCGGTGAGCCGGATGATGCTGCGCCCGGTCGTCGACTTGCCGCAGCCCGATTCCCCCACCAGCGACAGGATCTCGCCGCGCCGCAGGTCGAAGCTGACATTCTCCACCGCATGGACCGCGCCGGTCTTGCGCCCGAAGAGGCCGCTGCGGATGTCGAAGCGGGTGGTGAGGTTGCGCACCTCCAGCACCGGCGTCGTGCCGTGCGCCACCGTGTCCGTCATCGGCGCGACGGGACGCGGCGCGCCGGTTGCCACATCGGTGATCTCGAAGCGAGCCGGCAGGGACCGGCCCTGCATCGAGCCGAGCCGTGGGATCGCCGACAGAAGCGCCCGCGTGTAGGGATGGCGGCTCGCGGCGAAGATCGCCGCGGTCCGGTCCCACTCCACCGCCTCGCCGCGATACATCACCAGCGTCCGGTCGGCGATCTCGGCCACCACGCCCATGTCGTGGGTGACGAACAGGACCGACATGCCCTCCTCGCGCTGCAGCGTGCGGATCAGGTCGAGGATCTGCCCCTGGATCGTCACGTCGAGCGCGGTCGTCGGCTCGTCGGCGATCAGCAGCTTCGGCCGGGTCGCGATCGCCATGGCGATCATCGCGCGCTGGCGCATGCCGCCGGAGAACTGGTGGGGATAGTCGCCGGCCCGGGCCTTCGCATTGGGAATGCGGACCTTTTCGAGCAGTTCCACCGCCTGGCGAAGCGCCGCGCCGCGCGACAGGCCGCGGTGGCGCACGAGGGTCTCGGCGATCTGGTCCCCGATCGTGAAGATCGGGTTGAGGCTCGTCATCGGGTCCTGGAAGATCATCGCGATGTCGTTGCCGCGCACGCGGCGCATCTCGCGCTCCGAGAGCGCGCCGAGATCGACGTCGCCGAGACGGATCCGGCCGGCGATCCGCGACGAGGCCGCGGGCAGCAGCCGCATGATCGACAGCGACGTGACGCTCTTGCCGGAGCCGGATTCGCCGACGATCGCAACCGTCTCGCCGGCGCCGACGTCGAAGCTCACGTCACGGACGATCGGCTTCCACCCGTCGTCGACCCTGAACGCGGTGCAGAGATGCTCCACCGACAGCACGGGGGCAGCCATGCCGGGCGCAGGCACGGCCGGGGAAGCGGAAACGGGGGTGGCGACCATCTGGTTCATCATTTCTCGTTTCTGGCTCATCCCGGTCTCGCTCCGGCAAGCCTCACGACGGACGGGCGGTCAGGTGTCGCGGGTCGGCGCGAGCGCGTCGCGCAGCCCGTCGCCGAACAGGTTGACCCCGAGGATCAGGAGGAAGAGGGCAAGACCCGGAAACAGGATCAGCCACGAGGTGAAGAAGATGTTCTCCTTGCCCTCCGCCATCATCAGCCCCCAGGAAGCGTCGGCGGCTGGACGCCGAGGCCGAGGAAGGACAGGGAGGATTCGACCATGATCGCGCTCGCCATCTCGACGGTGGCGACCACCACGACCATCGGCATCAGGTTCGGCAGGAGGTCGGAGACGATGATCTTCGCCGTCGGCATGCCCATCGAGCGGGCGGCCATGATGTAGTCCTGCGACACGATCTGCCGGGTGACGCTGCGCGAGACGATCGCGAACTGGTCCCACAAGAGCAGGCCGAGCACGGTCATGATCGTCTGGAACGAGTTGCCGACCAGCGCGACGATGGCGAGTGCCACGATCACCGCCGGCATGGCAAGACGCACGGTGACGAGATAGGTGACCAACGTGTCGACCCGGCCGCCGAAATAGCCGGCCAGCACGCCGAGCGTGACGCCGATGCTGCCGGAGATCAGGATCGTCACCAGCCCGATGCTGAGGCTGACCCGCGCGCCGTAGATCAGCCGGCTCAGGTAATCGCGCCCGAGGTGATCGGTGCCGAGCAGATGGGCGGGATTGCCGCCTTCCACCCATGCCGGCGGCAGCAGGCGGCTGACGAGGCTCTGGTCATAGGGGCTGTAGGGTGCAAGCAAGGGCGCGGCGAGTGCCATGACCAGCACCAGCCCGACGATCGTCCCGCCCACGGCCAGCGGCCAGTTGACGGTGCGCCGGCGGGCCGGCCGCGGCGCGATCCGGGTGAGGTCGTTCGCAAGAGCCATTCTCAGTCCGTCCGGGTGCGAGGATCGAGGGCCGCGTTGAGCAGGTCGGCAAGCAGCGTGAGGAGGACGTAGGAGATCGACACCACCACGAGGATCGCCTGCACCACCGGAAAGTCGGTGCGGATGATCGATTCCCAGGCGAGATAGCCGATGCCCTGGATCGCGAAGATCGATTCCACGACCACCGAGCCGCCGATCAGCATGCCGAGCTGGACGGCCGCGACCGTGACCACCGGCACCAGCGCGTTGCGCAGCGCATGCTTGAAGATCACCTTGGCGGGCGACAGGCCCTTGGCCCGGGCGGTGCGGATGTAGTCGGTCGCCAGCACCTCGATCATGCCGGCGCGCGTCAGCCGCAGGATTGCCGGCTGCACGGCGAAGGCGAGCGCGATCGAGGGCATGATGAAATTTGCGAGCGAGTCGCTGCCGGAGATCGGCAGCCAGCGCAGCGACAGGCCGAAGGTCGAGATCATCAGCAGCGCGATCCAGAAGCTCGGCATCGACTGGCCCATGGCCGAGAACACCAGGGCGGCGCGGTCGATCAGCGAGTTGCGGTAGACGGCCGCGAGCACGCCGAAGGGCACGGCGACGATCACCGCCAGCGCCAGCGCCAGCCCCCCGAGCATCACCGTCGTCGGCAGGCGCGAGAGGATGAGGTTGCGGCCGGCTGCTTGAAGTAGAAGGACTGGCCGAGATCGCCGGCGAGGAAATTGCCGAGCCAGTCGACATACTGGACCACCAGCGGCCGATCGAGCCCGTAGGCGGCCTCGATCGCCTTCACCTGCTCCAGCGTCGCGTTCTGCCCGGCAAGGGCGCGGCCGAGATCACCGGACAGGCGCAGCAGGAAGAAGCCGATCGCCGAGACCGTCAGGGCGACCAGCACGGCGAGCAGGAGACGCCTGAGGGTGTAGCTGAGCATCGGATCCTCGCAAAGGTTCGTGTCGCCGGAAGCGCTGTCAGGGGCCCGCCAAGATCCGGGCAACCCCCGATTTGTCCGGCCTCGCGGGACGGGCGGACGGAGAAGTGGCGGCTGCCGCGGGGACCCGGTGCGGCAGCCGCCGATCACGCCGAACTCAGTTCCACTGTGCGGTGTAGAACCTGACGATACCGTCCGTGCTCGGCGCAAAGGTCAGCTGGTCGGACATCGCGAAGCTGTCCGTCACGATGTAGAGCGGCACCCAGTAGGCACCCTCCGCCAGCAGCGCGAGGGCCTTGCCATAGGCCTCGTCGCGGGCCTCCTGCGTTGCCCCGGCATTGCCTTCGCGAACGAGATCCTTGATCCGCTCGTCCGTGGTGATGCTGTCGGGCGCCAGATAGTGGCTGGAGAGGTGGTTGCCGGCGTCCATCAGGCCATGGCCGGCCCAGGTCTGGTGCGCGATCGGCAGGCGCCCCTGCTTCCAGTTCTCGTCCAGCGAGGAATACTGCATGTAGTTGAGGTTGGCGCGGATGCCGACCTTCTGGAGATCGCCGATCAGCGCTTCCGTCACGTGGCGGTCGCGGTAGGCGAAGATGTCGAGGTCGAAGCCTTCGGCGTAGCCCGCCTCGGCCAGAAGCTTGCGCGCCGCCTCGACGTCATAGGGATAGTCGAACACCTTGTCGATGCAGCCGGTCATCACCGGCTGGCAGAAGGTGTCGAGCCGCACCGAGACGCCGCGCACGAGGTGGTTGACCAGCGAGTCCCGGTCGATCGCGTGGGCGATCGCCTGCCGCACCTTCGGATCCTTGACCGGGCTGTTTTCCGGCGGATTGACCGGATTGAACATCAGATAGGCGATGCGGGTGCCGAGCACCTGCTCGATCCTGATGCCCGGAAGGCTCTTCATCTTCTCCGCCTGGTCGGCGGTGAGCTGGTAGATCCAGTCGATCTTGCCGGTCATCAGCTCGGCGATCCGGGTATTGGCGTCCTGCACCGAGCGAATCACGACCTTGCCGACCGCGGGCTTGCCCTTCGGGCTGCCCTCGAAATAGTCCTCGTTACGCACGAGGGTGATGCTCGATCCGGCCTCGGCACTCTCGACCTTGTAGGGACCGCTGCAGATCGGCTGGCGCGAGAAGCCCTCGGTGCCGACCTTGCCGTGGTAATGCTCCGGATAGATCGGCACGCCGGCGGCGAGCTGGTCGAGCACGGCCTTGTTGTCGTCCTTGGTGGTGATGCGGATCCTGTCCGGACCCAGCTTCTCCACGCCGGCGATCCAGTCGACCATGTACTGGCCGGACACGCCGGTGGCCGGATCGGACGCCCATTTCAGCGTGTAGACCACGTCGTCCGCGTCGAAGCTCTCGCCGTCGTGGAACTTCACGTCGCTGCGCAGGGTCATGTCGAGTTGCTTGGGCGCGCTCCACTCCCAGGCCGAGGCCAGCAGCGGCTTGATCTCCTGCGTCGCCGGATCGCGGAACACCAGCGCGTCGCAGACGCTCTGCGCCACGCTGTAGCCCTCGTCGATGCTGAGGAAATAGAAGTCGAGCGTGGGAATGCTCGCTTCCCAGGCGATGTTGAGCGTGTCGTCGTCCTTGCCGGCGGCGGCCGGCGAGGCCACGGCCGTGGTCATCGCCGCGGCCAGAAGAAGGCACGTCCACTTGGACAGTACTGAGGAAGTCATGATCCCGTCCTGTTCGATGAGGGTTCGAAAAGCCTGCGTTCCACCGCCGGATGCCGCATCCGCAAGGACCAGCCACGCCGGCAGCCTCCAAATCCCGATCCGGCCACCCGACTGGGCGAGGCATCGGCCGGGTCATCCCGCAAGCCGCGGACCTCCGTCGTGCGAGCAGAACCCGCACCCATGCAAGACGAGCCTTGGAACACTGGGGTCGAGGCACAGATATCCGTGCCCAGACCAGGGGTCTTTGCTGTATCTCTCTCACATTTCCGGGCTTGCTTTGACAATTTCGACGACATGTACAGGCCATGTTCGTCTTGTCCGAGCCTGAGGACGATGACACATCATCGCCCCGCGCTTCTTCTGTATGGATGAATGTTTGCCGAGACGCGTTTTAATGTCAATAAAAAATTTTCACTGTCGCACACTTTGCGGGCCGCCCAGATCCTGGGCAGAACCGCACGATCAATAGGCATGCACCGCAGCATTCCCTATTCCGACGCCACATGGGCGCTGCAGATTGCATTTCCTGCCTCGGAATCCTGTCGTGAGATTTGAGCCTGCATAAAATATCGGCCTCAGGCAGATGCGGCCGGAACGTCACGCGCACAGGTGGATCGCGCGGCAGCAATACGACACGCGGCATCTGCAATGCGGGGATCATCGGGCGGCGCACGATCGGAGCACACGGGGAAGCCACGGGTGGCGGGACCGTCGAAGGCTGCGGTCGCCGCCACGCTGCCGACGCTGAACCGGCACAAGGAGCACATCCTCGGCCTCGTTGCCTCGCAGTGACCGCTGCGGGGTCCGGACCGGACTGATCCCTGACCGATGCGAACGGGGCGACCGAAGCTGCCCCGCCTGCATTGCCGCCGATCAGCCGTGAGGTGTGCCGGACCTATTTCACCGACGGCCGCTCGAATGTTCCGACGAGGCGTCCGGACGCCAGAACATGGCCCTTCATGGCGGACAGCACCTCGTCGCGCGGTGCGCCCGGGTCGAGATCCAGGGACGACACGTCCAGCGCAAACACCTGGAAGTGGTAGCTGTGCGCGGGATCGCCGACCGGGGGCTTGGGCCCGAAATAGCCGGTACGGCCGGCGCTGTTGGTGCCCTGCTTGACGCCTTTCGGGTCCTGCAGGATCGGCTCCGTCGGCAGCCCCTCGCGCAGGCCGGTCACGTTGCCGGGGATGTCATAGACGACCCAGTGGACAAAGGGCTTCGGCTGCGCGGCATCCGGGTCCTCCATCAGGACGACGAAGCACCGCGTTCCCTCGGGACCCGTCTTCCAGTCGATCGCCGGCGAGGCGTTGTCGCCGTCGGCCGAGACCTTCACCGGCAGCGGCTGGTCGGCCTCGAAGGCCGATGACAGCGCCAGGCTGGTGTCGGCGGGCAGGACCTCGGCGGCCAGCTTGCCGGGCGCGGCTCGACGAAGGGGTTGGGAACCGGCGTGTCCGCCGCGGCCCCTGCCGCCGCGACATCGGCCGGCTCGGACGATTCATGCGAGACGCGGTAGATGATGCCGTTGGAGTCATCGGCAACGAAGAGCTCCCCTTCCGGCCCGACCGCCACCCCTGCGAGCCGGCCGAGGTAGCCGGGACGGCCGGCGTCGTCCTCGGTCAGGAATCCGGTGAGGAACGGCTCGATCCCGACCGGCCTGCCGCGCTCGAAGTCGATGCGGACGACTTCGTATCCGCTCGGCGGGCGCCGGTTCCAGGAGCCGCGCATGGCGACGAACGCGTCGCCGTGCATCTCCGCCGGAAAGGCGTTGCCGTCGTAGAAGGCCATCTGCATCGGCGCGGCGTGGGCCGTGTAACCCGCCAGCGGCGCGGTCGACAGGCGCGCCCATTGCTCCAGCGTCATGCCTTCGGGCGGATTGTCCTGCGGATTGAACGCGCCCATGCCGTAGACATAGGGCCAGCCATACTGCTTGCCCTTCTCGATGTGGTTCAGCTCCTCGATCTGCTCCTCGTCTCCCAGCCAGTCGATGCCGTGATCCATGCCGTAGATCTGCCCCGAGCCGGGCTCGAAGCCGAAGCCGATGGTGTTGCGCAGGCCGCTGGCGAAGATGGTCCGGCTGGAGCCGTCCTTGCTGGCGCGGAGCATGGTCGCGTTTTCCGGGTTCGACTCCGCGCAGGCGTTGCAGGTCGAGCCGACCGAGATGTAGAGCATCTCGTCGGGTCCGACGGCGATGGTGCGGTTCGGATGCTGGCCGGCGTCGGGCAGGTCGTTGATGATGCGGTCGAGTTCGCCGAAGGTGCCGTCCTCCGCAACATCGGCCACGTAGACATCGTTGACGGTGACCAGGAAGACCCGGTCGCCGTCGAAGGCAACGCCGTGCATGCCGGCCCGGCTGGCGACCGTGCGGACCGAATCGGCCTTGCCGTCGCCGTCCTCGTCCCTCAGCATGATCACGTCGCCGGTTGCGCGGCGCGTCGCATAGAGGTCTCCGCGCGGCGAGACCGCCAGCATGCGCGGATTGACGAGATCGCGCGCAAACACATCGACCCGGAAGCCGTCCGGAGCAGACAGGCGGTCGGTGAGGTCCGCATCATCGGCGATCTCGATCCTGACCGGCTCCAGGATGGAACCCTCGATCGTCACGTCCGAATACTTGCCGATCTCACCGCGCGGCTGGGCGAGCGCCGTCTCGATCGGACCGATCGCCAGAAGCGGGGCAAAGAGAAGAGCCGGGGAAATCGTTCTCATGGGGGTTCTCCAGTTGCGACAGGCAGCCGAACCGGCCGGGCGGGCGATTGATCCCGGACGTCAACGATTATTCCGCATCGCTCGGGGACGGCGCGCCCGGCCGGGCACGCGGAACAAATGCGGCGGCGCCCGGTTGGGACGCCTTCCAGAGCTGCAAGGACCGGTCACGATGGATGGAAAGTCGGAGCTGCCGAAACGAGGTCTCGTCGTCGTGATCACCGGGGCCTCGAGCGGTATCGGCGAAGCCACCGCCTATGCCTTCGCCCGCGAGGGTGCCCACCTCGTCCTGGCGGCCCGCAATGGCCGGGCCCTTGAGGATGTGGCCGGGCGATGCCGCCCTCTCGGCGGCAGGGCGATTGCGGTGGTGACCGACGTAGGTGATGCCGGCGATGTGAAGCGGCTCGCCGAACAGGCCCTGCAGTTTGCCGGACGCATCGATGTCTGGGTCAGCAATGTCGGCACGGGCGCGGTCGGCACATTCCACGAGACGCCGATCGAGGCGCACGAACAGGTGATCCGGTCGAACCTGATCGGGCACATGAACGACGCCCATGCGGTGCTGCCGATCTTCATCCGGCAGCAGAGGGGCGTCTTCATCAACATGATCTCGCTCGGCGGCTTCGCGCCGGCTCCCTATGCAGCGGCCTACAGCGCGAGCAAGTTCGGCCTGAGAGGGCTTGCCGAGGCGCTCCGCGGCGAGCTGGCCGATCATCCGGACATCCATGTGTGCGACATCTACCCGGCCTTCGTCGACACGCCGGGAATTTCCCACGGGGCGAACTACACGGGCCGCAAGCTGTCGGCACCGCCGCCGCTGCTCGACGCCCGAACCGTCGCGGCGACGATCGTCCGGCTCGCGCGGCGGCCTCGGCCGACCACCATGGTCGGATCGGCCACGGCGGTGGTCCGGCTCGGACATTTCCTGTCGCCGGAACTCAGCGCGTGGCTGATGGCGCGATTCCTGAAGTCCTATTTCCATCGCGCCGCACCGGCCGCACGGACGAGCGGCAACCTCTTCCGCCCGGCCCCCGATCCGGGAGGGATCGACGGCGGCCTGCGGTCGCCGCGGCAGCGCGCCGCAGCGGCCGGCCTTGTCGTCGTCGGCAGCGTCCTGCTCGCCACGCTCGCCCTCAAGGCTGCGCGGAGCCGCCGATGACTGCGGACAGGGTCACCTATCCGCCCCTCGACCTCCCGAAGGCCGTGGCCGAGAACATCTGGGTCGTCGACAGCGGCCCGCTGAAGGCGATGGGCCTGTTCTTGCTGCCGGTGCGCATGACCGTGGTCCGGCTCACCGACGGCAGTCTCCTGCTTCACTCGCCCACCCGCTGCGACGCGGCGCTGCGCCGCCGGCTGGGTGAACTCGGACCGGTCCGGCACCTCGTGGCGCCGAACAGCGCGCACTGGACCTTTCTCGAGGCTTGGCAAGCGGAATACCCCTCTGCCACGACATGGGCCGCTCCGGGCCTGCGTGACCGGTCGCAGGTGAAGAAGGCCGGTGTCCGGCTCGATCTGGACCTGGACGAGGCCGACCCGATGTGGCCCGGGGACCTGAATCAGATCCATGTGACCGGGCTTGGCGGCTTCCACGAAGTCTGCCTCCATCACCGTGCCAGCAACACGCTGATCCTCACCGACCTGGTCCAGAACCTCGAACCCGAGAAGCTGGCGAAGGCAACCCGGCCGCTGGCGGCACTTGCCGGTGTCACGGCGCCGGACGGGCGGGCGCCGATCTACCTGCGGGCCATCGTCAGGGCGAAGGGCGAGCCGGCGCGCGCGGCTGCCCGGCAGCTCCTGGCGCTGCGTCCGGAGCGGGTGATCTTCGCGCATGGTCGCTGGTTCGACACGGAGGCGACCGCGTGTCTGGAGCGGTCGCTGCGCTGGCTGCTGTGACGATGGCCCGCTCCGAAGCGCCGATGGAGACCTCCCTCCCCCCGCTGCCGACCCTGTCGCTGGGCCATTCGCTCGGCTTCTGGCTTCGTGTCGCGCTGCCGACATGGGCAAAGGGCGTGATCATCCGCCGTCCGGCCATGGTTGCGCTGGCCGAACGGTTCGATCTCGCGCCCGCGCCGTCCGCTACGTCGAGCGTCTGCACCATGCCTATGGCGGACGCTCGGTCCTTGTCCGAAATCCGATCCGGCCACAGGCCCTGTTGCTCGATCCTGCGGATGTCCGAATCGTTCTCGGCGGCACCCCGGAGCCGTTCACCTCCGCCACGGACGAAAAGCGGGCCGCCCTCGGCCATTTCGAACCGCACAACGCGCTCGTCACCCGCGGCGCCGAGCGAACGATACGTCGACGGCTGAACGAGGAGGCGCTGGAAACCGCCCATCCGGTCCACAGCCACGTCGACGGATTCCGGACGATCGTCCGCGAGGAAACGACGGCGCTGACGACGGAGGCGGCGGGCTCCGGTGAACTCGACTGGGACGCCTTCTCGCAGGCCTGGTTCCGCGTGGTCCGGCGCGTCGTGCTCGGCAATGCCGCCCGTGACGATCATGCGCTGACCGATCTGATGGCGCGACTTCGCGGCCGCGCCAACTGGGCCTTCGCGATGCCGAAGGACCGACGTGCGCGGGACGAACTTCACCGCCGTCTGCAGGCCCATGTCGATCGCGCGGAGCCTGGCAGCCTTGCCGCGCGCGTGGCGGGACAGCCCGAGGCGGCGTTTGCGACCCATCAGATGGCGCAGTGGCTGTTCGCCTTCGATCCGGCAGGCATGACCACGTTCCGGGCGCTGGCCCTGATCGTCTCGAACGACGACGCGCTGGCACGGGCCGAGGCGGAAATTTCCGCCGGGGGGCCCGATCCCGCGTTCCTGAAGGCCTGCGCTCTGGAGACGCTGCGCCTCTTTCCGACCACCCCGGCGATCCTCCGGCAGACGACGACGGCGGCCTCGCTGCGCGCCGGTCGCCTGCCCGGAGACGCGGGAGTCCTTGTCTATGCGCCCTTCTTCCACAGGATGTCCGGACTTCCGGACGCCGATCGCTTCGCGCCGGTGCGATGGCAGGGGCGCGACGCGGAGGAATTGCTGCCCTTCGTTCCGTTCAGCGCCGGAGCCGCCGTCTGCCCGGCCAAGCATCTGGTACCGCTGCTGGTCGCCGAAGCGCTCCGGGAGCTGCTTTCGCGGCACCGGTACGCCGTCCTCGCGCCGGGCTGGCTCGCGCAGGCCCCGCGGCTGCGCGGAACGCTGAACAACTACGCCATCCGGCTGACGCTGCATCCGATCCCCCGCCGGACGTGAGCCGGCGGCGAGAGCGGACGGAGGAACATTCGGGCCCATCACCGGTTCGCCCCATCACTCGGGGCGGCGCGCCGAACAGCGGGCCGGGCCGGAAATCAACGAAGGAGCGAGACGATGTCGGAGCATCCCCAGCAGAAGCATGCCCAGCCCCCGATGCCGGAGCAGCAGCAGGACATGCCGGGATACACCAGCGAGTTGACCCCGCGGCCGGACCATGGGGAACAGAGCTATCGGGGCAGCGAAAAGCTGGCGGGGCGCGTCGCGCTGATCACCGGCGCGGATTCCGGCATCGGCCGGGCCGTGGCCATCGCCTTCGCGCGCGAGGGTGCCGACGTGATCATCTCCTATCTGGAAGAAGACGAGGACGCGCGCGAGACGGCGCGATGGGTCGAGGACGCCGGGCGCAAGGCCGTGGTGGTCCGGGGTGACATCAGCGACGAGACCTTTGCCCGCGGCCTCGTCCGCCGCGCGATCGACGAATGCGGACAGCTGGATATTCTCGTCAACAACGCCGCGCATCAGGCCACCTTCGAGAAGCTGGAGGACATCACCGCCGCGGAATGGGACGTGACGTTCCGCACGAATGTCTACGCGATGTTCTATCTCTGCCAGGAGGCGGTGAAGCACATGAAGCCGGGGTCGACGATCATCAACACGTCGTCGATCAACGCCACGAGCCCGTCGCCCACGCTGCTCGCCTATGCGACGACCAAGGGCGCGATTGCCAACTTCACCGCAGGTCTTGCCGGACTCGTGGCCGAGCGCGGCATCCGGGTGAACGCCGTGGCGCCGGGACCGATCTGGACCCCGCTCATTCCCTCCACCATGCCGGCCGAGAAGGTGAAGAGCTTCGGCGAGAACACGCCGCTCAAGCGTCCCGGCCAGCCCGCCGAACTTGCGGCGACCTACGTGCTGCTTGCATCGGAAGGCTCGAGCTACACCACCGGCGCGCTCTACGAGGTGACGGGCGGACGCCCCATGCTGTGAGCAGTGCCGCGGGCCGCGCGGGGCCGGCCCTGTTGGCCCGGCGGGTGCGGTCCGGCGCGGACCACGCCCCCGCGCATCGCCGGCTCCATGCCGCAGCGCAAATCGCTCTCTTCAGGATTCAACAATCCTTCAGACATGGCGAGCGTAGATGGTCGTTCGGCCAGTGCGGAAGGAACGGTGATGGGTGCGGGTTGTGATGGGTGCCGGAACGGCACGGGATTCCAGAAACCGTTTTCCATGGCGTTTCAGCCGATCGTCGATCTGGAGACCGGGAAGGTGTTCGCCCACGAGGCCCTCGTGCGCGGCCCGAATGGCGAGGGCGCCGGGACCATCCTTTCGGCCGTCGACCAGACCACCCGCTATGCCTTCGACCAGCAGTGCCGGATCAAGGCGATCGAGCTCGCCACGCAGCTGGACATGGCCGCCGACGGGGCGCGCCTCTCGATCAACTTCATGCCCAACGCCGTCTACGAGCCTCGCGCCTGCATCCGCCTGACGCTCGAGACGGCGATGCGCACCGGCTTTCCGCTTGATCGCATCATCTTCGAATTCACCGAAAACGAAGTGCTCAACACCGATCACATTCTCAACATCCTGCGCACCTACCGCACGATGGGATTCAAGACCGCCATCGACGACTTCGGCGCCGGCCATGCCGGTCTGTCGCTGCTGACGCATTTCCAGCCCGACATCGTCAAGCTGGACATGGATCTCATCAGGGGCATCGGCACGGACAAGGTGCGGCGGGCGATCGTGAACCATATCGTCCGGATGATGGACGATCTCGGCATCCTCACGATCAGCGAAGGCGTCGAAACGCGCGACGAACTGTCGGTGCTGAGAGACCTCGGCGTGCGGCACGTGCAGGGCTACCTGCTGGCAAAGCCGGCCTTCGAGGCTCTGGCAACACCGATCTCCATGGCCCCCGTTCGGCAGGACGCCTGAGACGTCGCCGAAGGCGCGCCCGTCTCGTCGCGCCGCAGCGTCATGATCCCGCACGCTTCGGCGATTCAGCCAGTTCGGCGAGAAACTTGAGGCCTGCGGCGAGCACGCGCCGGTCCGTGGCGGCCCCCAGCGAGATCCGCACGGCCTGCGGCGCGGCCGCATCCACCGCGAAATGGGCCGCCGGCACGACCGCGACGCCGGAGCGCGCGGCGCTTGCCGTGAACGCATCCGCACGCCAGGGCGCCGGCAGTCGCAGCCAGAGATGCGGGCCGCACGGGTGCGCCGCGACATCCAGCCCGGCGAGAAGCCGGGCGGCAATCGCCTGCCGGGCGGCGCATTCCTCGGCGATCTCGGCCGTGATCCGCTGGAGCGTGCCGTCGGCGATCCAGCGACTGGCAACGGCGGCCGTCAGCGGCGAGGCCATCAGCGTCGTCGCCCGGAGGATATGGCCGAGATCGAGGGCCTGCTCCAGCGACGGAGCGACGAGATAGGCGATCCGCAAGGCCGGCGTCGCGATCTTCGAGAGCGTCGCGATGTGGACGGTGATGTCGGGCGCGAGCGCCGCAAGCGCCGCGGGCGCGTCCGGGTCCAGCCGGCGATAGGGATCATCCTCGACCAGCATGACGCCATGGCGCCTGGCAATGGCGATGATCGCCTGGCGGCGCTCGATCGGCATCGTCGCGGTCGTCGGATTGTCCATGGTCGGCACGAGGTAGAGCAGCTTCGGCGCCGCGGTGCGGCAGGCGGCGGCAAACGCGTCCGGATCGATGCCTTCGTCGTCCACCGCCAGCCCGACCGGACGGGCCCCGACCTGCCGGGCCGCATCGGCAAGGCCCGGGTAGGCCACCGTGCCCGCGGCGACGCGGTCGCCGGAACAGGCGAGCAGATGCAGCGTTGCCATCAGAGCCGCCTGCGCGCCGGCAGAGACCACGATGCGGTCCGCGTCCGGCTCGCCGGCCGGCAGGAGGAAGGCCGCCCCGGCATGGCGGTCGGCGAGCGTTCCTTCGGAGGGACCGTATTGCAGGAAGGCCGATTCACCGCGCAGGACGTCGACAACCGCACGGCCGAGCCTGCCGCCGATGTCGGCCCGGAACGGCTGCGGCGGGATGTTCATGCCGAGATCGACCGGATGGGTAAGCAGCCGATGCGTCGTGCTCTCGGCTCCCGCGGCAACCCACGTGCCGCCGCGTCCCGGCCGGGCCGACAGCACGCCGCGAATTCTCGCTTCGGTGTAGGCGCGGGTCACGGTGGTGAGGTCGATGCCGAGCACGCTGGCGACGCTGCGCTGCGCCGGCATGCGCTGACCGGGTCCGAGGAGGCCGGTCTCGATGTCCTCCTCGATCGCCTCGACCAGGCCCATGAACTTCGACGGCGCTCCGGTGCGAATACGCGGCTGCCACATGCCTCCAGACCCTCGCGGACAAACAGATCCATACATTACGCCGGCCATTCGCATTGAACAGCCGGAGATCCATACATTAATGAAACCCGTGACCGCCTCCGGCCCTTGTCCGGAGCAACGCCCCGAGGACCTGACGATGACCCGACCTGCCGACCATCTTCCGCCGCTGCCGCCGCTCCGCACCGGCCTCAAGGGGCGATGCCCGCGCTGCGGCGAGGGCCATCTGTTCGACGGCTTCCTGAAGCTTGCGCCGGAATGCGAGGTCTGCGGCCTCGACTATTCCTTTGCGGATCCGGCGGACGGTCCCGCCTTTTTCGTCATCTGCTTTGCGTGCGTTCCGTCCGTTGTGCTCGCGCTGTGGATCGAGGTTGCCTTCCAGGCGCCCTACTGGGTGCATCTGGTGACCACCCTGCCCTTCCTGCTCCTCACCTGCATCCCGCCGCTCCGCCCGCTGAAGGGCTGGCTGGTGGCGAGCCAGTATGTCTACAAGGCCGAGGAAGGCCGGTTGGAAGAGGGCGACATCGAGCGCCGCGCGGCGTCCCGGCCCGCCTGAGCGGGCCGGATCCGGTGCGACGTGTCACGGTGACGGATGCGGCCGGTCAGCCCTGCGGCAGGACCGCGATGTCGCGGACGTTGCCTTCGACGCCCTCGATCATGGCCGCCTCGGTGGCCTTGCCGGTTTCCAGATCGACCGAATAGAGCGTGCTGCCGCTCATCAGCCAGGCGTCGTTGCCGCCCTTGCCGTCGGACTGGATGTCGAAGCCGACGCTGTCGCCGAGTTCGGTGCCGAGCTTGCCGATCGCCTTCAGCACGCCGTCGTTCGGCGGGATCTGCTGGATCAGGCCGCCGATCGTGCCGTCGATGTTGTAGAGCGCGGTCTTCTCGGTGCGGCGTAGGAATTGGTGTAGGCGCCGGCAATGATCATCGCCGTCTCGCCGGCGTGCATGTCGCCTTCGGCGAAGGCGTGGCGGCCGTCTTCGGTCACGGCGCCGCCGGTGATCTTCGTGCGCAGGTTGGTGCCGTCGGAGCCCATCACGCGCAGCGCGTCGGCCGCCGGGTTGAAGTCGACGGTCACGACCGCGTCGGCGGGCGGCACCATCTTCAGCATGTCGACCTTGGTGGCGACGCCGGTCATCGGGTCGATGGTGGCCACCGTGCCGTCGGCGAACAGGCCGTAGAGCATGCCGTCCGCCGGGCGGACGTCGATGCCGAGGAGACGCCCTTCGACGCCGCTGACGAAGGTGGTGCCGGTGACCTTCTTGGCGTCGGTGTCGACCATGGCGATGGTGTCGTCGCCAACCAGAGCGGCAACATTGGCGGCGGCGGCGGGGCCATGCCGGCAAGAAGGATGGCGGCCGTGGCGGTGAGGATCTTCATCTTGTCTCTCCCTGTGTGCGCCCCGCTCGCGGCGGGTCATAGGGGTTACACGCGGGGATGCCCGGCGGATGCAGCGGCCTTCAGAAAAAATTCGCATCCGTTTCCGGTCCTTCCGTGTAATTTCAGAACAGGCGGCGCAGTCCGCAGTCTGACAAGAACGTGTGCGGAGGATGCGTGTGACCGAGGCGAGCGACGAGGACCGTTTCCATGCGGAGGCGATCCGTGCCTGCGCCGCGGGCGACAGGGCGGCGCTTCGCCGCCTCTACGAACACGAGGCCTCGCGCATGCTGGGGATCGCGATCCGCATCCTGCGCCGGCGCGATCTGGCCGAGGAAGCCGTGCAGGACGCCTTCCTGCAGGTCTGGCGCAAGGCCGACGGCTTCGACGCCGCGCGGGGCAACGGCCGGGCCTGGCTCTATGCCATCGTCCGCAACCGCGCGCTCAACATCCTGCGCGATGGCCGCCGCGAGGACCTGCTGCCCGACCCGGTCGGCGGCGAGATTGCGACGACGCGCCGGACCCGGAAGCGATCGTCGCCCATCTGTCCGACGCAAGCCGGCTGCGGCGGTGCCTCGAGGGCCTCGAACCCCAGCGCCGCGCCGGGCTTGTCCTCGCCTATACCCACGGCCTCAGCCACGGCGAGATCGCCGCGCGCCTTGCCGTTCCGCTCGGAACCGCCAAGTCCTGGATCCGCCGGGCCTTCATGACGCTCAGGGAATGCATGGGATGACCGACGACCTCGATCCCGATGCGGCGGCGGCCGATTATCTGTTCGGCCAGATGAGCGAAGCGGAGGCGTCCGCCTTCGAGCGCCGGATGGCGGGCGACGCGGCCCTTGCCGGGCTTGTCGAACGCTGGCGCCACGTGCTGGCCGAACTCGACATGACCGCCTCCCCCCTGCCCGCCGGCGCGGCGCTGTGGGAGCGCATCGACCTCGGACTGGCCGCGCCATCGGCCAGCCGGGAAGCGCGCAAGGCGACCGCCGGCCCCGGCCCGTTGCAACGGCTGTGGGACAGCCTGCCGGTCTGGCGCGGCGTCGGCCTGGCAGGCGCCGCGGCCTGTCTGGCGCTCGTGGTTGCCACCGGCGCGCTGCTCCAGCAGCCGCCGGGCGAGGTCCGCCTTGTTGCCGTGCTCGTCGCCGATGGCGACACGACCCCGGGGGCCGTCGTGGAGATCGACGCCTCCGGCCGCGGCCGGCTGCTGCCGCTTGCCGAAATTCCGGTGCCGGAAGGGCGTGCGCTCGAGATCTGGACCCTGCCCGATCCGCAGACCGGGCCGGTGTCGGTCGGCCTCATCGACCGGGCGCGGCAGGTCGGCCTCGACATCGGCACCCTGCCGCCGGCCGTCGAAGGCCAGCTGTTCGAGATCACGATCGAGCCGGCCACCGGCTCGCCCACGGGCCGGCCGACCGGACCGATCGTCTACAAGGGCCTCACCACCGAAGCGCTCTAGCGGCGCGTCGCTCCGGAGCCCTCGTCCAGAAAGGCCTCGAGGAGATCGGCAAGCCGCTCCGGCGCCTCGATCGTCGAGAGATGCCCCGCGCCCCCGACGATCTCCAGCCGCGCATCGGGCAGCCCATCGGCCATCTCGCGAGCGATGTCGGGCGGCGTGATCTGGTCCTCGGCGCCGGCGACGACGAGCACCGGACAGGCGATCCCGGCCAGATCGGGCCGGGAATCCGGCCGGCCGAGAATCGCGGACTGCTGGCGGATGAAGGCGTCCGGGCCGATCTCCATCGCCATCGCCCGGACCAGCGCGACGGTGTCGGGGTCGGCCAGCGCCCGCTGGCCGAGCAATGTCGGCATCTGCAGGCCGGGGATCTCGGCAAAGCCCCCTTTCCGGGTCAGCGCGATCAGACGCCGCCGCCGCTCCGTCGCCTCCTCGGTGTCGGCGCGGGCCGACGTGTCGAGCAGCATGAGGCGCGTGACGCGCTCGGGCGCCCGGCGCAGGATCTCGAAGGCGAGATAGCCACCCATCGACAGGCCGGCGAGCGCGAAGCGTTCCGGCGCGGCCGAGAGCACGCTTTCGGCAAGGCCGGCGAGCGTGTCGTCCCGCGTATGGTCGGCCACCAGCACCTGCCGCGAGGGCGCAAGACGGGCGGTCTGCGCGGCGAACAGCGCGCCCGTGCAGTTGAGACCGGGCACGAGAACGACAGGGTCACGCGACATCGAGATCTCCGGTTTCCGAGGCGCTGTCCTCGCGCCCGTTTTTGCGTTATGGTGTCATCCATGCAATGCGCCGAACAAAAGGCGCGGCGTTTTCGGGAATAATCGGCCTGTCGGATTGACATTGGGCCTCTGCCGCATATGTTCCGTGCGGCTGGGGCCGAAGGGCGTTTCTCCCGGATTTCTCGGCTGATCCCGACGACTCGCGACGGGACGCGCGAGTCTCAATCACCGGCAACGACCCGAAAGATCAAATGAATTTTTCCGAACTCGGACTTAGCGACAAGGTATTGTCGGCTGTCGAGGCCGCCGGCTATACGGAGCCGACGCCCATTCAGTCCGCCGCGATCCCTCATGTCCTGCAGCGCCGCGACATCATCGGCGTGGCACAGACGGGCACCGGCAAGACGGCTTCCTTCACGCTGCCGATGCTCACCCTGATCGAAAAGGGCCGCGCGCGTGCCCGCATGCCGCGGACGCTGATCCTCGAGCCGACGCGCGAACTCGCCGCGCAGGTCGAGGAGAACTTCGTCCGCTACGGCGTGAACCATCGCATCACCGTGGCGCTGCTGATCGGCGGCGTCTCCTTCGACGAGCAGGAAAAGAAGCTCGATCGCGGCGCGGATGTGCTGATCGCCACCCCCGGCCGTCTTCTCGACCACTTCGAGCGCGGCAAGCTGCTGCTCAACGGTGTCGAGATCCTCGTCATCGACGAGGCCGACCGCATGCTCGACATGGGCTTCATCCCGGACATCGAGCGCATCTGCAAGCTCTGCACCCGTCCGCACCAGTCGCTGTTCTTCTCCGCGACGATGCCGCCGGAAATCCAGCGCCTCGCCGACACCTTCCTGAACGACCCGATCAAGATCGAGACCGCGCGTCCGGCGACCACCGCCAAGACCGTGTCGCAGCACATGATCCGCGTCGGCCGCGAGTCCTTCGAGAAGCGCGATCTCCTGCGCAACCTGATCCGCGACGCCCAGGACCTGAAGAACGCGATCGTGTTCTGCAACCGCAAGCGCGATGTCGCGACGCTGTACCGGAGCCTCGAAAAGCACGGTTTCAACGTCGGCTCCCTGCATGGCGACATGGAACAGCGCGCCCGCATGGCGACGCTCGATGCCTTCCGCAAGGGCACGCTCACGCTGCTGGTCGCCAGCGACGTCGCCGCCCGCGGCCTCGACATCCCCGAGGTGAGCCACGTCTACAACTTCGACATTCCGACCCATGCCGAGGACTATGTCCACCGCATCGGCCGGACGGGACGCGCCGGCCGCAGCGGCACCGCGATCACCCTCGTCGGTCCGTCGGATGCCAAGTATCTCGCGGCGATCGAGAAGCTGACCGGCGACGCGATCCACTGGATGCCGTCCATCCACGACGGCGGCGAAAGCAGGAAGCGGCTGCCCCGCGTGCGGCCTCCGCGCGCGCCCCGCGCTCGGCGGAAGGCAAGCCGGCGACCACGTCGCGCGGCCGGGCCTCCGAAGGCGAGACGACACGCAGCAGCAGCCGCACGGCGTCGGGCGAACCCT
>NZ_MCRJ01000015.1 GCF_001720135.1 Methylobrevis pamukkalensis
CGGGCGGCGGCGAGCAGCGCGGTGCGGCGCGCCTCCATCAGCCGGACGAGCGCGCCGCGCTGGCGGCGGGCGAGATCGTCCATCTGGTCGAGGAGGTCGGACCGCACGGGAACCGCCATCTCCGCGGCGGCCGTCGGCGTCGGCGCCCGCACGTCGGCGGCCAGATCGATCAGCGTCCAGTCGGTCTCGTGGCCGACTGCCGAGATCACCGGGATCGTGGAGGCGGCTGCGGCACGCACCACCACCTCGTCGTTGAAGCCCCAGAGGTCCTCCAGGCTGCCGCCGCCACGGGCGACGATGACCACGTCCGGGCGCGGCACGGCCCCGCCCTCCGGCAGCGCGGCGAAGCCGGAGATCGCCGCCGCGACCTCGGCGCCCGACGTCTCGCCCTGCACCCGCACCGGCCAGACCAGCACATGCACCGGAAACCGGGCGGTGACGCGGTGGAGGATGTCACGGATCACCGCGCCGGTCGGCGAGGTGACGACGCCGATCACCCGCGGCAGATAGGGCAGCGGCCGCTTGCGCGCCGGGTCGAACAGGCCCTCCGCGGCGAGCCGCCGCTTGCGCTCCTCCAGCATCGCCATCAGCGCGCCGACGCCGGCGGGCTCCAGCGCCTCGATCACGATCTGGTATTTCGACGAGCCGGGGTAGGTGGTGAGCTTGCCGGTGGCGATCACCTCCATGCCCTCCTCGGGCCGGAAGCGCAGCCGGCCCATCGTCGGGCGCCAGACCACGGCCTCGATCCGCGCCTTGTCGTCCTTCAGGGCGAAATAGGCATGGCCGGAGGAATGCGGGCCGCGATAGCCGGAAATCTCGCCGCGCACCCGCACATTGCCGAAGGCATCCTCCACCGTCCGCTTCAGGGCGAAGGAGATCTCGGACACGGTGAATTCGGCGGCGTTGCCCGCTTCGGGCTTGCCGGCATCACTCGGGCGGGCGTCTGTCTGGCGGCTGTCGGTCATCTCGTCCCGGTGCATCGCGAAGGTGGCGAGAGGGGACACGCTCGCGGGCGCGGGTCAAGGCCGCGGGAACGGCTGCACACAGGGGAGTGGGGTCTCGGGTGGCAGCCTTGCTGGTTTGGGGAGACCCTGACGTCTCCCCAAGGACCCCCTCCCTGTCCCCTCCCCCACAAGGGGGGAGGAGACGATGGGGCGCATCTCCAGGATTCCATGACAACGCTTCGTTCCGACGAAAGGCAGAGAAACGATAGTCCTCTCGCCTTGCTGTCCCTCCCCCCCGTGTGGGGGAGGGACAGCAAGGGGGAAAAGCCACACCCGCAGATCTCAGCCGATGAGCCGACACCTCAGTTGAACAATCCGGGGAACCCGCCCGCCATCCTGCACGTTGAGGCGCGCGAAACCGGAGGGCGGCTTGCCTGTCCGGCGCGGAACCTTGCGGAGTCGTTCATGCGTAGCAGCAACATGCCCCTCTTTACCGGCGTCCTCCTCGTCCTCGTCCTCGCCGTCGGCGTGCTCGGCTATCTCCTCTACGAAGAGAACGACAACGCGCTCGAGATCGGTGTCGGCGACCAGGGTGTCACCATCGACGCGGACTGATCCGCCGTTTCCGCTGCGGCGTCCGGCCGGATCAATCCGACCCAGGCCCGGGCGATCGCCATGCCCGTGGCGTCGGCCTCGGCACCGCGGGTCCCGGCCTCCTCGCCGTAGCGGTCGAGCCAGCCGGGCACCTCGCGGGCGATCAGCTCCGCATAGTCCTCCACCCATTCGCCGACCGCCTGCCGGTGCGCCTCGAAATGGAACTGGCAGGCATAGACCGCCCGGCCGATGCGGAAGCACTGGTGGCGGGTGTGGGCGTTTTCGGCGAGGTGCACCGCGCCCTCGGGCAGTTCGAACGTGTCGTTGTGCCATTCGAACAGGGCAGCGCCCTCGCCCAGCGCAGCGATCATCGGATCGTCCCGGCCCGCGGGCGTCGGGCGGATCTCCTGCCAGCCGAACTCGATCTCGCGGCCGATGATGTTCTTCGCGCCGTGACCGCGGGCGATGATCTGCGAGCCGAGGCAGATGCCGAGCACCGCCTTGCCGGCCTCGCCGAAGGCACGGGTCAGCCCGGCGAGATGCGGCAGGTAGGGATGCTCGTCGTCGGCCAGCGCATTCTGGCCGCCGCCGTAGACGACGAGGGCGTCGAAGCCGTCGTGGGTGGCCGGCAGGGCCTCGCCCTCGTGGCACTGCACGATGTCGAGCGTGGCGCCGGCCTCGGCGAGCGCAAGGCCGACCGTGCCGAGATTGGTGCGGGGATGGTTGAGGGCGACGAGAACGCGCATGCGGCGGCGGGTCTCCGGGAGGCAGGCAATTCGCCGACTATAGCCGCTCGGCCTGCGGCGTCCCCTGCAAATTTCGCGGATCTGGCGTCGCGCGAAGCATCGATCGGACGGCGGGGTTTCGGGTGGCGTCGCGCCTTGTCCCTTGGCAAGGTGCGCGCGATCAGGCCGCCCGCGGCCGCGCACCGGACGCCGCAGTCATGACCCTCGTCTCGATCCTCGCCTTTTCCTCCGCCCTCGCCATCGCCGCCGCCGTGCCCGGCCCGGGCGTGGCCGCCATCGTCGCCCGCGCACTCGGCGCGGGCTTCCGGCGCACCCTGCCGATGGTGCTGGGCCTGACGCTTGGCGACCTCGTCTATCTGAGCGCCGCGGTGTTCGGCCTTGCCGCCCTCGCGCAGACCTTCGGCACGGCCTTCATGGTGCTGAAATATCTCGGCGCCGCCTATCTGGTCTGGCTCGCCGTCAAACTCTGGACGGCGCCGGTGGGCAAGGGACTGGACGTCGCCGCCTCCGCCGACGAAGGCCGGATGCGCGGCTTTCTCGCCGGCCTCCTCGTCACTCTCGGCAATCCGAAGACCATGGTGTTCTACCTCGCCCTGCTGCCGTCGATCATCGACCTCGAGACGATCGATGCCCTCGGCTATGTGGAACTGTGCCTCGCCGTGGTGGCGGTGCTGCTGGTGGTGATCGGCGGCTATGCCTATGCGGCGGGCCGCGCCCGCAGCCTGTTCCACCGGCCGCGGGCGGTGCGGATGATGAACCGCGGCGCCGGTGGCATGATGGCCGGCGCAGCCGTCGCGATCGTGGCGCGGTGACGCCCCTGGCGTTCAACAGGGACGGCGGCTGATCCCGCTTCGTTCCCTGTTCCATAAGCAACTTTGATCTGTTCCATTCGCAAACGCGGTTTGACCCGTCCGGCAGGGGCTCATAGGATCGGTGCCCTTATCATGTCGCCCGGCCAGGGTCTTCGCGACCGCCGGCGCCTGCAAGAAGTCCCTGTTCATGACCGATCTCGCCGCCACCGGATCCGCCGGCAGCCCTCCGCCGCGTGGCCGGACGGTCGCCGGCTTCGACGTGATGCTCTATGCGATCACGGTATTCGCCTGGAGCTCGAGCTGGATCGGCCTGAAGTTCCAGACCAGCAGCGCGGTCGCGTCCGACGTCTCGGTCGCCTGGCGCTTCGGCATCGCCTCGCTGCTGATGTTCGCCCTCGCCGCCGCGCGCCGGCAGCGCCTCGTGTTCGCCCTTGCCGATCACCTGCGCTTCGCGGTGATGGGCGTGCTGCTGTTCTCGGTGAATTTCTGGCTGTTCTATCTCGGCGGCCATCACCTCGCCTCGGGGCTCCTGTCGGTGGTGTTCTCGCTGGCGTCGATCGGCAACCTCCTGCTCGGCGCGGCCTTCCTCGGCCAGCCGGTGGTGGCCCGGGTCGCCCTCGGCGCGCTGGTCGGCTTCGCCGGCATCTGCCTGATCTTCTGGCCGGAAATTGCCGGCGCCGAGTTCAACCACGACGCGCTGGTCGGCCTCGGCCTCTGCGTCGCCGGCACGGTGTGCTTCTGCGTCGGCAATCTGGTGTCGAGCGGGGTGCAGACCCGCGGCCTGCCAGTGATGTCCACCACCGCCTGGTGCATGGCCTACGGCGCGCTCACCATGGCGCTGCTCGGCCTTGCCAACGGCCACGACTTCGCCTTGCCGGCGGAGGCGTCCTACCTCCTGTCGCTGCTCTGGCTGGCCGTGGTGTCGTCGGTGATCGCGTTCGCCAGCTATCTCACGCTGCTTGGCCGCATCGGCGCCGCCCGCGCCGGCTACATCACCGTGCTGCTGCCGATCTTCGCGCTGATGATCTCCACGGTCGCCGAAGGCTACCAGTGGACCGCCATGGCCGCGGCCGGCCTCGTCGCGGTGATCGCCGGGAACGTGATCGTGCTCGCCCGGCGGTGAGGTGGGGCGGCCTTGAGGGGCTGGGTTCGACCTGATGTCCTCCTCCGCGAAGGCGGAGGATCCACGAAGGCTGTGCATAAAGGCGTGGATGGTCCGCTTTCGCGGACCATGACCTCTGCTTATTCCGCCGCCGCCAGCAGCGCCGGAGCCTGGAGGTTGCCGAGCGAAGCGCGGACGTGGCCGGCCAGCGCCTCGTGGATCGGCAGGGTGGCGTGCTCGGCGCGGGCGAGCGCAATGCTGCAGGAGGGCAGGTCCGGCAGGCCTTCGCGAGGGCCGAGGATCCGCATGTTCGGCCGGATCGAGCTTTCCGCCAGCACCGAGATGGCAAGGCCCGCCAGCACGGCGCCGGACAGCGCCGCCGCCGAGCCGCTGGAATAGGCGAGGCGGAAGCGCCGGCCGAGGGCATCGAGTTCCTTGATCGCCGAGCGGCGCCAGACGCAGTTCTCCTCGGCCAGCGCCAGCGGCAGCGGGTCGAGTTCGTGGGCGCAATGGTCGCGTGCGCCGACCCAGTGCAGCTGCTCGCGCCGGATCACCTCGCCGCGGCCGCCGAGGTCGTCCGAGGTGACGATGGCAAGGTCGAGCTTTCCCTCGCGCACGAGTTCCATGGTCGCGTGGCTGGACTGGCACTCGACGGCGATCTCGATGCCGGGATTGATCCGCGAGAAGCCGGCCAGCACGGTCGGCAGCAGCCGGTCGGCATAGTCGTCCGGCATGCCGAAGCGGATGGCGCCGACGGCACCCGGGTCCGCAAAGGCGGCCAGCGTCTCGTCGTTGAGCCGGATCATCCGCCGCGCATATTCCTGCAGGCGGCGGCCGTCCTCGGTCAGGCGGCTCTGGCGCCCGTCGCGCACGAAGATCTGCCGGCCGATCCGCTCCTCCAGACGCCGCATCTGCATCGACACCGCCGACTGGGTCTTGTGGACCACGTCGGCGGCCGCGGTGAAGCTGCCCATCTCGGAAATGGCGACGAAGGTGCGGAGCTGGTCGAGGTCGAGCACGTTCATGTTGTCGGCTCCCGTCTGCCGCGCCGGCCCGGCGCGCGATCCATCAGGATCTCTGATGCCTCACATTACAAACATTCGTTGGACTGATCAATGCGTCTCAAGCATGGTGACGCCATGCCGAACAGGCTGCTGAACAACACACCACCCGCCGGGAATGGTCCCGCGCGGCAACGGGAGTGCCTTGCTTGTAGGAGAAAGAACATGTCCGTCACCACCTCGTCCAGCCCCAGTGCTTCCGGCTCCGTTACTGCGCTCCTGTCCCTGACCGGGCGCGTTGTTGCCGGCCTGCGCAGCGCCTATCTTGCCTGGGAAGACCGCCGCGCGGTGGCCCGTCTCCAGGCTTTCGACGATGCTATGCTCGCCGACATCGGCCTGACCCGCGGCGACGTCTACGGGGCTCTCAGCCTCGCCGTCACCGAACGGCCGAGCGGCCATCTCGCCAGCCTCGCCGCCGAACGCCGCGCCGGATCGCGGGCCCAGGCGCGCGAGATCCGTGCCGCCCTGCGCAGCGACGACGCCACCGTCACGGTCGACGGTCAGGTCCTGCCGAAGGTGCCGCTCGCCGAGCAGCTGCGCCATCTCGATCGCGCCTGATCCGGAACATAAGACTTCCTGATTGGTGCCATCAGAAACATTCGTTGGATCGATCGGTGGTTTTCGACGATCCTTCTTCTGCACCCCGCAACCCACCATTCCAGCCCGCTTCCTGCCCGGCCCGGCAGGCGTATCGCGCGCCGCGACAGAGAGACCGTGCGCGCATTTTCCGGAGCAGACCCATGACCACCATCGTCACGACCAGCTTGTCCCGTTCCGCCGGCGAAACGTCCTTCGTGACGAAGGCCGTGCGTACGATGAACGCTGCCGTCGAGGTCTGCGTCCGCTACAACCGCAAGCGCCAGACGCGCCACACGCTGCGCGAGCTCGACGACCGGATTCTCCGCGACATCGGGCTGGAGCGTTCCGAGGTCGGCTATCCGGTGCTCGCGCCGACGAGCCGCTACACCGAGTGGCGGTGATGCAGCGGCTCGCCCTTGCCGACTGCATCAACGACGTCTGTCCGCTGAGCGGTCGCCCGGTTGTCGCCGAGGCCCTCGCCCTCTATCGCGGGCAGGTGGTCGGCTTCGCGTCCCCGGCCAGCCGTGACGAGTTCCTCGCCGCGATCCTGATGTTCGAATCGGCGCGTCTCGTGCCGGAGCGGCCGCGTCAGGCGCCGCTGCCGCGGGCGACGCCCGCGCCATCTTGCCGCTTCGGCTGAGGCCGGCACGGTCACTATCATCGTTTCCGCCGCTTCTGCCGCGTGCAGGGACGGCGGAAACGGCAGGTCTGTCGCCGGCAGGTTGAAAGTCCATGCGCCGGCGGAAGAGGGGCAATCCGATTTTTCGGGTGGTCTCGCGGCCGGGTTTCGGCCACTCTTGTGCGCCTTCCTTGGCGCAGTCCGCGCCGCCCGATCGGGCGCAGTGCCCCGGACCGTGCCCTCGAGATGACGTGCCGCTGACGTCGTCTCGTCCAGTTTTCGGTTCACCGGCCCCCTGCCGGTCACCTCGGGCGGCTCGTGCAAGCGAGCCGCCTCTTTTCTTTTCGCATGGCGGCTGATGATCCGGAGCGCTTGATCGCGGGCGCAGGGCAGGGTAACCGACGGCTCCCGCGCCGCGACGGGCCTGAGCCCGATGCCTTCTGCGCCAAACATCCCGGATTGACCATGACCGCCTGCGGCCTCGACTTCGGCACGTCCAACACCACGCTCGGCATCGTCAATGCCGCCGGCCCGGCGCTGTTGCCGCTGGAGGGAACGAGCGTTACCCTGCCGAGCGCGGTGTTCTACGGTCGCGACCGCTCACGCCATTTCGGCCGCGCGGCGATCGGCGCCTATGTGGAGGGCACCGATGGCCGGCTGATGCGCTCGCTGAAGTCCGTGCTCGGCAGCGCGCTCGTCGACGAGACCACCCAGGTCGGCCGCGACCGGCTGAAGTTCCGCGATGTCATCGCCGGCTACGTGGCCGAGGCCAGGCGCCGGGCGGAAACGGCGTCGCAGCGCGAGCTCAGCCGCGTCGTCCACGGCCGCCCGGTGTTCTTCGTCGATGATGATGTGGCCGGCAACGCCCGCGCCGAAGCGGTGCTGGCCGAGATCGCCCGCGAGGCCGGCTTTGCGGAGGTGTCCTTCCAGTATGAGCCGATCGCCGCGGCCCTCGATTACGAGCGCCATGCCGACCGGGAGCAGCTGGCGCTGATCGCCGACATCGGCGGCGGCACGTCGGACTTCTCGATCGTCCGTATCGGACCGGAGCGGCGCGGCCGCGAGGACCGCGCCTCGGACATCCTTGCCAACGACGGCGTGCGGATCGGCGGCGTCGATTTCGACCGCCTGCTCAGCCTGTCCACGGTCATGCCGCTGCTCGGCTATCGCAGCCCGATGCGCGCCAAGAACACGCTGGTGCCGAACGGTCCCTATCTCGACCTCGCCACCTGGTCGGCGATCAACCGGCTCTACGACGCGAAGGTGCTGCGGGCGCTGGCCGAACTGGCCCGCGACGCGGCCATGCCGGATCTGATCGAGCGGCTGATCACCGTGGTGGAAGGCCAGCGCGGCCACACGCTGGCGATCGCGGTCGAGGCGGCCAAGATCGCGCTGTCGGACGTGGACGAGACGACGATCGACCTTGCCTGGATCGAGGCGGACCTCGCGGCCACGGTCACCGATGCCGACCTCGACCGGCACACGGCGACGTTGGCCGAGCGGATCGCCAACCGTATCCGCCTGTGTCTCACGACGGCGGGCCTTGCCGCGGGCGACATCGACGCGGTGTTCCTGACCGGCGGTTCGACCCGGCTTGCCAATGTGCGCGCGGCGATTCTCGCCGAGATCCCGGCGGCCCGGGTCGTCGAGGGCGACACCTTCGGCTCGGTCGGCACGGGTCTGGCGATCGAGGCGGCGCGCCGCTACGGGTGAGGGCGCGCCGGCCGCGTCGTTCCGGGCGATCAGGCCTTCTGGTAGGATTCCAGGATCCGCTCGAAGGCGCGGCGGTTGGTGTCCTGCATCTCGAGGCCGGCGTTGAACATGTGCTTCAGCGTCGCGAGGCCGTCCGTCGTCGGTTCCGGCTCCGGCGGGGGCGGCGGCGCGGGCTCCGGCTTGCTCTCGGCATAGCCCTTCATGAAGGACTCGAACGGCGCGGTGAAAGGCCCGGTGAACGGATTGAACGGCGCCTCCTTCGGCGCCGGCGCGGCCGCCGGCATGAAGGTCTTCTGCCAGGTCTCCATCATCGCCGCGAACGGCGTCTTCTCGATCTCGCGGCCCACGCCGCCAAGCAGGGTCGAGGTGAACGCCGGCATGATGCGGGCGACGATGTCGTTGCCGATGCCGGTGACCAGCGCGACCTGGTCGGCCACCGCCTTGGCGGCTTCCTTGGACCCGAAGATCCGCGCCATCGCCTCGCGGCCGGCGTCCTGCGCCTGCGCCGACATCGCGGTCTCGAAGCTCTCGAAGGCGGGACGGAAGGGGCCGGTCTTCAGCATGGCGAAGAATCCGAAGGGATCGGCGGCCGGCGTCATGCTGCGCTGCAGGCCCATGGCATAGACCGGCAGCATGGTGGCCATCAGCTTTTCGACGTCATGCGGGGTCATGCCGAAGCTGCTGGCGAAATTCTCCAGCGCGCGGCCGTTCTGCGCCTGCCGCATGAGGTCCGTGAAGGTGTACACTGCGCCGCTCCCGCTCCCTTCGGCCGACCCTCGACCGCAATCGGGGAATGATCCTCCGATCGCGGCCGTTCGTCAAATGGCGTCGGCGCATGTTCATGACAGGCCACGAAAAATCCGTGGTGCCGGTCGCTTCCGCCGCCGCCCTCAGTAGGCGTAGTCGGTGAAGGCGCGGTCGAGGTTGCCGCCCCACTCGCCGGCAAGGCGGCCCAGCATCACCTCGGCCGGCGTGCGCCCGGTGGCGAGCGTCTCCTGCACCGGGTCGAGATACTGGGTCTCGTCATAGCCGCCGGAGTTGAGCCGGGCCCGGCGCGACAGGCCGCCGCGCGAGATCCTGACCACCTCGCGGGCAATCTCGTGCACCGTCGTGCCGCGGAACGGCGTCTTCAGCGCCGTGGCCGGCACCGCGTCGCGCAGGGTCTGCATCTCCTCGGTCGTCCAGCCGGCGATCAGCGCCGAGGCCGCGTCCAGCGCGTCGTCGTCGTAGAGCAGGCCGACCCAGAAGGCCGGCAGCGCGCAGATCTTGCGCCAGGGCCCGCCGTCGGCGCCGCGCATTTCCAGGAAGCGCTTCAGTCGCACTTCGGGAAACAGCGTCGAGAGATGGTTGTCCCAGTCGCCGATCGAGGGCACCACGCCGGGGATCCGGTCCTCGAAGCCGCCCGCCATGTACTGGCGGAAGGTGATGTGGGTGGCGTCGTGATAGGTGTCGCCGCGCTTGACGAAATACATCGGCACGTCGAGCGCCCATTCCACATAGCGCGCAAAGCCGAAGCCCTCGTCGAACACGAAGGGCACCATGCCGGAGCGGGCATTGTCGGTGTCGCGCCAGATCTCTGAGCGTTCCGACAGGCGCCCGTTCGGCCGGCCGTCGCTGAAGGGCGAGTTGGCAAACAGCGCGGTGGCGATCGGCTGCAGGGCGATGCCGACCCGCATCTTCTTCACCATGTCGGCCTCGGACGAGAAGTCGAGGTTCACCTGGATGGTGCAGGTTCGGAACATCATGTCGAGGCCGCGGCTGCCGACCTTCGGCATGTAGGCCTTCATGATGTCGTAGCGCGATTTGGGCATCTGCGGGGTTTCGGCAAGGCTCCACACCGGGCTCATGCCCAGGCCGAGGAAGCCGATGCCGAGCGGCTCGGCGACTTCCCGCACCTGGGCAAGGTGGGCGAAGGTCTCCTTGCAGGTCTGGTGCAGGTTTTCCAGCGGCGCGCCGGACAGTTCGAACTGGCCGCCGGGCTCCAGGCTGATCGCGCCGCCGCCGGTGGGATCGACGAGGCCGATGATCAGGCCGCGGTCGATGATCGGCTCCCAGCCGAGCATGCGCTCCATGCCTTCCAGCAACGCCTTGACACCGCGCGGGCCCTCGTAGGGCACGGGCCGGTGGTCATCGAGATAGAAGCCGAATTTCTCGTGCTCCGTCCCGATGCGCCAGGCCTCCTTCGGCTTGGACCCGGAATCGAGCCGTTCGGCAAGGTCTTGGATGGACTGGATCGGCGTATCGTCGGACGTGTCTCGCGCCATCTTCTGAACCCTGTACTCACGGCTGGCGCACACTATCCGCGCCACCGGATTCGATCAATCGGCCGGATCGATCACGTTCCCGTTTCCGGAAGGTTTGTCGAGGCGGGTGCGGGACGGTCGGCAACGGCGGTTTCAGCGCCAGTCGCCGATCGTTGCCTGGATCACCGCCAGAGCCGCGACGGCTGCGGTGTCGGCCCTGAGGATCCGCGGGCCGAGCGGGATCGCGGTAACATAGGGCAGGGCGCGCAAGCCGCGCCGCTCGTCGGCCGAAAAGCCGCCTTCCGGCCCGATCAGCAGGGCCAGCGGGCCGGGGCCGAGCGCCTGCAGCGCCGGCACCGGGTCGGTTGTGTCTTCGGCCTCGTCGCAGAACAGCAGGCGCCGGCCCGGCTCGGCGGCCTCCCAGCCGGCCAGCAGCCGGTCGAGCGCGATGTCGTCCTCCACCGGCGGCACATGCAGCACGCCGCATTGCTCGGCGGCCTCGATCACGTTGGCGCGCATGCGGTCGAGATTGACCCGGCTCGCCTGGGTGTGGCGTGTCATCACCGGCCGCATCCGGCCGACGCCCATCTCCACCGCCTTCTGCACCATGTAGTCGAGCCGGGCGTGTTTCAGCGGGGCGAACAGGTAGAGCAGGTCCGGGTCCGCCGGCTGCGGCCGGCTGCGCTCTTCGGGCACCAGCGCCGCCGCCCGCTTGCCGTGCACGGCGATCCGCGTGCGGAATTCGCCGTCGCGGCCGTTGAAGACGAGCACGGCCGCGCCATCGGCCAGCCGCAGCACGTTGAGCAGATAGTTCGCCTGCTCACGCTCCAGCGGTACGGCCATGCCCGGGGCAAGGTCGGCGGTCACGAACAGGCGCGGGGTGCGGAAATCGGAATGGGCCATGGGGAGATCGATGCCCGCTTCGTCGGCGGAGGGCAAGGGGCAGGGAGTGTTCAGAAGGGCGAGCTTATGTAGGTGGAGCAACCGCGGTTCCCCCTCTCCCTGTCCCTCCCCCTCGAAGGGGGAGGGGACGCAGGAGGAGAGGACTACCGGAAAGCAGGCTCTCGTTTCGGCGCAACTCTCCTGAGGAAGAAGGCGGCCTCTCGTTTCGGCGCAACGCACCTGAGGGAAAAGGCCCGAACCTTCATCGTCCCCTCCCCCTGGAGGGGGAGGGACAGGGAGAGGGGGGAGCGTCTCGGACAATGCTTGCCGAAAGAATTCCCTGCCGCAGACCGCGCCTCACCCCACCACGATCACATGCAGGCTCCTTGGCCCATGCGCCCCGAGCAGCAGCGTCTGCTCGATGTCGGCCGAGCGCGACGGGCCGGTGATGAAATTCACCGTCCTCGGCATCTCGCCGATCCCGTATGTCTCGCGCACCAGATCGAGCAGCGTCTCGTAGTCGCCGTAGATGTCGTCGGCGTCGACGACGACGATGTGGTGGTCGGGGAGGAAGTTGAGCGTTGTCGGGTTGTCGGGTCCCGAATGCAGCATCAGCGTGCCGGATTCGGCGACGCCGCCGAAGGCGTGGCTGAGGCAGGCGAGATCGTCGCCGGCGCTGGGACCATGGCCGTCCTCGACCAGCGGATCGGCCTCGAGGCCGAGCGCGGCTAGGCGCCGGTCGGCGCCGATCCGAATCCGCATCGGCAGGTTGGCGCCGCGCAGATAGTCGAGCACGGCGGTTTTCGACTCGGCGGGCGAGGCGACGCGCACGCAGCTTGCCTGCACCGCCACGGTCTTGTCGAGGAACAGGCGGACCAGCTCCTCGCGGGCGAGCTGGCCGCGCGCGGGCACTACGCCGCGCGGCGTGCGGGTCAGCCGGTCGGCCACCTCGGCGCGGCGGGTGACGTCGCCGGGATGGACGCCGAGCGAGCGGCGCATGCGGGCGAGGATCGCGTCGCGGCTCATGCGCCGGCTCCCTTGGGCCCGGTTTCCTTGCGCCCGGTTTTCTCGCGCCCGGCTTTCTCGCGCTTGGCCCAGGCCGCATGGAAGGTCTCGCCTTCGGGCGCCGGGAAATCGCGGAAATCGGTCCAGCCGCCGGCCAGCGGCAGTTTGCGGAAGCGGCCCTTGCCGCGGCCGAGCAGGGCGAGGCTGCGGGCGGCGAGCCGGGTGACGAGCCGGTAGAGCCGCGGCCGCGTGGCGAGAGTGGCCCAGACGCTCAGCCCGCGGCGCTGGACCGAGGGCGTCAGGTGCCGCTCGAACTCGCGTTCGCGCCAGTTGCGCATCAGTTTGGGCAGCGGAATGCGCACCGGGCAGACGCTTTCGCAGCGGCCGCAGAAGGTGGAGGCGTTGGGCAGGTGCCCGGCCTTGTCGACGCCGATCAGCGACGGGGTCAGCACCGAGCCCATCGGCCCCGGATAGACCCAGCCGTAGGCGTGGCCGCCGACCGCGTGGTACACCGGGCAGTGGTTCATGCAGGCGCCGCAGCGGATGCAGCGCAGCATCTCCTCGAACTCCGAGCCGAGCATCGACGAGCGGCCGTTGTCGAGCAGGACGACGTGGTAATTCTCCGGCCCGTCCGGGTCGCCGGACCGCTTCGGACCGGTGGAGAGCGTGGTGTAGACGCTCATCTCCTGGCCGGTCGCCGAGCGGGCGAGCACGCGCAGCAGCTGCGACAGGTCGTTCAGCGTCGGCACGATCTTTTCCAGCGACGCCAGCACGATATGGGTCTTCGGCAGGATCTGGGTCAGGTCGCCGTTGCCCTCGTTGGTGACGATCACCGAAGTGCCGGTCTCGGCGACGAGGAAGTTGGCGCCGGTCAGGCCCACGTCGGCGGCGAGGAATTTCGCGCGCAGCTCGCCGCGTGCCTCGGCCAGCAGCGAGGTCGGCTCGGTCAGGTCGCGGGCAGGGTCGAGATGGGTGTGGACACGGCGGAAGTCGGCCTCCACCTCGTCCTTGTTGACGTGGATCGCCGGGGCGATGATGTGGCTCGGGTGCTCGCCGCGCATCTGGATGATGTATTCGCCAAGATCGGTCTCGACCGGCACGATGCCGTTGGCGGCGAGATGGTCGTTGAGCCCGATCTCCTCGGAGATCATCGACTTGCCCTTGGTGATCGTCCGCGCATTCGCCTTGCGGCAGATGTCGAGGATGATCGCCCGGGCGTCGGCCGCGCTCTCGGCCCAGTGCACATGGCCGCCGGACGCGATCACCTTCTTCTCGTAGGCCTCCAGATAGAGGTCGAGATGCTTCAGCGTGTGGCTCTTGATGTCGCGGGACGCATCGCGCAGCGCCTCGAACTCCGGCAGCGCATCGGCCACCTTCTTGCGCTTGGCAATGAAGCCCTTCGGCACGTTGCCCAGCGCACGCTGCAGCTTGGCATCGTCCAGCGCCTCATGGGCATTGGTCTTGAAGCGGGGGGAGGTGGTGTGCATGGGTTTTACACGGCGTCCGGCAGGAATTCGTCGTCGAGGATCTGGTCGGTCGTCCACGGGGGCTCTGCCGGAAAGGTTTTCCGCGCGAGGCGCGTCTCGATCGCCGCTTCCTTGCGGGCCCTGAGATAGGCGCCCTCGATCTTCGACTTGAGATTGTCCTTCAGCGACGGATTGTCCTGCAGCAGCCGGTCGATGTGATGCCGCTCGCGCAGGATGGTGACCTCCCAGGAGACCGAGCGCAGTTGCGGCTGGTACTGCCATTTCAGGAGATGCGCCAGAACAAGGACGAGGGACGATTCGAGGCCCGGCGGATGCTGCGCCCCATGTCCTCGATCTCCTCGATGAGATTGGGCAGATCGACCTCGGAGAAGCGCTTCTGGCGCAGCAGTTCGGCCTGCTCGAACAGCCAGAGATGGAAGTCGTCCTCGTAGTCGACCGGCTCCTGGAAGAGCGGCTTTTCCTTTGCGAGAGCCATCGTCGTCTCCAGATGCGCGAGAGGCGCCGGCGTCATCATGCCATGAATCCGCAGTCGGCGCTCACCGCCGCGGCTCCCCGATCGCGGGACCGTCGGCCATGCCGGCCAGCACCTCGGCGACGTGGCGGACTTTGACCTCCGCGCCGTCGCGCATCAGTTTCCCGGCCATGTTCATCAGGCAGCCGAGGTCGCCGGCGAGCAGGGTGCCGGCGCCGGTCTCGGTGATGGCGGCCGCCTTCTTCGTGACGATCGCGGCGGAGATCTCGCCATATTTGACGCAGAAGGTGCCGCCGAAGCCGCAGCAGACGTCCGGATCGCGCATTTCCCGGATCTCCAGCCCGTCGACGCTGGCCAGCAGCGCGCGCGGCTGGGCCATGATGCCGAGTTCACGCAGGCCCGAACAGCTGTCGTGATAGGTGACCGAGCCGGGAAAGCCGGCCGTGACGGTCTCCACCCCGAGCACGTCGGTCAGGAAGCTGACGAGTTCGAAGGTTTTCGCCGCAAGCCGTTCGGCCCGCAGCGCCCAGGACGGATCGCCGGTGAAGAGCTCCGGATAGTGCTTCTTGATCATGCCGCCGCAGGAGCCGGACGGCACCACCACGAAGTCGTAGCCCTCGAAGGCGGCGATCACGCCCTCGGCGATGGCGCGCGCGTCGCGGCGGTCGCCGGAATTGAAGGCCGGCTGGCCGCAGCAGGTCTGCGCCGCCGGCACCTCCACGCTGCAGCCGGCGTCTTCCAGCAGCTTCACGGCGGCAAAGCCCACCGTCGGCCGGAACAGGTCGACGAGGCAGGTGACGAACAGGGCGACGCGGGGGCGGGCGGCGGGGGAAGCCGGGGGGCGGCGGAGAACTCGGTCATGGGGTGCCCCGCAGGCGTGTGGCGCCGGGCGGGCGCGGCGCGGGGCGGGCACGGCGCCCCGGGGTCGGGCGGTCGCCGATGCTCTCGCTGCGCGACAGCCGCATGCCGGCGACCTTCTCGCGCTCGGCGGCGAGCAGCCGCTCCTCCACCTCGGAGCGGACATAGACCATGTGATGGGAGGCGGCGCGGGCTGCACCCTCGGCGTCGCCGGCGAGGATCGCCTCGCCGATCCTGCGGTGCTGTTCGTAGAGCCGCAGCCGCGAGGCCGGGCTCTCGTAGAGCAGCGCGCGGCTGTAGAACATCTCGTCCGCCAGCAGCCGGTAGCAGGCCCGCAACGTGTGGATCATCACCACATTGTGGGTGCAGTCCGAGATCGCCATGTGGAAGTCGAGGTCGAGCAGCGCCTCGCGGGTGGCGTCCGCCGCCTCGTGTGCGTCCGCCATCGCCTGAAGGATGCCGCCGATGATCGCCCGGTCGGCGGAGGTGGCGCGCCGGGCGGCCATGTCGGCGGCCAGCGCATCCATCTCGACCCGGAATTCCAGATAGTCGGTGAGCGCCTTCGGCGTCTCGCGGATGAGATCGACGATCGCCTGGTTGAACACCTGGCCGGTGACATCGGCCACGAAGGTGCCTTCACCATGGCGGGCGACGATCAGGCTGCGCGCCTCCAGATCGGCCAGCGCCTCGCGCAGGATCGGCCGCGACACGTCGAGCCGGCCGGCAAGGTCGCGTTCGGCCGGCAGCCGGTCGCCGGAGCGCAGCACGCCGTCGAGGATGAGGCCTTCGATCTGCCGCGCGACGGTCGCCGCCGTGCGGTCGTGGGTCACAGGATGAAAGGGCATGGCAGTGTCCCGGTCAGGTCTGCTCCGGCGGCAGGGCCGGAAACAGAGGCGGGCGGCTTGCCGCCGGCGCCGATTGGAACCATTCTGGGATCGAGGTTAGAATGATGCGACAAAGTGGTCAAATCTTTTGTCCACTTCGCGGCTCATGACATACCGCCGGACGGGCCTCCGCTCCCTCGTGTCGCGGTGCGCAGCCGCGCCGAATCCGCTATGTGTCGGCCACGAGAGCGTGGCTGAGGAGGTTCGGGTGGCGGGTGAACAGAAGGGGCTCGCCGGCTGGCTGGTGCATCCGATGCGCGCGCGGGTCATCGGCGAGGTGCACGCCCGGCCGTTCCGGCTGATCGAGACGCCGCGCGTCGTGCTGCACTATGCCTTCATGACGCCGCCGGCGGCGGTGGCGGCCGACCGGGCGTTTCTTACCGAATTCTGCCGCGCCCACGGCGAGCCGGGGCCGGACAGCGACGCCAGCCTGCACCAGATCCGGGTGGCCGGCGGCACGCTTCGCTGGGAGCGCCATTCCGAATTCACCACCTACACCTTCGATGCCCCGCCCGATCCGGGCGCCCGGCCCTTCGCCTCGCTCGGCCGCGATCCCTTCGGCCTCGGCTTCCGTCCGCCCGGCGAGATGCTGGTTGCGACCCGGCTCGACCTCGTCGCCGAAAGCGCGGTGCCGGAGACGGCCGGCGGGCCGCTCGCCTTCTTCGAGGAGGTGTGGGTGTCGGCCTCGACGGTGGTCGACGGCACGGCGCTGATCGTCACCGATTTCCGGGCCGATGGCGACGGGCGCACGCGCATCCTGATCGTCGATCGTGGCCTTCATGCCCGCCAGTCCGGCGCGCTGGTGCAGCGGCTGCTGGAGATCGAGACCTACCGCACCTTCGCGATGCTCGGCCTGCCGGAGGCCCAGCGGCTCGGTCCGCTGGTGGCCGACATCGAGCAGCGCCTCCTGGAGAACACCGAGGCGCTGCGCACCAGCCATGGCCTCAGCCGCAACCGCGAGCTTCTCGGCGAGCTGACCCGGCTGTCGGCGGAGCTGGAGGCGCTGGCGGCAGCCACCGCCTTCCGCTTCGGCGCCAGCCGCGCCTATGACGAGATCGTCCGGCTGCGGCTCGACGCGATCCGTGAGGAGACCTACGAGGGCTACTCCACCTGGGGCGCCTTTCTCACCCGCCGCACGGCCCCGGCGATGCGCACCCTGCGCGCCATCCAGGACCGGCAGGGCGACCTGGCGATCCGGCTCGGCCGCGCCGGCGACCTCCTGCGCACCCGCATCGATGTGGAACTGGAAGAGCAGAACCGCGACCTGCTCGATTCCATGAACCGCCGCGCGCGCCTGCAGCTGCGCCTGCAGCAGACGGTCGAGGGTCTCTCGGTCGCGGCGGTCAGCTATTACATCGTGGGGCTGGTCGGCTATCTCGCCAAGGGCGGCAAGCTGTTCCACCTCGAGGTGGACCCCGGCATCCTCACCGCCGCCGCCGTGCCGCTGGTCATCGCCTTCGTCTGGTGGACGGTCCGCCGCATCCGCAAGCATCACGACGAGTGAGGGCAGCGAGTAGGTAGGAGTGCGTCTCCAGTGTCATTCCCGGCGGCGGCGCGCAGCGCCGACGGGAAGGGAATCCAGAAGCTGGCCACTGAATTCCACGGCTGATTTCTGGATCCCCTTCCCAAGCCGAGCTGTCGCTCGACTTGCCGGGGATGACACCCTTAAAGCCAGTGAAGGTGACCAAGGACCATGACGGCTTGTTGCTCCCCCAATCCAACCCTCAAGCCGCGGCGATGCGCTTCGTCAGCACCGCGTCGAGGCCCTGGTCCCAGTAGGGCTGCGGACCGTAGAGGTTGGCGAGATAGTCGATGAACACCCGCACCTTGGCGGCAAGGAAGCGGCGGCTCGGATAGACCGCGTAGACGCCCACATGGCGCGAGGCGCGGTATTCCGGCAGCACGATCTTGAGCCGGCCGGCGGAAAGATCCGGCCCGATGTCCCAGGTGGAGCGCAGGGCGATGCCGACGCCGGCAAGGGTGAGTTCCCGGACCACTTCCGAGGAATTGGTCTGCACCGGCCCGCTGGCGCGCACGGCGACGGGGCCGCCCGGTCCTTCCAGCCGCCACGGATCCTGATGGGCGGCGGCAAGGCAGATGTGGTCGGACAGGTCCTCGATCGACTTCGGCGTGCCGTGGGCTTCCAGATAGTCCGGCGAGGCGCACAGCACCCGGTGGGCCGGAGCAAGGCGACGGACGACGAGGCTGGAATCGGCCAGTTCCGCGATGCGGATCGCCAGATCGTAGCCTTCGCCGACCACGTCGACGAAGTCGTCCGACAGCACCAGGTTGACGCCGAGATCCGGGTTGGCCTCGAGGAATTCGCCGAGATAGGGCGCGATGTGCATCCGGCCGAAGGAGGTGGGCGCCGAGACCTTGAGCGTGCCGCGCGCCAGTGCCGAGCGCCGCGAGACGAAGGCCTCTGCCTCCTCGATCGAGGCGAGGATCGCGACGATACGCTCGTAGAAGCCCTGGCCGGCTTCGGTCAGCGCGATCTGCCGCGTCGTGCGTTGCAGGAGGCGCGTGCCGAGGCGATCTTCCAGGCGGCGGATGCGTTTGGACACGACCGCCGGCGAAAGGGCCATTTCACGTCCCGCAGCCGACATGCTGCCGGCGGTGACGACACGCGCGAAGATTTCAAGGTCGGCGATATCAGGCATTTTTCGACCCGCGCATAAGTGGCAACTCTGTCATTCGCATTCCGATGACATATAGTCCCCTGCGCAGGCATCCAGCCCCGGAAAGCTACGGATTCTCGGAATGCATCACTGGTACACATGATACCACGCTTTTTCCGTGGTGGAAAGAATTGTCGTCAAATCGTCGCAAATAGCAAGGTCGACGAAACGGGGCGTCGGACAAGGGGGAGGAAGTCGCATGTCAGGGCCCAAGATGCCGGAGCCGGATCGGCAGATCATGCGCGACGCGCGTCGATCGCCGCGGCGCTGCGCCGTATCCTGCCGGGGGAGGGGGTTCTGGACGGCGACATCGCCCTGCGCCCCTACGAGAGCGACGGCCTGACCGCCTATCGCCAGCCGCCGCTGCTGGTCGTGCTGCCAGAGACGACCGCCGAGGTCGCGGCCATCCTCAAGTACTGCCACGGTGAAGGCATCAAGGTCGTGCCGCGCGGGGCGGGCACGTCCCTGTCCGGCGGGGCGCTGCCGCTCGCCGACGGGGTGCTGATGTCGATGATGAAATTCAACCGCATCCTCGACGTGGATTTCCCCAATCGCTGCGCCGTGGTGCAGCCCGGGGTCACCAATCTCGGCATCACCAGGGCCGTCGAACACGCCGGCTTCTACTATGCCCCCGATCCCTCGTCCCAGATCGCCTGCTCGATCGGCGGCAATGTCGCGGAAAACTCCGGCGGCGTGCATTGCCTCAAATACGGCCTCACCACCAACAACGTGCTCGGCCTGGAGATGGTGCTGATGACCGGCGAGGTGATCCGCCTCGGTGGCCGCCATCTCGACGCCGAGGGCTACGACCTGCTCGGCCTCGTGGTCGGCTCGGAGGGCCTGCTCGGCGTCGTCACCGAGGTCACCGTGCGCCTGCTGCGCAGCCCCGAGACGGCCCGCGCGCTGCTGGTGGGCTTTGCTTCCTCGGAAGAAGCCGGGCAGACCGTGGCCGATGTGGTGGCCGCCGGCATCATTCCGGGCGGCATGGAGATGATGGACCGGCCGGCAATCGCCGCCGCCGAGGACTTCGTCCACGTCGGCTATCCGCGCGACGCGGAGGCGCTGCTGATCGTCGAACTCGACGGTCCGCCGGTGGAGGTCGATCACCTGATCGGCGAGGTCGAGGCGATCGCCCTGCGCAACGGCGCCACCTCGCTCAAGATTTCCGGGTCGGACGCCGAACGCATGGCCTTCTGGGCCGGCCGCAAGGCGGCCTTCCCCGCCGTGGGGCGGATCTCGCCGGACTACTACTGCATGGACGGCACGATCCCGCGCAAGGCGCTGCCGCAGGTGCTCGCCGGCATGCGCGAATTGTCGGTGAAATATGGTCTTTCCTGCGCCAACGTCTTCCACGCGGGCGACGGCAACCTGCATCCGCTGATCCTCTATGATGCCAACAAGCCCGGCGAATTGCAGGCGGCGGAGGATTTCGGCTCCGACATCCTGCGCCTCTGCGTCAAGGTCGGCGGCGTGCTCACCGGCGAACACGGCGTGGGGGTGGAGAAGCGCGACCTGATGCACGAGATGTTCGACGACGTGGACCTTGCCCACCAGATGCGGGTGAAATGCGCCTTCGACGACGGCCACCTGCTCAACCCCGGCAAGGTCTTCCCCCAGCTCCGCCGCTGCGCCGAACTCGGCCGCATGCACATCCACCGCGGCAACCTGCCGTTTCCGGAACTGCCGAGGTTTTGAGGATGGGTTCCTGGACCGGTTTCTTCCTGTGGGTGGGGCTTCCCCCTCTCCCTGTCCCTCCCCCTCCAGGGGGGAGGGGACGATCGGCGTCCTGTCCGTCGTCTCCAAGGCGTTGCGCCGAGACGAGACGGGGAGAGACGAAAGCCGTGGCGTCCTGCGTCCCCTCCCCCCTCGAGGGGGAGGGACAGGGAGAGGGGGGCGGCGCCTCCCGCGCTCACCGCGCCCTTGCAGGCCACCGCTTCGCCCCCCACGGAGCCACCCCATGACCGCCCTTCGCCCGACCGATGAAGCCGGCGTCCTCGCCGCCGTCGCGGACGCCGTTGCCACCGGCACGAGCCTCGAAATCCTCGGCGCCGGGTCGAAGCGCGGGCTCGGCCGGCCGGTGGCGGCGGGCCGCACGCTCGATCTCACCGGCCTCTCCGGCGTCACCTTCTACGAGCCGGAAGAACTGGTCATCGCCGTCCGCCCCGGAACCCCGCTGGCCGAGGTGGGGCACCTGCTCGCCTCGCGCGGCCAGGCGCTTGCCTTCGAGCCGCCGGATCTCGGACCGCTCTACGGCGCGCCCGCCGACGTCGGTACCATCGGCGGGATGATCGCCGCCAATCTCTCGGGTCCGCGCCGGATCAAGGCCGGCGCCGCCCGCGACCACATGCTCGGCATTCGCGCGGTCTCCGGGCGCGGCGAGATTTTCAAGTCGGGCGGGCGGGTGGTGAAGAATGTCACCGGCTACGACATGTCGAAGGGGCTGACCGGCTCCTTCGGCACGCTCGCCGTCTTCACCGAACTGACGCTCAAGGTGCTGCCCGCGCCGCAGACGGCGACGACGCTGATGTGGACGGGCCTTGCCGATGACGCGGCCGTCGCCGTGCTGTCGCGGGCGCTCGGCTCGCCCGCAGACGTCTCCGGCGCCGCGCATCTGCCCGCGTCCGTTGCTGCGGACTTCGGCTTTTCCGGCCCGGCAACCCTGCTGCGTCTGGAAGGCATCGCGCCCTCGGTCGCCGACCGGGCGGCCCGTCTCGCCGCGCTTCTGGCCGATGCCGGCCCGGCCGAGGCGATGGGGGGCGAGCCCGGCCTCGATCTGTGGCGCGCGATCCGCGACGTCGCGCCCTTCGCGGCAACGCCGGGAACGGTCGTCTGGAAGATTTCCGTCGCCCCGACGGCCGGGCCGAAGGTGGTGGCGCGGCTGCCGGCGGCGCTGCCGAGCACGGCCGGCAGCCGCCATTTCTACGACTGGGGCGGCGGCCTCGTCTGGCTCGCTCTGGACCCGACCTCCGCCGATGATGCCGGCGCCGCGGCAATCCGCGCGGCGATCGCGGCGGAAGGCGGCGGCCACGCGACGCTGGTGCGTGCGCCCGCCGAGCTTCGCGCCCGCATCCCGGTGTTCGAGCCGCAGCCCGGCCCGCTGGCCGCGCTCACCGCGCGGCTGAGAGCACAGTTCGATCCGCTCGGGATTCTCAATCCCGGGCGCATGGTGGCGAAGGACTGACCGATGCAGACCCATTTCTCCCTCGCCCAGCTGGCCGATCCGGACGTCGCGGCCTCCGAGAAGATCCTGCGGACCTGCGTCCACTGCGGCTTCTGCACGGCGACCTGTCCGACCTTCGTGCTGCTCGGCGACGAGCTCGACAGCCCGCGCGGCCGCATCTACCTCGTCAAGGAGATGCTGGAGAACGACCGGCCGGCCGACGCCGAGACCGTCAAGCATCTCGACCGCTGTCTCTCGTGTCTCTCCTGCATGACCACCTGCCCATCAGGTGTAGACTACATGCATCTGGTGGACCATGCGCGCGCCCACACCGAGCGGACCTATCGCCGACCGATGGCTGACCGGCTGCTGCGCGCGCTGCTGGCTTTCGTGCTGCCGCATCCCGGCCGGTTCCGGCTGGCGCTCGCCGGCGCGCGGCTCGCCCGGCCGTTCAGTGGCCTGTTTGCAAGGCTCGGTGCCCCCGGCCGGCGGTTGGCGGCGATGCTCGCATTGGCTCCGTCCGCCCTGCCGGACAAGGCGGTGCATCGGCCCGGTGACGTGATCCCGGCGGAAGGCGATCGCCGCCGCCGCGTTGCGCTCCTCTCCGGCTGCGCGCAGTCGGTGCTCGATCCGGGCATCAACGCCGCCACGATCCGGTTGCTGACCCGGGCCGGCGTCGAGGTGGTGCTGCCGAAGGGGGAGGGCTGCTGCGGCGCGCTCGTCCATCACATGGGACGCGAGACGGAGGCGCAGGACGCGGCACGGCGCAATATCGACGCCTGGATGGGCGAGATCGAGCACGACGGGCTGGACGCGATCGTCATCACCGCATCCGGCTGCGGCACGACGATCAAGGACTATGGCCACATGCTCGCGCGCGATCCCGACTATGCCGCGACGGCCGAGCGCGTCTCGGACCTCGCGAAGGATCTGACCGAGGTGCTCACCATCCTCGACCTGCCGCCGCAGCCGGGCCCGGGCCGGGTGGCCGGCATGGCGGGCGGACGGCCGATCCGGGTCGCCTATCACTCGGCCTGCTCGATGCAGCACGGCCAGCGCATCCGCGAGACGCCGAAACAGCTTCTGCGCGCCGCCGGCTTCGAGGTCGTCGATGTGCCCGAGGGCCACCTCTGCTGCGGCTCGGCCGGAACCTACAACATTCTCCAGCCGGAGATCGCCGGGCGGCTGCGCGACCGCAAGGTCGCCAACATCGCGAAGGTGGCGCCCGACGTGATCGCCGCCGGCAACATCGGCTGCATGACCCAGATCGCCACCGGCACGTCGATTCCGATCGTCCACACTGCCGAGCTGCTCGACTGGGCGCACGGGGGACAGACGCCCGCCGCCCTGCGTGGACTGCATCTGGCCTGACGATCGTGGATCGGTCCGATTCGAGCGGATGTGTTGACGGATCGTCAACGCCGGAACGCCAGAGTGACCGGGCGTTTCCGCCGGCCGATGGGGCCGGGACGCAAGGACAGGCAGGACCATGATCGGCGCCATGCGCACATCCCTTGCAGGCATGACCGCCGCGTCGAGCCGCTTCGAGGCCTCGGCCGGCCGGGTCGCGGCCGCCGGCGTGTCCGGTCCGATGCCGGCAGGCACGGACGCGCCGACCGCGCCGGGCGCGCTCCAGCCGGCGCCCTCCGGCGGGGTGGCCATGCCCGAGGTCAGCTTTGCGGCGGAGGCGGTCGAGCAGATGACCGCGAAGGCCGCCTACCAGGCCTCTGTCGCCACCTTCCGCGCCGCGAACGAGATGACAAGGGACGTGCTCGATCTCCTCGCCTGACGGGCTGGCAACCCCGGATTCCCGGCGCGCCGTCTCGTGCGAAGGCTGGCGATGCAGTGTTGCGATCGATTCTCCGCTCGACATTTGCCGGCCACTTTTCCACACTACAACCCTGCTGCATTGCGGCGACAAGCCGGCGACGCAGGTCCCTCAGGCCGGCGGACGACGGCGAGGAATTTCGACGTGCATGGTTCGGGCACAGGCCCGCGCCAGACTCGTGGTCGGTTGGCGGCTGTCGAGGGCATGGAGAAGACACCGCGATGGCGGGCTCTGTTCAGATTGGTTGCGTAAAATGTCTTTGATCAAACGGATTTCCATTTTTCTTGCCAGACCGCTCGTGGTGACTGCGCTCGGTCTCGCCCTGTCGATTGGCTTTCCGTCGGTCGGCTCCCACACGGCCTCAGCCGCCACGCCGAGTTTCGATTGCGAGGGCGCGCGCGGCGACATCGAGAAGCTCATCTGCGCCGACGACGAACTCGCCGAACTGGATGTGACGCTGGCGCGCGACCTTGCCGCCGCCCTCGCACGGGCGCCGGCCAACGAGGTGTCGGCGCTGAAGACCCGCGAGCGCGACTGGCGCAAGACGCGCAACAACTGCGCCCGCGCGCCCGATCCGCGCCAGTGCACGCTGGACGCCTATCGCAAGATGCTCGGCCAGCTCTGAGATCCGGACAACGAAAAAGGGGCCAAAAGGCCCCTTTTTGATGGCGAGGTCGGACCTGCGCGATCAGCGCAGCACGACCACCCGGGCGCCGACGGGCACGCGGTTGTAGAGGTCGGTCACGTCCTCGTTGCGCATGCGGATGCAGCCGGACGAGACCGCCTGGCCGATCGTCCACGGCTGCGACGTGCCATGGATGCGGTAGAGCGTGGAGCCGAGGTAGAGCGCGCGGGCGCCGAGCGGGTTCTGCGGGCCGCCGGGCATGTAGGACGGCAGCTCCGGCTGGCGCTTGCGCATCTCCGGCGGCGGCGTCCAGCCCGGCCATTCTGCCTTGCGGGTGACGCGGTGGCTGCCGGCCCAGGTGAAGCCGGGGCGGCCGACGCCGACGCCGTAGCGACGCGCGCGGTTGTTCTCCTCCACCAGCATCAGATGCCGGCTTTCGGTGTCGATCACGATCGTGCCCGGCGCGAACGGGCCTTCGTAGTCGACCACGGTCGGCAGGAATTCGGCGGAGATCTGGTGGGCCGGTCGCAGGGCGGCGGGATGGGCGGTGGCCGGCGGCGCATAGGACAGCGTCGGCTCGGGACGCGCCGGATCGGGCAGGCGCGTGGCGCCGGCATGGGCCTTCGGCGCGGCATAGATCGGCGTGTTGCCGGGCCGCAGCTGCATCACCCACGGGTCGGTGAGATCCGGGCTGAGGACGATCGGCGGCGGCGTTGCGTGGCGGGCGCGGCGGCAAGGGCCGGGCCGGCAAGAACGGCGCCGGCCACGGCGGCGAGAAGCAGGACATGTTTCATCGACAGACTCGAGACGCGACAGTCGTTGCGGTTGCCGGTGACGTGGGCCCGCGCGGCGGCATTCTGCCGGGCGCGGCACGCCTCCGAGGCGGCCGGGGGACGCCCGCCGCACCGCGACGCCGCAGCGTTCCGGTTTCGGCGGGAGCGTCCCCGTCGCCGTCACGCTAGGGCGCAAACCTCAAGCGAATGGTGAATCAAATCAGAGGGCCGCCCTGCAAATGCCGCCGATCTCGGAGCGTGGTAAACGAAGGGTCGCGAAACAGGATGAACGCGGGGTTGACGACGTATGGCTCCGGCACCGGACGGTGGGCGGAAAACCCCGCCCGCATTGCGCCGCTCCTCAGCGCACGCGGCGGCGCATGTCCCGGATCACCTCGGGCAGCACGGCGGCCGCCTCGCGCATGGTCATGCCGTTCCGGATGCGCGGATCGTAGAGCATGCTGACGATCGCGCGGTCGAACACCATCATGTCGCGGTGGCGCGTGGTGTCGTTGAACATCGACGCGGCGAGCGAGACGTCGTCGTTGATCGGGCCGAGGCCCTGCAGGATCTCCTCGATCATGCAGCGCTGGAACAGGAACTCGCCCTCGTCGGCGACGATGATCGAGGTCGAACGGGCGATCGAGGCGCGACCGAGGTCCATGATCGTCACGCATTTGCCGGGCAGCGGGCGGCCATGGCCGCCGAAGATCGCCGCCCTGGACGGCGCCGCATAGCCGCTGCGATCGGTGATGACGACGGTGAAATTCGCCTTTTCCCCGGGCGCGGCAAGCCGGGCGTCGAGGCCGCGGATCGATTTCGGCAGGCTGCGGATGAAGGCGGCCACCCGGTCGGCCCGACCGCTCCCGGAGCGGTCGTCGATCGCGAAGCGGACCGGAACCTCGAATTTCTTGACGCGCATGCCGCGCACGCGGCTGCCGGACTCGGTGCCGAACACCGTGCGCATGAAGCCGTCCGCAAGATGCTGGTCGGAGAACCGCGACAGCCCGCCGGCCAGCGCCGGCAACGGCAGGGCGATCACCAGCGCCGCGAACAGCGCGGCGACAATGCGGAAAGGACGGCGGGGCGAATAGGCCCGATCATGCTGCGCCACGTGTCGGTCCCCCTGAGCGGCCGCTTGCGGCCTTCTGGTGCGGGCGCTGTCGCTGCCCTCACGATCGATCCGTGGCGGTTCCCGCTCTTGCCGGTCTCGATACTGCTCTCACACGGTCGTGATCCCCTGATCACACGGATGTGAAGTTAACGGATTTGCAGGGATGGTCAATCGGCGATCCTGCGAACAAACCGGGCAGATCGTCTCCATTCCCGCCGCAATCGGCTTCGGGGGCATTTTAGGACAACCGGATGTTAACGCCGGCCGATAATTTGGGCTCGTAACAGGGTGACGAGAGGACTTGCGGATCATGTCGAGAGGGAAGCGGGCCTACCGCATCGAGTCCTACCTGAACGGCGCATCCGCCCAGCTGGCGCTCCCGTCTCCTGCCTTCGACCAGTCCGCCCAGATCCTGCACGAGATCAGCGAGCTCAAGCGGATGATGGCGCCGACGCGCGAGGTCAGCACCGCCGTGCTCGAGGACTACCGCCGCCAGTTCGGCGAGGCGATGAAGCTCAAGGACGAACTGGACGAGATCCAGGCGGCCATCATGCAGACCAAGCGCGAGATCGCGACCCTGCATGTCTCCAATTTCGAGGGCCGCGAGATGTCGCGCGTCACCGACGAACTCGACGCGGTCGTGCACGGCACCGAGCGGGCGACCGAGACGATCCTGTCGGCCGCGGAAGTGATCGACGATGCCGCCAACACCCTGGCAGCCCGGACCAAGGGCGAGGACCACGCCCTCGCGGCCGACATCCAGGAGCGGGTGATCGCGATCTTCGAGGCCTGCAACTTCCAGGACCTCACCGGCCAGCGGATCAACAAGGTGGTCCATGCGATGCGCTTCATCGAGACCCGGGTCGCCCGGATGATCGAGATCTGGGGCGGCATGGAAGCTTCGCCGAGATCGAGGCCGACGAGATGGCCAAGCGCGAGGGCGACGCCGCCCTGCTCAACGGTCCGGCGCTCGAGACCGACGAGAACATCGCCAGCCAGGACGACATCGACGCCCTGTTCGCCTGAGGCTTTCACCGCAAGCTTTCGGCCCCACTTGCCAGACACCGCGCCGATTGCCTCGGCGCGGCGGTCATGTTACGAACAAAGAGTGAACAATCGACGGGGTTGGCGATGACGGACGACGCGGATGCGAGGGACGGTCTCCTGCAGGGGCCGGATGGCGCGTGGCGCTGCTGGTGGCAGGGCGAGAAGGACGACTATCGCCGCTATCACGACGAGGAATGGGGCCGCCCGGTCGCCGACCCGCGGACCCTCTTTGAAAAGCTGTGCCTGGAGGGCTTCCAGTCGGGCCTGTCCTGGCTGACGATCCTGCGCAAGCGCGAGAATTTCCGCGCCGGTTTTGCGGGCTTCGACATCGACCGCGTGGCGGACTTCGGCGAGGACGACGTCGCCCGCCTGCTCGCCGACGCCGGCATCGTCCGCCACAAGGCCAAGATCCTGTCGGTGATCAACAACGCGCGCCGCGCCCGGGCGATGCGGGATGCGGGCGTGTCGCTGGCCGCCCTCGTCTGGAGCTACGAGCCGGACCCGGCGACGCGGCCGCCCGTCTGCGACCGGGCCAGCCTGTCGGCGCTCGGCCGGACGCCGGAATCGACTGCGCTGTCGAAGAGGCTGCTGAAGGACGGCTGGTCCTTCGTCGGGCCAACGACGGTCTACGCCTTCATGCAGTCGATGGGCGTGGTCAACGACCACCTCGAAGGCTGCTGCTGCCGCGCCCCGGTGGAGGCCCTGCGCGCCGCCTTCGTGCGGCCGCGCTAGGAACGCCTACCCGATGCGGCGGGCGAGGGCGTCGTAGAGCCGGTTTTCCGCCTCGAACACATAATCGACCGACGATACCGCGACGGTGCGCGCGCCTTCCTCGATCAGCCACGACGCGAGGTCGTGGATCGCCTTGGCCGGGCAGAGCAGCACCAGCCGGTCGCCCTCGACCGGCAGCGGCAGGGTCGCGCCGAAGCGGTTGGCGGCGATCGCCGCGAAACGATCGGCGCCGGCGACTGAGGCCTCGATGCGGCGCACGCCGCGCGCCCTTGCATCGGCGGCGATGCGGGTCAGCATGGTGCGTGCAGCAACACGCGCGGTCTGCGACCAGGCCGCCCCGGTCGCGGCGACGAGGCAGGCTTCCGAGCGCATCATCGTCGCGTCGTCCACCACCTTCAGGCCGTTGTCGGCCAGCGTTCGGCCGGTGGAGGTGATGTCGACGATCAGTTCGGCGGTGCCGGCGGCCGGCGCGCCCTCGGTGGCGCCGGGGCTTTCGACGATCAGATAGTCCGACACGCCGTGGCCGGTGAGGAAGCGCCGGGTCAGCGACACGTATTTGGTCGCAACCCGCATCGGCCGGTGATGCTTCAGCCGGAAACGGGCGGCAACGTCGGCCAGATCGGCCATGGAGACGACGTCGAGCCAGGCCTGCGGCACGGCGACGACCACGTTGGCGTGGCCGAAGCCGAGCTTGGTGACGAGATGGGCCGGCGCGGGCGCCGTGTCGTCGAGCCGGGCGCCGGGGGCAAGCTCCTCCTGCGCCGCGCCGAGCGTCTCGTGCAGCAGGTCGAGGCCGGTGACGGCGAGATGGACGTTGCCGGCGCCGACCTCGCGGGCGATCTCCGAGGCCGAGCGGAACTGCACCTCGGCCCCGGGAACCCCGGCGATGGTGCCGAAATAGTCGCGGCTGCCGCGCGCCTGGCGGATGACGAGGCCGGAGCGTTCGAAGAAGGCGAGCGTCTGCTCCTGCAGCCGGCCCTTGGAGGGAACGGCAACGATCAGCGGCGCGTCGCCGGCGGGGCTGGTCATGGGCGGGGCTCCGGCGCGGGGCCGCCGAGGGCGGCGAGACGTTCGGTCCAGATGGCAAAGCCGACGGCGCGGGTGCCGGCCGGCGCCCCGAACACCGGCATCAGCCCGTCGTAGCGCCCGCCGCCGCAGACCTGTCCGAGGTCGGGGGCGCGGCGGTCGGCGATGTCGAAGACGAAGCCGTCGTAGTAGCCGAGACGGCGGCCGAAGCGGGCCGAGAACACGATCTCGTCCACCGGCACGCCGGCGTTGCTGAGCGCGTCGATCCGGCCCTCGAACAGGTCGAGCGCCGCGGCAAAGCCTTCTGACCCGCCGGGAAGACGGGCGGCAAGGGCGCGGAGCCGCCCGACGGCGGCCGGCAACGGCGCCTCGATGGCGAGGAAGTCGGCGATGATCGCCGCATGCTCGCTCGGCATCACGTCCTCGGCGGCAAGGCTCGCCTGCTCCAGCACGCGCTCGGCGATCTCCGAAGTGGAACGGCCGCCGACGGTCTGGACGCCGGCAATCGACAGGATGTCGGCGAAAAGCTCGCCGACCTTTTCCGGCGGGAAGGCGGCCAGCGCGCCGATCACCTCGGCATGGGGGGCGAACTGGAGGAAGCCGGCGCGCGGGCCGGCCATGCGCGCCACGGTCTCGTTGACCTTCTGCGGGTCGCCGAACTGGGTCATCAGCCGGCGCTTCCACGCCGGGGGCACGGCGAGCGCGCCGAGCAGGCGGAAGAACAGGCCGACGTCCCCGGCCAGCACCGACGGCGCGTCGATGCCGGAGGCACGGGCGATGTCGAGGGCGAGCGCCAGCACCTCGGCGTCGGTCGTCGCGACATCATGGTCGCCGATCACCTCGCCGCCCATCTGCCACACCTCGTCGTCCTCGCCGGGACGGCCGTTGCGGAAGATCTTGCCGGAATAGGAGTAGCGGCCGCCCACCTGCGTCGCCGTCTCGCCGAGCACCTTGCGGCAGACCGGCACGGTGAACTCGGGCCGCAGGCAGCGCTCCATGCCGCGTCCGTCGGCGACGACGAGGATGCGGCGGCGGAATTCCTCGCCGGAAATCCGGACGAAATCCTCCATCGGCAGCAGCACCGGGACTTCCACGGGCGAAAAGCCCGCGCTGGCCAGCGCGGCCCCAGCCCGGGCGATGGCGGCGTCGAGGGCCTCGCGGCTCATCGGCTCACTCCGAGGCCGGCGGCACGGCGGCCGCCAGCATGCGTTGGACTTCCGCGACGAGATCGGCGCGCTTGACGGTCACCTGCGCCGGGCGGCTCGCCCGCCAGGTCTCGTTGTCGGCAATCCCCTTGGAGAGTTCCTTGCCGAGGTCGAGATCCTTGATCTGCACCTCGCCGGCCTCGCGCTCGTTGGAGCCCTCGATGATGGCGAGCGGCGCGTTGCGGCGGTCGGCGTATTTCATCTGCGGCTTCATGCCGGACGAGCCGAGATACATCTCGGCGCGGATGCCGGCGGCGCGCAGCTCCGCGACCATCGCCTGGTAGGAGGCGATCGCCGAGCGGTCCATGACCAGCACGACCACCGGGCCGCGCGAGGCCTCGCCGCCGATCTTGCCAAGGCTTTTCAGCGCGGCGGCAAGGCGCGAGACGCCGATCGAGAAGCCGGTCGCCGGGACATTCTCCTTCATGAACCGGCCGACGAGCCCGTCATAGCGCCCGCCGCCGCCGACCGAGCCGAAGCGCACGGTCTGGCCCTCGTCATTCGTCACGTCGAACAGCAGTTCGGCCTCGTAGACCGGGCCGGTATAATATTCGAGGCCGCGCACGACGGAGGGGTCGATGCGGACCCGGTCGCCGTATCCCGCGGCATCGATCAACTCGCCGATCGTCGCCAGTTCCCCGGCGCCCTCGCTGCCGCGCCCGCCGGACGCGACCAGCGCGGCGAGGTTGGCGATCGTCGCGGCTGCGCTCTCGGCACCGGCGGCGACGAAGGCGAGCACCGTGTCGGCCGCAGCGGCATCCAGCCCGGCACCCTTGGTGTAGTCGCCGCTCTTGTCGTCCGGATTCTCCCAGCGGCCCGCGCCGAGGAGGTCCCGCACGCCGTCGGGGCCGATCTTGTCGAGCTTGTCGATGGCGCGCAGCACGGTGAGACGCTTGTCCGCATTCTCCTCGCCGGCAAGGCCGATCGCCTCCATCACCCCGTCGAGAACCTTGCGGTTGTTGACGCGGATCACATACTGGCCGCGCGCGATGCCGAGCGCCTCCAGCGTGTCGGCCATCATCATGCACATCTCCGCGTCGGCGGCGACCGAGGGGGCGCCGACGGTGTCGGCGTCGAACTGCATGAACTGACGGAAGCGGCCGGGACCGGGCTTCTCGTTGCGGAACACCCAGCCGGCGCGGTAGCTGCGGTAGGGCTTGGCGAGACGCTCGAAATTCTCGGCGACGTAGCGGGCCAGCGGCGCGGTCAGGTCGTAGCGCAGCGACAGCCACTGCTCGTCGTCGTCCTGGAAGGAGAACACGCCCTCGTTCGGGCGGTCCTGGTCGGGCAGGAACTTGCCGAGCGCGTCGGTGTATTCGACCAGCGGCGTCTCCACCGGCTCGAAGCCGTAGAGCTCGTAGGTCTCGCGGATCGTGCGCATCATCGCTTCCGCGGCGCGGATCTCGTCCGCGGTGCGGTCGACGAAGCCACGCGGCACCCGCGCGGCCTTGGGGTTCGACGGCGTCGTCGTCATGAAATCCTGCCCTCGGGTCCGGAACGGTCGGCCGGACGCGCAAAAAACCGCGCCCGGAAGCCGGGCGCGTCGTTGCCGAGGTAACTAGCCGAACGGGGCGCGAAGGGCAAGTTTGCGGGGCCCCGGACCCGCGCCGTTGCAGGTCCGCAGCCAGGGCCGTTCACGCCCTGCCGCGCCGTCCGTCCACCGACCAGGCGCCGGCGCCCGCCGCGAACAGGGCAAGGAAGCCGCCGGCAATGGTCACGTTCTTCCAGAAATTGATCATCTGCGCCGAGGCGACGGCCGCATCGGTCGCCGCCTGCGCGGCGACATAGTGGAAGAGCAGGCCCGAGGCCAGCGAGAAGCCGGCGAGCAGCAGGGCGGCAAGGCGGGTCTGGAAGCCGACGAGGATCAGCAGGCCGCCTCCGAGTTCGGTGAGGATGACCAGCGGCAGAAGCGCGCCGGGCACGCCCATCGCCTCCATATATTGCTGCGTGCCCGCGTAGCCGGAGATCTTGCTCCAGCCGGCGGTGATGAAGATGAGCGACATGAGGAGGCGGGCGGCAAGCAGCGCCGGCGATTGAAGTCTGGACATGTGACGTCTCCGAAGGTCCGGGATTTCTTCCGGAGCAGCGTCCGGTGACGCGAGATATGCGCCGAACCGGCCCCGCCGCAAAGCCGGCGGGATGACGACATTTCGTTCATTCAGGATGAACAGTCGGAAGAAAATCCGGCCTTTGTCCAGCGAATCGCGCCTCAGGCCGGCATGACCGCCCGGCGCCGTTCCCGGCTGCGTCGCGACTTCCAGGCTGGGCTCCTGGAAATGCGCGACAGGCGACCGCCGAAAGTGGTGATCCAGCGCTCCGCATTCTCCTGGATGAAATGATAGAGCTCGATGTCTTCCTGATTGTGCTTCTCGAAAAGCTCCCGGCCCTCCTGGGAATAGGTCGCAACCTTGCCGACGTTGGCGCGGATCTCTTCCTTGAGCTTCAGGGCGGGATTGAACGTCTCGGCAAAGCAGGCAATCAGATCGTTGACGCGATTGTGGGGCGCGACGCAGACATAGTGCTTGTCGATGATCCGCTTGGCGCTGGCCGCCGACGCGAGCATCCGCGTGCTGAAATAGGTGCACAAGTAGTTCGTGGCCGCCACCTTGTTGTCGGCCACGGCCTTCTCCACCGCCTCGCCGATCGACAGGCCGCGATAGTACTCGTTGCCCGGATGCGAGGCATTGGCCAGCGTGTAGTGATAGAACGAGCAGAAGCGGTCGTAGGGGTCGCGGGCGCAGGCGACGTAGACCGGATATCGCTGGAACATGTGCTCGTGCGAGCCGAAGTGGAAATGACCGGAAAGCACCTTGATCGCCCTGCGCTGGCTGGAGGTCATCGCCTCCGGCTTCAGGGTCGCCCGGCCGCGGGTGTCGTAGAGGGCATCTTCGCCAAAGACGCGTCTCAGTCCTTCGACCAGCGATGTTCCGGCGGTTTTCTCAAGATGGGTGTGGACGATCAGGGCACGGTCGAAAAAGCTCATGCACTCCACTCGGCTGAGCGCCACGCAGGGGCGGCGGGAATGGGCCGGGTCACCGGCGAAAAACCGGTTTCAGGCTCCGGCCGCCCGGACAGGACGGTACGATCGGACCGAATCTAAGGCGTGTTGGCGGCACTGGCCAGAAAAATACGTCTCCGGATACGGCACTTGCGGGACATGACCTTGCGACGATGCGGTCGCCGCGGAGATTTCTGGTCCTGCGGTTCCCGCATGCCGTCCCCCACCTCGCCACGAAAAAGGGCGCCCCGAGGAGCGCCCTTGTCCGTGATTCCGGAAATCGTCGGCACATCTGCCGCCACCTGAGCCGGATGTTGCCGGCTCAGGCCCTTCAAGTGATGGGCGGCTGCGCGGCCTTCGATCCCGTCGGGATCAGAAGTCCATGCCGCCACCTGAGCCGGATGTTTCCGGCTCAGGCCCTTCAAGTGATGGGCGGCTGCGCGGCCTTCGATCCCGTCGGGATCAGAAGTCCATGCCGCCCATGCCGCGCCCGGCATCGCCGGAGCCGAGGACTTGTCCTTCGGCAGTTCGGCAACCATGGCTTCGGTGGTGACCAGCAGGCCGGCGATCGAGGCCGCGTCCTGGAGAGCCGTGCGCACGACCTTGGTCGGGTCGATGATGCCGGCCTCGATCATGTCGACATAGGTCTCGTTCTGGGCGTCGAAGCCCATGGTCTCGCCCATCTCGCTGACCTTGCCGACGACGATCGAACCCTCGACGCCGGAATTCTCGGCGATCTGACGGATCGGAGCCTCGAGGGCGCGGAGCACGATCTTGATGCCCGCCATGATGTCCGGGTTGTCGGACTTCAGCTTCTGGACGGCGACCTTGGCGCGGAGCAGCGCAGAGCCGCCGCCGGGGACGATGCCTTCTTCAACCGCAGCGCGGGTGGCGTTGAGGGCGTCGTCGACGCGGTCCTTGCGCTCCTTGACCTCGACCTCGGTCGCGCCGCCGACGCGGATGACGGCAACGCCGCCCGCGAGCTTGGCGAGACGCTCCTGAAGCTTCTCACGATCGTAGTCCGAGGTGGTCTCCTCGATCTGCGCCTTGATCTGGGCGATGCGGCCCTCGATCTCGGTCTTCTCGCCGACGCCGTCGACGATCGTGGTGGTCTCCTTGGAGATCGACACCTTCTTGGCACGGCCGAGCATGTCGAGCGTGACGTTCTCGAGCTTGATGCCGAGGTCTTCCGAGATCACCTGGCCGCCGGTGAGGATCGCGATGTCCTCGAGCATGGCCTTGCGGCGGTCACCGAAGCCCGGCGCCTTGACGGCCGCGACCTTGAGGCCGCCACGGAGCTTGTTGACGACGAGCGTGGCCAGAGCCTCGCCCTCGACGTCCTCGGCCACGATCACCAGCGGGCGCGACGACTGGACGACAGCCTCGAGCACCGGCAGCATCGCCTGGAGGTTGGAGAGCTTCTTCTCGTGGATGAGGATGAAGGGATCCTCGAGATCGGCCACCATCTTCTCCGCGTTGGTCACGAAGTAGGGCGACAGGTAGCCACGGTCGAACTGCATGCCTTCGACGACGTCGAGTTCGGTCTCGGCGGTCTTGGCTTCCTCGACGGTGATGACACCCTCGTTGCCGACCTTCTGCATCGCCTCGGCGATCATCTCGCCGATCGACTTCTCGCCGTTGGCGGAAATCGTGCCGACCTGGGCGACTTCGGCCGAGGTCGAGATCTTCTTGGAGCGCGACTTGAGGTCGGCGATGGCTTCGGCGACGGCGAGGTCGATGCCGCGCTTGACGTCCATCGGGTTCATGCCGGCGGCGACGGCCTTGCCGCCTTCCTTGACGATCGACTGGGCCAGCACCGTGGCGGTGGTGGTGCCGTCACCGGCGAGGTCGTTGGTCTTCGAGGCCACTTCGCGCACCATCTGGGCGCCCATGTTCTCGAACTTGTCCTCGAGCTCGATCTCCTTGGCGACGGAAACGCCGTCCTTGGTGATGCGCGGCGCGCCGAACGACTTGTCGATGATGACGTTGCGACCCTTCGGGCCGAGCGTCACCTTGACGGCGTTGGCGAGAATGTCGACGCCGCGCAGCATCTTCTCGCGTGCGTCAGCGGCGAATTTGACTTCTTTGGCTGCCATGTTCGGAAATTCCCTGGAATTGGAGTGAAACGGAAAAGCGTCGATCAGGTCGTCGGGCCGATCAGGCCACGATGCCCATGATGTCGCTTTCCTTCATGATCAGGAGATCCTGACCGTCGATCTTGATCTCGGTGCCGGACCACTTGCCGAACAGCACCTTGTCGCCGGCCTTGACGTCGAGCGTCACGACCTTGCCGCTCTCGTCGCGGGCACCCGGGCCGACGGCGACGACTTCGCCCTGCTGCGGCTTTTCCTTGGCGGTGTCGGGGATGATGATGCCGCCGGCGGTCTTCGCCTCGGACTCGAGGCGACGAACGACGACGCGATCGTGCAACGGACGGAAATTCATTGGGCGGTGCTCCTGTCGGATGAGCGGGCGGCGAAATTGCGCCCAGCTCCGAATGTCGGGGCTGTTAGCACTCAGCAATGGCGAGTGCTAACGAGCGTGAAGGACATAGGATCACCGCCGCGTGATGTCAAGCCGGAGCAGGCGAGGGCGGTGCGTCCGGCGGCATCGGACAAGCCGTGCCGCCCACGCTCAAGCGCTCTCGTCGGTCCGCAACGCCGGCTTTGCGCCGCCGCGGCTGACCGAGACGACGGCCCAGACGATCAGCAGCGATCCGGCGAACATCGCGATGGTCGGCAGTTCGCCGAACATCACGAGGCCGAACAGCGGTGCCCACAGCAGCATGGTGAATTCGAGCGGGGCAAGGCGCGAGGCTGGGGCGTGGGCATAGGCCCAGGCGAAGGCGAGGTGGCCGAAGGCGCCGAGGATGCCGACAGCGGCGAACAGCCAGACGTTCAGCCCCTCGGGCGTGACGAACACCGGCAGGGCAAGGGGGGCGGAGAACGCGGCGGCGCAGAGATTCTGCACCGTCACCAGGCCGACGACGCTGTCGCGGGCCGAATCCCGCCGCGTCAGGATCATCGCCAGCGAATAGCTCACCGACGCGCCGAGGCCGTAGACGTAGCCGAGCGGATCGGCGTGGCTGCCGCCGCTGCCGAAGCGGCCCTGGAACATCACGACGAGGCCGGCAAAGCCGATTCCCAGCGCGACCGCGCCGCGCCGGCCGACCGGCTCCTTGAGGATGATCTGGCCGAGCAGCGCCATGATCAGCGGCGAGGTGAAGGTGATCGCCACCGCCTCGGCCAGCGGCAGCATCGTCAGCGTCTTGAAGAACAGCCCGGCGGTGCAGAGGATGATCAGCGAGCGGAACGCGGCCCGGCGCAGCATCGCGCGCGACGGCCATTTTTCGCGCATCAGCAGGAACACGGCGCCCGACACCACGGCGCCGCCGGCGTAGCGCAGGAACACGATCTCCACCACCGGGAAATGGAGGCCGAGCGCCTTCACCAGCGCATCCATGATCGACAGCAGCAGGAGGGCGATGATCGCCGAGAAGACCGGCAGGGGCGACGCAAGCGTCTTCACGAGGGCGCCATCGCCGGGCCGGACGAGGAGACGGGGGCAAGATCGAGGCGGTAGCCGAATTCCCAGGCGTCGGTGGCATCGGCAAGGCAGCGCAGCACCGGCATTCGCCGGAAACCGAGCCGTTCGTAGAAGCGGTGCCCGGAGGCAAAGCGGGTGTCGGTCCACAGCCGGATCGTCGTGACGTCGTGGCGGCGGATCTCCTCCAGCGTCGCGGCGTAGAGCCGCGCCCCGAGGCCGCGTCCGCGCAAGCGTCTGTCGAGATAGACCTTGTGGAGTTCGGCAACGCCGGGTTCGGGTCGCGAATACCCGATGCAGGCGACGATGCTGCCTTCCGGATCGTCGCGGCCGGCATCACCCGCAGCCCGCCGCCCTTGGCCGCAAAATACGTGGCGACCGCATCCAGTTCGGGAAACTCGGCGCGTACGAAGGGGCAGCCGTCATATTCGGCAAACACCCGCGCGATGAGGTCGGCGACAGCGTCGCCATCCCGATCGGTCGCGCGCGGATCTGCCCCATCTCCGGTGCCTCTCTCCGGCGACGCCGGCCTGGCGGTCAGGGCCGCGGCGCGGCTCGCCTTCGGGAAGCCGCGGGGCAGCGTCCGGGCCGGGGGCCTCGGTGGCTGGGGCGTCGATCACCGGGGCATCCGTCGACGGGGCCGCAGGCGCGGGCGTGACCGGCGCGGGAGCAGGCGTCGCCGGGTCGCCGGGGCGCGGCGCGGCCATCAGCGTGAACGGCAGTTCGAAGGCGCCGGTCTTGTCGGAGTGGAGATCGTGCAGGCGGGTCGTCAGCACATAGTCGCCGGGTTTCAGGCCGCTGAAGTTGTAGGTGATGAACACCTGAAACTCCTTGTTGCGGCGGCGGCTCTTCATCTTCAGGTCGGCGAAGGCCTTCTGCTCGTGCAGGATCTGCCCGGTCGGCGTCTTCAGTTCGAAGTCGGCCTCGAAATCGATGAGGAACAGCTCGCCGTCGCGCCCGTAGCCGAAGCCGTAGGGCTCGGCGTAGACGAGCATGTCCTCGCCTTCCTTGAAGATGTTGGTGAGGCGGGCGTCGTAGATGCCGAAGCCGGAGGGCCGGGCGGCGACGAACAGGGCTTCGGAAAAGCCGAGCGGCGCAAGGTCCCAGGCGGCGTTGAATGCCGCCTCCATTTCGGCGAGCGCCTGCACCGGCTTGCCGTCGGCAAGCAGCGCCTCGGCGGCCTTGGAGCGGTCGGCAAGCTCGCCGGCCGCGGCCGGCCCGCACAGTGCCGCGCCGAGAAGGACGGCGGCGGCGACACGACGAAGGCAACGCGGCACGGACATCGGGCTTGGTCCTCGGAAGACGGCCGCAGCCTGCGGCCGTCACAAACGGGTGTGGTCCGGATCCGCTCGGATGTCGAACCCCGGTCTCCAGGTCGCGGCGCGGGTCTGCCCCGGAGACGGACCTCGAGACGCACCTTGAGACGGGCCTTCGGCGTTGCAGCCGCCCTTGAGGTCCGCACAACGCCTGCGGCCGGAACGTCGTTCTCCTCTATCAGCCGAAGCGGATCGACGGCAAGTCGTCGCGTGTCGGCGCGGCGCCGCCGCGGCGCTTGCGGTAGATCGTCGAGGGACTGATTTCCAGCGCCGCCGCGGCGCGGGCGATGTTCCCGTCGAAGGCCTCGATCGCTTCCTCGATGATCTGCGCCTCGGCCATCCACAGCGGCCGGATGCGGGCGGCCGCATTGTCGGCGGGCGCGTTGCCGCCATCGGGAAGGCGGGCGCGCTCCACGGCCGACTGCATCGACGCCGGCGCCCGGCGCATGCCGAAGCCGGCATCGGCCAGCATCTCGGCGGTGACGACCTCGCCGTCGTTCAGCGTGGCGATGCGCTGCACGAGATTTTCCAGCTCGCGCACGTTGCCCGGCCAGGGATGTCCGGCAATCAGCTTTTCCGCCGCCGGCGCAAAGCGCGACAGGCGGGTGCCGAAGCGGTCGGCGCAGCGTTTCAGCACCGTCTCGGCGATCGGCACGATGTCCTCCGGCCGCTCGCGCAGCGGCGGCAGGTGGAGGCTGAGCACGTTGAGACGGTAGAACAGGTCGGGGCGCATCGCGCCGCGCCGCACCAGGTCGTCCGGCACGCGCCCGGTGGTCGCCATCAGGCGCACGTCGGCCTGCACCGGCTCCACGTCGAAGCTCGGGCCGATCACGTCGCCGGTCTCGATGAAGCGCACCAGCAGCGTCTGGATCGCGGGATCGAGGTCGCCGACCTCGTCCAGCAGCAGCGAGCCGCCATGGGCGCGGCGCAGTGCGCCATTGCCGTCGCCGCCGGCAATGGCGAGCATCAGGTCATCGCGGCCGAGACTGCCGCAATCGACGACGATGAACGGCCCGTCGGCCCGGCGCGAGCGGGCGTGCACGGCGCGGGCACAGAGCTTCTTGCCGGTGCCGCTCTCGCCGGAGATGAACACCGGGGCGGCGGCCGGCGCAATGCGGGCGATCTGGTCGAACAGGTTGCGCATGCGGGCGGAGCGGCCGACGAGGCCACCGATGTCGCCCGGCACGATCGCCTCGGCCACCACGAAATGGCGCTCGATGCGGCGGGCGAAGGCGGGTCCGTCCAGAGGCTTCTCGAGATAGTCGGCAGCACCCTCGCGCACGGCCGCGACCGCATCGCTGACGCGGTGCGCCTCGCCGCTGGCGTAGACCAGGGTGGCCCGGGCGGCGGCATGGACCTCGCGGAAACCGGACAGGCCGCCGACGGTGTCGAGATCGAGGGTCAGAACGTCGAAGGCCTGCTCGGCAAGCAGCAGGCGGGCCGCCTCGGTGGCCGCCGTCTCCAGGATCATCAGCGGACGGGCGATCCGTTGCTCGAGCGCGCGCTTCAGGATGAAGCGGGCTTCGGGATCGCGATCGACGACGAGAACACGAAGCGCCGACGAGGGCCTTGGGGAACCACCCATACTCTTGCATTCCTTGCGTGGCGGGCGCGAAATTCTATCGCGCGTCGGAGCCGATCATGGCGAGAAGACGGTAAACAAATGGTAACCGAAGCCAAATTACCTGCCAAATCGAACAGGTTAACAGGATCTTTCCCATGATCGTGGCCCTCGGAGGCCGGCAGCCCGCCCCTTCCTGCGCCCCGCTGTCTGCCCTCCGGGCGGGCGGCGCGCGGCGCCCGCCCGGGGACATTCTTTCAGCCGGCGACCTCGTAGCCGGCCGCCTCGATCGCCTTGCGGAAGCCGTCCGCCGGCTTGTCCGAGGGAATGCGGACCCGGCCGGTGGCAAGATCCACGTTGGGGGCAATGCCGGGTTCGACCCGGTCGATGGCGCGCTCGACGCTGCGCACGCAGCCGCCGCAGGTCATGCCGGTAACGGTGAATTCGATCATGGACGGGTCTCCGCTTGTGTCCGATCTCCGGGAGATGGTCCTTCCAGCAGGGGGAAGGTCAAGGCCTGCCGGCCCCACGCGACGTCCGATCATTGTGGGAAACGGCGCCGTCGGGACGCTGCTCCGGCGCGGACGGGTGCGAAACCTGCGGAAATCCAGCATGATCGGCGCTGATTCGGGGGCCACCCACGGCATTCGGAGGGGGCCTCTCGACGTGCCGCCGCGCGTGCCTGCGCCGGCGGCGGGCGACGCGGAGACGAGGAGTGCGGACCCGGCCATGAAACGACTAGCGTCCGTCCTGGTCATCGGATCGATGGCGGTGATCGCGGTGTCGACCGTCGTGGTCCTCAACGTCCTGTTCGACTTTCCGATGGGGCAAGCCGCCATTCTCGGCATGCTTGGCCTCGGCGTCATGATGCTGGTGCAGAGTCTTGCCCAGCGCCGCGGCGAACGCGCCTGGCTCGAAGGGCGGATCGCCGACATCGCCGCCGTCGCCTCCGACGTGAATTCCGAGGTGGCGCTGGTGTCCGACCGGCTGGCACGGCTGGAACGGGATCTGGCCAGCCGGCCGTGGCGCGATACCGAGCCGCTTGCCGAGGAGGTGGAGGTGCTCGGCGGCCTCCTCAAGCAGGTCACCGACGCGCTCGCCGATGCCGAGCAGCGGCTGGAGCTGCTGGAGAAGCGGCCGCTCGCTCCCCTGCAGATGCCCGCGCCGATGCCTGCCCCCGCCCCGGTGATGACGTCGCCCGAGCCGGTCCAGACCGGTTTCCCGCCCCAGCCGTTCCCGCAGCAGACCTTCCCGCCGCCGATGCCGATGGCGGAGGAGCCGCGCCTGTCGCCGGCCCGGGCCGCGATCGAGCCGATCGCCCCGCCCGAACCCTTCGAGCCCGTGCCGCGCGAGGCACCGCGGCCCGCCCCGGCGCAGATCTCGCCCGCGCTGGAGCAGGAGATCGTCGAGGCGATCCGCAGCGAACGTCTCGAGGTGCATCTCCAGCCGATCGTCACCCTGCCGCAGCGCAAGGTGCGGATCTACGAGGCGATGGCGATGATGCGCACCCGCGGCGGCGAGACCGTCACCGGTCCGGCGCTGCGGCGGCTGGCGACCGGTGCGCGTCTGGCGCCGCGCGTCGACACCTTCATGGTGGTGCGCGCCTTCCAGATCCTGAAGCGTCTCAACACCCGCAACCGCGAGGTCGGCATCCTGATCGGCCTGTCGCTGGCAAGTCTCGCCGACAATGCCTTCTTCCGCGAGTTCCAGGGCTTCGTCACCCAGAACCGGGCGCTGGCCGAACTCGTCACCTTCGGCTTTCCGGCCGCGGATCTCGCGCTGATGGGGCCGATCGAGCAGGAGAGCCTCGACGCCATCGCCGAGCTCGGCTACCGCTTCGCCATTGGCGACATCACCGATTTCCGACAGGACTTCCAGACGCTCGGCGCCCGCGGCTTCCGCTTTGCCAAGGTTCCGGTCGAGGTGCTGCTCGGCCGCGCGGTGGCGCAGGACTATCGCGGCGACATCCACGCCGTCGATCTGTCCGGTCATCTCGCCCGCAAGGGCCTGGAACTGGTCGTCGACCAGGTGGACACGGAATCGCAGGTGCTCGACCTGCTCGACTACGACATCCGTCTTGCCCAGGGAAACCTGTTCTCGGCGCCGCGCCTGGTGCGGCCCGAGGTGCTGCAGACGCCGCCGGCCGCCGAGGCGCAGCCCCCGGCGCCGCGCGGCCCGCTGCGCGCGGCAAGGTAGAGGCATAGGCGTCGGTCCCTGGCCCTTCCCGCCACCGGCGTCATCCTCCGCGAAGGCGGAGGATCCAGGAAAGGCCTTGCCCGATCAGAGGCGTGGATGGTCCGCCTGCGCGGGCCATGACACCATCGGGGTCCGGGACAACGGACCTCGCGGCGGCCTTCAGCCTGCCGCGGGGCCGACCGTCACGACGGTGTAGGGACCGTCCAGCAGCCGCTTGGCCACCCGCTTCACGTCCTCCAGCGTCACCGCCTCGACGAGGGCGTTGCGGTTGGTGAAATAGTCGATCGGCAGGTTTTCCAGCTGCAGGCCGACGAGCTGGGCTGCGATCTTGCCGGAACCGTCGAAGCGCAGGGCATAGGAGCCGGTGAGGAATTTCTTCGCGCTCGCCAGTTCCTCGGCCGTCGGGCCCTCCTCGGCCATCTTGCGCAGTTCCGCGGTCAGCAGCGCCAGCGTCGCCTCCGCCTGATCGGCGCGGGTCGAGGTGCCGGCGAGATAGAGGCCGGCCTGGTCGTAGGGCACCAGCGTGCTCCACACCGAATAGGCGAGCCCCCGCTTCTCGCGGATCTCGGTGTAGAGCCGCGAGGAGAAGCTGCCGCCGCCGAGGATGTGGTCCATGACATAGGCGGCCATGAAGTCGGGGTCGCGGCGCAGGAGGCCGGTCGTGCCGATGCGGATCTCGGTCTGCGGGCCGGGCACCTCCGCCGCCTGCGTGCCGCCGAACACAGGTGTTGCCTCCGGTGTCGCCGGGATCGACGCCTCGGCCGGCAGCCCGCCGAAGGCGACATCCAGCAGCGGCTTCAGTTCCTCCGCACTGACCGCGCCGACGACGCCGACCACAAGGTTGGAGCGGGCAAACAGCCGCTGGCGCAGGCCATCGAGATCCTCTCGGGAAATTGCGGCGACGGCCTCGATCGTGCCGTCCACGGGTCGCGCATAGGGGTGGTCGCCGAACACCATCTCGTTGAAGGCGCGGGTCGCGATCGTGCCGGGATCGGTGACGTCGCTGCGCAGGCCGGCGAGCACCGCCGCCCGCATCCGCTCGATCGCCTCGTCCTCGAAGCGGGGCCTGGCCAGCGCCAGGGCCAGCAGGTCGAAGGCTTCGGCCTTGCGGTTTTCCAGCATGCCGAGATTGCCGGAGAAGGAATCGCGGCCGGCGCTGAAGCCGAGCCGCACGGCATTTTCCTCCAGCTTGGCGCGGAAGGCCTGCGCGTCGAGATCGCCGGCCCCCTCGTCGAGGAGGGTCGAGAGCAGGTTGGCAAGGCCGGGCTTGTCCGCCGGGTCGGCCGAGGCGCCGCCGCGGAAGGCGAACTGCATGGCGACCAGCGGCACCGCGTGGTCCTCGACCAGCCAGGCCTCGACGCCGCCGGGGCTGACGACCCGCTGCACGGTCGTCGCCCGCGCGCCGGTGACGGAGACGACGAGAACCATCAGCGCGGCGGCAAGCGCCGGCAGCAGGGAGGAGCGGACGCGAAGGGAGGTAAACAGCATCGGCAGGGTTCCTTCCCGTCAGCCGCGGATGTCGGCGGGCATGCGCAGATAGCCCGTCACGGATGTGTCGATCTCGAGGCCGCGGGCGGCGGCGGTCACGGCGGCGGCGTTGACCCGCGCGATCCGTTCCGGCCACGTCTGGACCTCCTCGATGGTGCCGTCGAGGACGAGGGCGGTGCCGAAGATGCGGGCCAGCGTCGCCTGGCTGTCCTGGGCATAGATGGTGGACGCCTCGAGGCGGCGTCGCGCGCGCTCGACCTCGGCCGCGTCGATCGCGCCTTCGGTGGCCGACGCCAGCACCTCGTCGACGGCCGCCTTCAGCGTCTCGAGCGAAACGCCCTCGCGCGGGGCGGCATAGACGACGAAGGAGCCATGATCGCGGGCCGAGCCGTTGTAGTAGGCGCCGGCGGCGACCGCGAGCTTCCGGCCGGCGACGAGTTCGCGGTAGAGCAGGCTGCTGCTGCCGCCACCCAGCGCCTCGGAGAGGACGTCGAGTGCCTCGGCCTCGCCGGGTGCGGCGGTCTCGTAGGACGGCATCACCCACTTGATCATCAGGCTCTCCTGACGCACGCGGCGTCGGTGAGCTCGACGCTGCGCGGGGTGCGCAACTTGCCGGGGGCAGGGCGCAGCGGCCGTTCCGGCTCGGCGCGGCGCGGCACCTTGCCGTAGGTGTCCTCGGCCAGCCGCCGCACCTCGTCGGGCTCCACGTCGCCGGCCACGACCAGCACCGCGTTGTTGGGCGTGTAGAAACGGTCGTAGAAGGCGATGGCGTCCTGGCGGCTCAGCGTCTCCATGTCCTCGCGCCAGCCGATCACGGGCACGCCGTAGGGATGGCCGAGATTGAGCACCGCGTCGACCGAGGCCGACAGGATCGCCGACGGCTCGCCGTCGAGCCGCATGTTGCGCTCCTCGAGGATCACCTGCCGCTCGGGCAGCACGTTGGAGTCGGTGAGGACGAGGCCCGACATCCGGTCGGCCTCGAACGTCATCATCAGGCCGAGATGCTCGCGGGCCACCCGCTGGTAATAGGCGGTGTAGTCGCTGGAGGTGAAGGCGTTTTCCTCGCCGCCATTCTCGGCGATCACCCGCGAGAACTCGCCGGCCGGATGCAGCAGCGTGCCCTTGAACATCAGATGCTCGAGGAAATGCGCGATGCCGGTCTTGCCGACCGGTTCGTCGGAGGCACCCACCTTGTACCAGACCATGTGGGTGACGACGGGCGCGCGGTGGTCGGGAATGACCACCACTTCCAGCCCGTTGCCGAGCGTGAAGCTCGTAGCCCCAGGGGCAAAGCGCTGGATCTCGTCTGGCGCAGCCGGGTTCGCGGCCTCGGGGGCTACGACGGGGGACGCGGGGGCAGCCGGCGCGGGGGCAGCCGGCGCGGGGTTCGCCTGGGCAAGCTCGGGCGCAGGCGACGCGGCAAGGGCCGCCGTCGTGGAGGCGCAGATCGCGAGGGCGGCGGCGAGGGCGGAGAGGCGTCGCATCGTCATCCTTCCGGAAGGGTTCGAAGGCCGGTGACACCGCCGGCCTGCCGGACGAAGGTGACGGGAGTAGGGCAAGGTCACCACCGTGTCTTACGCGGCGGGCGGTTCGGCGGATCGGCTCTAGCAGGCGGGCCGGGGGGTGTCGAGGCAAGCGGCCCCCGCATCCGGTTCGCGTCGGCACGGGAAAGCGCAGAAATCCGCCGGTTCAAGCTAAATTAACGGCGCGCGGGCATACTCCGGCGACTTGCCCACCGGTCCGCGCCGACCGGTGGCCAGCACTCGGTCCGGATCCCGCCATCGATGACCCGTCTCCTGAGGCTCTTCACGGTCGACACGCGCAACCCGCATCTGATGCGGGCACAGATGGCTGCGTTCACCAAGCAGGTTCCGCTTCTCTACTTCATTCTCGTGGTCAATGCCGCCGCGCTGGCCGGCACCTTTGTCGGCACCGCGCCGCTGCTGCTCAGCACGCTGCTCCCGGTCCTGCTCGGCATCGTCTGCCTCGTGCGCTTCGTCGACTGGCTGCGGATGCGCAACGGGCAGCTTTCGGATCCGGCGATCCGCCGTCGCCTCAAGTCGACCGTCGTGATCGGCGGCGTCATCGGCCTCCTGTTCCTCGGCTGGGCGCTGGCGCTATTTCCCTATGGCGACGAGCGGGCGCAGGACCACGTGGTGTTCTTCGTCGGCATCACGGTGATCAGCTGCGTCTTCTGCCTGATGCACCTCAGGCCGGCCGCCCTCCTGATCACGACGGTGATCCAGCTGCCGTTTCTCGTCTTCCTGGTCTCGACCGGCGACCGGGCGCTGTTCTTCATCGCCGTGAATCTCGCCCTCGTCACCGTGGCGATGGTCTACATCCTCGTCGTCGGCTCGCGCGATTTCGCGCGGATGATCGAGAGCCGGATCGAGACCGAGCGCCTCAGCGACGAGAATGCCCGGCTCGCCAACATCGACAGCCTCACCAGCCTGCCCAACCGCCGCCAGTTCTTCGCCGAGCTCGACCGGGTCCTTGCCCGGCCGGCGGCGCTGCGGCGCCCCTTCGCGGTCGGCGTGATCGATCTCGACGGCTTCAAGCCGGTCAACGACCGTTTCGGCCATCTTGTCGGCGACCAGATCCTGACCGAGGCGGGCCGGCGCCTGATCGACATCTCGGCCGAGGGCGGGGCCACCGGCACCTGCTTCATCGCCCGTCTCGGCGGCGACGAGTTCGGCCTCATCCTCGACGGCGCCGCGAGCGAGGACGCGATCCTCGCCTTCGGCGACCGGATCTGCACGGTGCTGGAGGCCCCCTTCAGCACCGGCAGCGTGGTTGCCCGGATCTCGGGCTCCGTCGGCTTTGCGACCGGACCCGAGACCGGCACCGGCGCAATGACCCTCTACGAGCGGGCCGACTATGCGCTCTACCACGCCAAGGGCTCGCGGCGCGGCCACGCGGTGCTGTTCTCCGATGCCCACGAGAACGAGATCCGCCGCAAGGGCATCATCGAGCAGAGCCTGCGCGATGCCGACCTGGAGCGCGAGCTCGACCTGCATTTCCAGCCCATGGTCGACGTCGTGCGCGGCCGCACGATCGGCTTCGAGGCGCTGGCCCGCTGGACAAGCCCAGCGCTCGGACCGATTTCGCCGGCGGTGTTCATTCCGCTGGCCGAACGCTCCGACGCGATCGGCCGCATCACCCGCGTCCTGCTGTCGCGGGCGCTGGCGGCCGCCCGCGGCTGGCCGGACGACATCCGCATCTCCTTCAATCTGTCGGCGCGCGAGCTCGTCTCGCCGGACGAGATCCTGCGGATCATCGCCCTGATCGAGGCGAGCGGCATCGCCCCGCACCGGATCGACATCGAGGTGACGGAAACCTCGGTGATCGCGGACTTCGACAAGGCCTGCGAGTCTCTGCGCGCGCTGCGCGCCCTCGGGCTGCGGATCGCCCTCGACGACTTCGGCACCGGCTATTCGAGCCTCAGCCACGTCCATCGCCTGCCGCTCGACAAGATCAAGGTCGACCGCAGCTTCATCCAGGACATCGAAACCCGCAACTCCGGCCGCAGCCTCGTGAAGAGCGTCGTCGACCTCTGCCAGAACCTCGAGATCGACTGCGTGATCGAGGGCATCGAGACCGAGGACCAGCTCCGCATTCTCAAGCAGCTCGGCTGCACGGCGATGCAGGGCTACTATTTCAGCCGGCCGATGCCGCTCGCCGAGGTCCCGGCCTTCCTGGCAAGGTGCAGCAAGGCCCGCGAGCTGCGCAGCGCGTCGGCCGTTTCTTGACGCCGCTGCCCGGCCTCGCTAAGCGGTAGGTCGGATCCGCGGCCGGTTGCCACCCGGACCGTCGCCGCACGGGCCGTCCGCATCGCGGCGGCCGGATCAAGCCCCAGCGGAGCCTCTCATGGACACGATCGACATCATCGACGGGCTCGCCCCGCTGGCCGACCGTTATGAGGGCATCGTCTGCGATGTCTGGGGCGTGCTGCACAACGGCGTCATCGGCTATCCGGCTGCGGCCGAAGCGCTGGCGACCTTCCGCCGGACCACCGGCAAGCCGGTCGTGCTCCTGACCAACGCGCCGCGTCCGGCGCCGCTGGTGGCGGACATCCTCGACGGCTTCGGCATCGGACGGGATGCCTGGGACGAGATCGTCACCTCGGGCGATGTCGCCCGCACCACGATCGTCGCCGCCCGCGACAACGCGATCCACTACATCGGCCCCGAGCGCGACCTGCCGCTCGTCGACGACCTCGACCTCGAGTTCGTTGCGGCGGACGCCGCCGACCTCGTCATCTGCACCGGCCTCTTCAACGATGATGTCGAGACGCCGGAAGACTACCGCCTGCTCCTGACCGGGCTGGTTGCCCGCAAGGCCACCATGATCTGCGCCAACCCCGACATCGTCGTGGAGCGCGGCGACCGGCTGATCTACTGCGCCGGCGCGATCGCGCAGCTCTACGCCGAACTCGGCGGGCGGGTGGTGATGGTCGGCAAGCCGCACAAGCCGGTCTATGACGTGGTGCGCGTGCGGCTCTCGGCGCTGGCCGGCAGGGATCTGCCGTTCCGCAGCCTGCTGGCGATCGGCGACGCGCTCGCCACCGACGTGCGCGGCGGCTGGGGGCAGGGGATGGACGTGCTGCTCGTCACCGCCGGCATCCACGCGGCGGATTTCGGCCCGGTCGAGACGCCGGACGCGGCGAAGGTCGCCAAGCGCCTCGGCATCGAGGGGCTCACCGCGGTGGCGGCCATCCCGCGCCTGAGGTGGTGACGGGCAAAGGCGCAGCAGAGGGCTTCACGGCGGGGCGGCCGAACACGGGCCGGCGCGCGCGGCGGGCATGCCCGCCGTCGGCCGTGCCGAAGGGTCTCACGGAAACAGGCTGTCGATCTCCGACTGGTTCACGCCTTCGCCCTTGAACTGGGGTCCGTGCAGGATCAGCTCGCGGCGGCGGCGTTCCTCGTCGGTCTCGTCCTCGGTGCCGGAGATCTCGATCTTGGCGAGCTTGAGCTTTTCCACCAGCGCCGAGACGCGGCGGTCGATGTGGTCGAGCGTTTCCACCACCTTCTTGATCCGCTGCCCGGAAATGTCCTGGAACGAACAGGCCTCGAAGATCTCGATGACCTTGTCGTTGACGAGGGTCTGGTAGGCGTCCGGATCGCTCGTGTCCGCCGCCATGATCACTTCGGCGGCGCTCATGATCGTGTTGGTCGCCTCCTCGGTCGCCTCCACCACCGCATCGAGCTCGCGGCCCGCCGTCGGCAGGCGCTCCTGACGCATGTCCGAAAGGCGCAGGGCAGCGAGGTCCGATTTCATGGTCGTGATCTCTTCCGACATGGCGGCGAGATCGTCGTAGATGGTCATGTCGAGGGTGGAGAAGAAGCCCTTGAGGGAATCGGCCATCACCTCCGCGAGGGTCATGACGTCGTTGATCGTGATATCTTCTTTCTTCTTGTTGTTCTGAAGATACTCGATGACCTTGGCCATTGCCTTGCTGTCGACAGCTTCCATCGGCGTTTCCCTTCCTCAAATTCCGCGCGGTCCGGATTCTTGTTTCGACAGTCTGCCGGCCGATGGTTACATATCTGTTATGTTGATCGGCAGGCTCAGGGATGGGGCCCCGTCGTTTCGGCCCGGCGGAACTGGTCGGAGCAGGGCGGCCACGCAAAAACGCGGCCTCCCTGCCGGGAGCCCGCGTCGGTGCGATCGTCGAAGGTGAGAGCCTGTGGCGGGCGACCGGAGGGTTTCAGACGCCGAACACCGCCTCGATCTTGCCCTTGAGGGTCTGCGCGTTGAACGGCTTGACGATGTAGTTGTTCACGCCGGCCTTCTTGGCGGCGATCACGTTCTCGGTCTTGGATTCGGCCGTGACCATGATGAATGGCGTCTTGGAGAGCGAGGCGTCGGAGCGGACCTGCTTGAGCAGTTCGTAGCCGGTCATCGGCTCCATGTTCCAGTCCGAAATCACCAGGCCGTAGCGGCGTTCCTTCATCTTGCCGAGCGCCTCGGTGCCGTCGGCAGCTTCGTCCACATCCTCGAAGCCCAGCTGCTTCAGCAGGTTGCGGATGATACGGATCATCGTCTTGTAGTCATCGACCACGAGAACCGACATCGAAGTGTCTAGGGCCA
>NZ_MCRJ01000016.1 GCF_001720135.1 Methylobrevis pamukkalensis
CACCGCCCCGACGAGGAGCGCGGAGGCCGAGAAGGCGGCGAGCCCGAGGCCGAGCAGCCGCCGGGTCGGCCGCAGGCCGAGCCTCATCGCGGCGCCTCGGTCCGCTCGAGGATGCTGAACAGCACGTCGCGGCGGTGCGCCCTTCGATTTCCGCCGACGGCCCGAGCACGACGCGGTGGCGCATGGCCGGCACGAACAGGATCTTCACGTCGTCGGGCACCGCATAGGTGCGGCCGTCGAGCGCGGCGAGCGCCCGCACCGCGCCGCAGAGGGCGTCGGCGGCGCGGGTGGAGACGCCCTGCTCGATCTCGGGATCGGTCCGGGTCGCGCGGGCGAGTTGCAGCACATAGGCGAGGATGCTGTCGTCGAGGCGGATGCCGTCGATCAGCCTGCGGGCGGCGTCGAGGTCGCCGGCGCTGACCACCGCCGCGACGTCGGCCGTGCGCGCCTGATGGCCGAGCGGGCGGGCGGCATGGCGGCGCAGGATCTCCATCTCGGCCGCCTCGTCCGGGAAATCGAGCACGATCTTGAACAGGAAGCGGTCGAGCTGGGCTTCGGGCAGCGGATAGGTGCCCTGCTGCTCGATCGGGTTCTGGGTGGCGATCACCGAGAAATGGTCGCTGAAACGGTGGTCGACGCCGTCGATGGTGGCAACGCGCTCCTGCATCACCTGCAGCAGGGCGGCCTGGGTCTTGGGCGGCGCGCGGTTGATCTCGTCGGCGAGCAGGATCTCGGTGAAGACCGGCCCCTTCACCAGATGAAAGGTTCCGGCGCGGAAATCGTAGACGTTGGCGCCCAGCACGTCGCCGGGCATCAGGTCGGGCGTGAACTGGATCCGGCCGAAGCCGAGCGCGAAGGCGGCGGCGAGCGACTGGGCGAGCAGCGTCTTGGCGGTGCCGGGCGGGCCTTCGAGCAAGACGTGGCCGCGCGCGAACAGGCCGACGACGAGAAGGTCGATCGCCTCGTTCTGGCCGTGGACGGCCTTGCCGACCTCGACCCGGATGCGCTCAACGAGACTGCGCAGGTCGTCCAGGGTCATGCAGCACCTTTTCGGTCAGGGTTTCGAGGCGATCGACGATCGCGAGCAGGTCGACGGACGGCGTGCCGTCGGGGATCGCGTCCGCCGCGGACAGGGCGGCGAGTTCCGCGGCAGCGGCCGGGTCGCGCCGGGCCAGCACGCGGCCGAGTTCGCCGCTGGCGGACGAGCCGGCGCCGCGGCGGGGGCCGAGCAGGTCGGCGGCGAGCGCCTGCATGCGGTCCTGCACATGCAGGCGTACCAGCGCGGCGTCGCGGCCGGACAGGCGCAGGAGCCGGGCCCTGGCGGCAACGGAGACCGTCTTCGATGGCCGCAGCCCGTCGTCGTCCTCGGGAATTGGCGGCCCGTCACGCACCGCGGCGCGCCAGAGCACGAGCACGGCGAGGGCGAGGAAGCCGGCCCACAGCAGCGACAGCGGGAATGCAAAGAAACGGGCAAGGTCGGCCCAGCTTCGCTCGGGGGGCGTCCAGCCGTCGATCGTCCAGTTCCACGTGGTGTTGTCGACGACGATCGCACCCTCTTCGGCAAGACCGGCGACGAGGTCCGAGGCGATCTGTGCATTGTCGCCGCGGGCAAGGCCCCAGTTGTCGAGGAGATCGGGATCGGACAGGACCAGCACGTGGGCGGGACCGTCGGTCTCGTCGGCCGCCTCGTCCGGATCGACCGGGCAGCGGCCGAGCAGCATGCCGTAGCTCGTTCCGATCAGGGGCTCGCAGCGTCCGAGACCAGCAGCTGCGGATAGGCGAGGGTGGTGACGAGCGTCCCGCCGGCGGCGTCGACCTCGAAGGCGCCGGAGTGTCCGGCGAGACCCGGGCTTCACCGGCGAGCGCCTGGGCGGCGATGCGGCTGACGGCCGCCTCGTCGATCAGCAGGCGCGGATGGGCCTTGCCGAGTTCGGCCATGCCGGTCCGCCATTTCGGCAGCACGACCAGCGTCGGCAGGGTCAGGATCTTGGCGCGCAGCACGAAGACGTTGATGTCGCGCCGGGTTTCGGCAAGGAGCCGCGCCTCGCGGTCCTCGGGCTCGATGAAGACCTCTTCGGCGTCGGTGTCGTGCAGCGGCAGCACGCGCAGACCCACGGTGTCGGCCGGCGGCGTGTCGCCGTCACGCATCAGCCGGGCATCCAGCCCCTCGCTGCGCAGCCAGGCGGCGAGCCCGTCGAAGCCGGTGGCGGAGCGGTCCACCGGGGTGCGGCCCGTCCAGTCGAGCAGCAGCACGGCAGCGAGCACGAGCACGACGGCGAGCGCACCGATCACGATGTCCCCGGTCGAGCCGGGGGCCTTCATCGCGGCTCTCGCGGCGGCCGTCATCGGGGCGCCTCGGTCGTGAGGATGGCGCCGGCGGCGACGAGACAGGCCTCAAACGTGCTCTCCGGCAGGTCGCGGCCGGCAAAGCGCACCAGTTCCTCCGCATGGACGAGGGCGCGCAGGCGGTCGTGGTGCACCCAGGCCCCCGGCAGCGACGGAGCAGGCCCCGCGCCGTCTGGCTGCGAGCCAGCCGCATGCCGTGAACCTCGGCGGCGCGCTCCATCGCCCGCTGCAGCATGATCCGCAGCGCCGCCGGCCGGTCGGCCATGGCGCGCAGGTCGGACAACGACGTCGCGGCGTCGTCAACGGTCTGCGTCTCGGAGCGGACGGCGCGGTGCAGCCGGGCTTCGTGCGGACCGCGGCGGAACAGGTCGCTTGCGCCGCCGAAGCGGACGAACAGCCAGAGCAGCGCGGCCACGATCGCCACCAGCACGGCAGTGGTGAGCCAGTAGGCCGCATCGGCGGAGGGGGTGATCCGGTCGAGCGCCTCGGCCGGGGCGGGCCTGGCCTCGCCGGTCAGATCCAGCGGCGCCTCGGCGTCGAGGATCTCCACGGCGGTCTGGACGCGCGCCTTCTCGGCGACCTGCGCATAAGGAATGACAGGCGCGGCCGCCTCGTCCGCCGCCGATGCCGCGCCCGGCAGCAGCAGGATGGACAGGCCGAGGCCGACCGCGAGGCGGCGCGCCGCCAGGAGCCGGGCGATGGACGTCATGCGAACGAGATCCCTGCCGGCATCGCCATCCCCGGTGACCCGATCGGCCGGAGGTGTCCGGTCGCGCCTTCTGCCTATAGCGCGCCGCCTCGCCGGGCTGCAACCGTGGGGGTGGTCCGGCGCCGGTCGCGGTGAAGGAAATCTCGCCGGGTTCAGTGCGAGGCCCCCGCGCTGCGGAGAAAGGACCCGGGGAATATGGATGAGCATCAGGAGCAGCCTCGAAACGGGAACACGTCGCTCCGTCCGCTCCGGATACGGGATGGGTCGGACGCGGCGCCACCGGCCCACGTCCGTTCCTCGCCCGGCATCGCGCAGGCGAGGGGCGAGCCGCCGGGGAGGCGCCGCCCCGTCGTCGTCGCCGAAGGGGCTGTTTCCCCTCGCGAAATGCAATTCCTGCATGTGCGCAACGGCAGGGCCCGTTCCGGTAGAATGTGCGTACACATCCAAGACGAGGCACATGCTTCAGATGTTCTTAGTTTTTCGGCCTTAAAACAGGGTGATGTCAGGTTTTCTCGAAGTCGAGTTGTGCCTGCGTGGTTGCGCACTCATTCAAGGTGAACCGATGACGAAGGGAGACGTTCTGACCGCGCGCCCCCGGCGGCTGGGGTTGCGGAAGAGGGCCGAGCCGGCGCAGGCCGTGGCGGCAACGGCCGATGGCGCGCAGGCTGCGTTCCGGTCGTCGGTCAAGACCGAGTTCAAGGTCCGCGACAGTGCCGAGCAGACCCTGCACGAACGCGAGGAGCTTCTTCGCCTCGCCGTGGAGGCGACCCGTCTCGGAATCTGGGACATGGAACTGCCCTCGCACGACACCTCCTGGTCGGGACACCTGTGCGAGCTTGCCGGCCTGCCCGCGGGATCGCGCATCGACGACGAGATCTTCTACCGGCTGGTTCATCCGGACGACCGGGAGAAGGTCGACCACGAGATCCGTCGCATCGTCGAATCCTTCAGCCTGATCCCCTATGACATCACCTACCGGATTCGCCGCGCCGACACCGGCGAGGAGCGCTGGTGGCACGAGCGCAGCCAGCTGGTTGCCGACACGTCCGGCCACCCGGTGCGCCTCGTGGGCGCGATCCAGGACATCACCGACAGCAAGACCGCGGAGATCGAGCGGATCGGCAGCGAGAAGCGCTGGCGCCTTGCGCTGAAAGCCGGCCGCATGGTCGGCTGGGAGATGGCCGTCGGCGCCGACACCGTCAAATGGTCGGACAACGCCGAGGAAGTGCTCGGCAGCCGCAGCTTCGGCCTCGTCGACTTCCTCGCCCATGTCCATGACAACGACCGCAACAAGCTCGCGGGCATGCTGGCGGCGGCGCCGTCGGAGGCGAGCAACGGCATCGAGGTCCGCTTTCTTCACCCGGACGGCCGGCGGATCTGGCTGTCCGTGAGCATGCTGCTGATCGACGGCGACGGCGGTCTGCCGCGGATTGTCGGCGTGACGTCGGACATCACCCTGCGCAAGGAGGCCGAGGCCCGCCTGCGCCATGCGGCCGACCATGACGCGCTGACCGGGCTCGTCAACCGCTCCGGCTTCCAGTTCGCCCTCGACCGGGCCTTCACCGACCAGCGGATCGCGGCCGATCGCCGGTTCGCGCTGATCCTCGTCGATCTCGACCACTTCAAGGAAATCAACGACACGCTCGGCCATGACGCCGGCGACGTTCTGCTGCGCGAGATCGCCCGGCGCATCCTGTCGGTGACGGGCGGGGCAGGGACGGCCGCGCGCCTCGGCGGCGACGAATTCGCACTCCTGATCGATGCGGAGGCCGCGGGCGGCGACGTGCCGGCCTTCACGGCGCGGCTCCATGGCGCGCTGTGCCGCAGCTTCGAGCATCGCGACAAGCTGTTCACCGTTTCCGCCAGCTTCGGCGTCGCCTGCTTCACCTGCGCCGACGCCGATCCGGGCGGCGTGTTCAAGGACGCCGACCTCGCCCTCTACGCCGCCAAGCGGAGCGGACGCTCCAAGGTGGCCGTGTTCACGCCGCAGATGCGCCAGGCGGCCGACCGGCGGTCCGCACTGCTGTCGGAGATCAAGGAGGCGCTGGTCGACCGGCGTTTCGTGCCCTTCTACCAGCCGAAGGTCGACATCGTCAGCGGCAAGGTCCTCGGCTTCGAGGCGCTGGCGCGCTGGCTGCACCCGGAGAAGGGCGTGCTGACGCCGGCCGTGTTCGGCCCGGCCTTCGAGGACTGCGATCTTGCCACCGCCATCCGCGAATCGGTGTTCTCTGCGCTGATCGAGGACATGTCGGCATGGCTGGTGCGCGGGCTGGTGCCCGGCCGGATCTCGCTCAATCTCTCGTCCTTCGATTTCGCCGAACCGTCGCTGGCCGACGACATCATCGAGCGCCTTGCCGCGGCGGGCGTTCCTGCATCGCTGATCGAGATCGAGGTCACGGAAACCGTGCTGCTCGACAGTGCCGCCCGCAGTGTGGGGCCGATCCTCGAGACGCTCAGCGCGGCCGGCATGAAGATCTCGCTGGACGATTTCGGCACCGGCTACGGCTCGCTGACCCACCTCAAGCGGTTCCCGGTCAACGAGCTCAAGATCGACCGCAGCTTCGTCCATCACCTCGAGGAAGACGCCGGCGATTCGGCGATCGTCACGGCGGTGATCAACCTGGCCGCAGTCTCGGCCTCGACGTGATCGCCGAGGGTGTGGAGACGGCCGGGCAGGTCGCCAAGCTCCGGGCGCTCGGCTGCCGCTACGGCCAGGGCTATTTCTTCGCCAAGCCCATGGCCGGCAGCCGCGTTCCGTGGTTCCTCGACCACGCGGGCGAATGGCTCGCCCGGATGAAGCCGGCCGACAAGCGCGATCCGCGCCGGGCCTGACGCGAGTGTCGAACCAGCGCGCCCGCCGGGCGCGGCGCGACGTGTGACGGACCTTGGAAGACGACGATGGACCCCTTCGAGACGTTCCTGCGCCGCCATGCGGCCTGGTCGGAGGCGACCTTCGGCGCTGGCCGCCAGACCGCCAGCCTGACCCGGCACATTGAGCTCGAGATCGAGGAGGTTCGCCAGCGCCCGGCGACCTCGCCGAATGGATCGACGTGATCACGCTCGCCATCGACGGCTATCTGCGCCACGGCGGGTCGCCGGAGACGCTGCTCAAGGATCTTTGCGCCAAGCAGGCAATCAATCTCGCCCGCGACTGGCCGCCGCCCGGCGAGGCGGATGCGCCGGTGCAGCACGACCGCAGCGGCGAGCCGACCTGACCTCAGCGCCCGCCGCGCGCCCTCCGGCATCTCCACATTCCGGCGCCGGCAGGCTGACGCGACCGGTGCGCCGCGCGCCGCCGCAAGAGACGGCGCTGTCTCCATCAAGCAGCCCCCCCCCCACGGCCTGATGCCGCCGACGGCTGCGAATTCGGCAGGATTCGGATAGCCGCGGCGCTCCCGGGAGTGCCCGTCATCTCGCCCCGCTCCATAAGCGCGCCATCCCGGGCATGACCCGGACATTCGATGGAAGCGAAGGCGCAGGGCGCGAGGAGGGCATGATGGCGGGCCTCATGGGGAGCGCAGGTAACGATACGATTCTGATGACGGGAGGGACCGACGTCGTCACCGCTCTTGCGGGCGAGGACACGATCCGGGCGGGGAACTTCCTCACCGCCGGCGACAAGATCGACGGCGGCGACGACACCGACGTGCTGGTCCTGGACGGCGACTATCTGCAGCCGGTTGTCTTCAAGTCCCAGACGATGCGGTCGGTCGAATTCCTCCACCTGACCGCCGGCCACGACTACTCGCTCAAGACCCACGACGGCAACGTCGCGGCCGGACAGCAGCTGACCATCGAGGTGATCGGCGGCTCGGCCGGCCGGCTCGTCTTCGACGGCTCGGCGGAGAAGGATGGCCATTTCGGCGTCCGCGGCATGAGCGGCAACGACATGCTCAAGGGCGGGAACGGCGACGACGTCTTCTGGGTCTGGCAGGGTGGCGTCGACACCGTCATCGGCGGCGACGGCGACGACACGGCCATCTTCAACGATGGCTACACCACGGCCGACACCTTTTTCGGCGGGGCGGGCTACGACACGCTGGTCGTCGGCGCGGGAACCGATGCCGAGATCACGTTCGACCCGGCGACCCTGACCGGCGTCGAGGAAATCCGCATCGAGAGCAAGGATGGCGGTTCGACGGTCCTGACCACGGTCGACGCCATCGTCGCGGCCGGGGAGACGCTCAAGGTCGGCGTCATGGGCGGCGTCAGCTCGATCAACCAGGGACTGGCCTTCAATGGCAGCGGCGAGACCGACGGTCATTTCGACATCACGGGCGGCACGGGCGATGACGTGCTGATCGGCGGCGCCGCGGACGACGTCTTCCGGATGCACAGGGGCGGTGACGACATCGTGGTGGCCGGCGCCGGCGACGACAGGGTCGAGTTCACCAAGCACTACAATGGCAACGACATCGTGGATGGGGGCTTCGGTGTCGATGCCCTGCATATCGGCGGCCTCTCGACACCTGTCACGCTGTCCGGCACCACCGTGCAGAACATCGAACACCTCTACATCACGTCCTCGCTGTCCTCGGTGGTGAATGTCACGGATTCGCTCGTCGGGTCGGGAGAGACCCTCCACATCTCGTCCGGCTACATGACCGGCGGAACGACCTTCGTGCTGGATGCGTCCGCCGAGACCGACGGCACCTTCGGCATCATGGATCACAACGGAACGGACATCATCCTCGGCGGCGGCGGCCGGGAGGATGTCGATCTGCGCGGTGGCGGTACCGACCGGATCTACAGCGGTGGCGGCGACGACCTGATCCGCGGCGCCGGCACGATCGACCTCGAGGACATCATCGATGGTGGCTCGGGGCGCGACAGCCTCGATCTCAATGGGGACTACGAGATCACGCTGAAGTCGTCCACCATCCGCAATGTCGAGGAACTCGGCCTCGGGGCGGGCCATGACTATCGGATCCACCTGCACAAGGACACGATCGCCGACGGGCAGACGATGACCGTCAATGGATACTGGCTGGATGACGGAGACGTGCTTCTGGTGGACGATTCCTCCGGCGGCGCCGGGACGCTCGAGGTGCGCGCAGGTGCCGCGTTCCGCAACAGCGGCAGCGCCGTGCGTGCCGGCTCCGGCACCAGCGACAGCCTCCATCTCGACGGGGACTATTCCGAAACGCTGGTCCTCGGACCGGGCAAGCTCGCGGGCGTCGAGATGCTGGGTCTCGGGGCCGGCTTCTCCTACAACCTCGTCGCGCAGGACAGCACGGTTGCGGCTGGCCAGACGATGGAGGTGCGAGGCTACTGGCTCGGTGCCGGCGACAGGCTGACCTTCGACGGCAGCGCCGAGACCGACGGTTCGTTCGTGATGTCCGGCGGCAAGGGCAACGACGTGATGAAGGGCGGCAGCGGCAACGACACCCTTCGCATCTATGCCGGAGGCGATGACCGGGCGCATGGTGGTGGTGGCGACGACAGCTTCGATGTCGGGCAGGCGCTCGGACCGAAGGACAGGATCAACGGCGGCACGGGCAACGACACGCTGGAGATCGATGCCGACATGGCGATCACCCTCGGCGGAGCCGTGGTGAAGGACATCGAGAAGATCAGGCTCGGCGACGGCCACGACTATGTGCTGACGGTCACCGATGCGCTGCTGGATGCCGGAGAGACGCTGACCATCGATGCCTGGCATCTTGGTGCCGGCGACACGGTCATCCTCGACGGCAAGGCCGAGACGAACGGCAGCTTCGACATCGAGACCGGCGAAGGAGACGATTCACTCCTCGGGGGAGGTGGCAATGACATCTTCGAAGCTGGCGGTGGCAAGGACGTGCTCGACGGACGGGCGGGCGACGACGTTCTCGACGGCGGGGTCGGAAACGACACGCTGAGCGGCGGGTCAGATGATGACGTGCTCGATGGCGGGCTGGGAACCGACAAGCTTGGCGGTGGCGCGGGCAACGACGTCCTCAAGGGCGGCAGCGGCGGCGACGTGCTTGACGGCGGGGAGGACCGGGACCTCGTCAGCTACGAGGGATCTGCAGCGGCGGTTATCGTGTCATTGGCCGCTGGCACGGCGAGCGGCGGCGATGCGGACGGGGACGTGCTGACCGGCGTCGAGAATCTCATGGGCAGCAACTACTCGGACACCTTCATCGGCGACGGGGGCGTGAACTGGCTGGAAGGCGCCTGGGGCGACGATTTCCTGGCTGGCGGGGCCGGTGCGGATGTGCTGCGGGGCGGGGTTGGCACCGACACGGCGGACTACAGTGGCTCCGGTGCAGGCGTCTTCGTCAGCCTTGCGGCCGGCATGGGAGCCTGGGGCGACGCGGCCGGTGACACGCTCTCCCAGATCGAGAACGTCATCGGGTCGAACGTTGCCGACACGATCCACGGCAACAGTGCGCGCAACGTCCTCACGGGCAAAGGCGGGAAGGACACCCTGTCGGGCCTTGATGACGGCGACCTGCTTGACGGCGGCTCAGGAAACGATGTCCTGATCGGCGGTTCCGGCGGCGACACCTTCATCTTCAAGGGCACGAACTGGGGCGTGGATTCGATCGTCGATTTCGTGAAGGGCGACTTCGACAAGATCGATCTCAGCGACCATGACTACCTGTTCCGGGATCTGGGAATCTCCTATGCCGACGGGGATGCGACCATCGTCACCAGCCATGGCACGATCGTTCTGGAGGGCGTCTCAAGCGGCCTTACGGCAGGAGAATTCCTGCTTTAAGGCTGAGAGCCGGCGCGGCGCAGGGTTTCCATCGGCGTTTCTCCGAAACGCTGCCGGTAGTCCTGGCCGAAGTGCCCGAGATGGCCGAAGCCCCATTTCAGCGCCACGGCGGTGACCGAGACCCGTCCCGGTTCCGCGGTGAGAAGGTCCTCGCGCACGTGCTGGAGGCGGATCGACTTCAGCATGGCGAGGGGGCTGGTGCCCCGGAACTCCTGGAAGCCGCGGTGGAGTGCCCGCACGCTGATGCCGGCGGCGCCGGCAATGTCGCCGATCATCAGGGGCTCGGCGGCATGGGCGCGCATGTAGTCCTCTGCGCGGCGCACGTAGAAGGGGGAGACGGTCGTGACCGGCCGTCCGAAAAGCGCCTCGCTGTAGTTGTTCGGCTGCAGGGAGATCAGCGCGTTCATCAGCATCTGCTCGCAGGAGGCCATGGCGAGCGGCGAGCGGAACAGCAGCGATGTGCCGCTCACCGCCTCGTCGCGCAGATACTTCAGCAACCTCAGCCAGCGTAGTCCCCCCTCGCTCGCGAGGGGAAACGCGAGGGAGAAAGCCAGACGGCGGTCGAGCCCTCCGCCGCGCTCGTCGAGGAGCTGCTCGCATTGCCGCTCGAGCCTGTCCGCCGGCAACCTCAGGACGAGAAGGTCGAAATCGGCGGAAAACCGGAAGTCCAGCGGCACATCCGGACGGATGATCGTCGCCATGCCGGGATGGGAATCGACGGTCTCCCGGCCGTTGCGAATGCTGGCCTGGCCCGAAAGCGGGACCTGTACCAGGAAATTCGGGCCGCAGGTCTCGGCCCTGATCGACATCCTCGCGCCGTAGCTGATCTGGATCAGCCCCAGGTTCCCCAGCGACGCCTCCGCCTTCGATGCGGAAATGCGGCGCGTGCCGGGTTCCGGGCGGGCCACGTGATGGGAAATGGCACGCGACATCTCCGCGTGTATGCGGTCCATGTCGTCTGTGCTCAGCCGGTCTTGGCGGTCGGGCGGCAGGGTCAGGTGAAGATCGCCGGCGAGCAGCGATTGTGGCGGCGCAGGCGCGTCACCCGGTCCGCGCGAGGACTCCGAGGTGTCGGAACGCCACTCTGCCGCGCCTTCCCTCATCGCAACGTCCCTCGTCCGGATTTTCAGCCCGGCGGAAAAGTCTGAATACGACCGTGTCCCTTGTCCAGCGGAATGTCACGTCGACACTTCAGGATTTCCGGAATGCAGAACGGCGTTCGTGGAAGCAGCTTCCAAAGGTTCCATGCGTCGAGGCGGCTCGCTGACCATGGGGCAACGGCCGTCAGGCGCTGGCCTTGAGCGAGAAGGCGAGCGGCATCCACTGCTCGGCCGGCCAGCGATAGAGGCCTTCGTCGGTCTCCACGAGGTCGGCGAACATCCGCCACGGGATTTCGGGGTGCTCGTTGAACCATTCGAGCCGGAGCCGGGCCCTGGCGATCGAGGTCAGGATCTCGGCCAGCGTGTGCATCCACTCGTGGGTGCGGCTGTGCTTCAGCCGGGCCTTCTTGTTGGCATAGTCGGTGGGGTCGTCCTCGATGATCGCGCCTTCGATGAAATAGGGCAGGTAGAGCACCGGCTCCTGGCCGCCCTTCGGGTCGAGGTCCTCCAGCACCATGGCCGCCGGATGGGCGTCGGCGAGATAGAGGTGGCCACCGGGCCTCAGGAAATGCGCGACGACGGCGGCCCAGCGGGCAAGGTCCGGCAGCCAGCACAGGCTGCCCCAGGTGACGAAGACGATGTCGAAGCCGGGGCCGCGATCGAGGATCTTCGGCGCGTCGTAGACATTGGCCTCGACGAAGCGGGCGCGCCCCGCCAGCCCGAGTTCGGCGGCCAGGCGATTGCCCACCTCCACCGCGGCCGGCGAGAAGTCGAGCCCGACCACCTCGGCGCCCTGCTGGGCGAGCGCGAGGCTGTCGCGGCCGAAGTGGCACTGCAGATGCAGGATCCGCTTGCCGCGCACGTCGCCGATCTCGCGCTGCTCGATCGGATAGAGCCGCCCCTGTCCGGCGCGCAGGGCGCCGAGATCGTAGGACGGGGCATCGAGATGCCAGGAGACCCGCTCGTCCCAGTTCGCACGATTGATTTCCAGCCATTCGGCGGGCGCGTCTGTCGTCGCCGATGTCATGTCGATCCGATCGCAAGTCGTCATACGGATCACGAAGGGAGATGGAATCGGCGATTGTTGTCAATCATCCGCGGAACTTTTTGACGTTCGTCCCCGACTTTGCGGCGCCTCTCACGAGCGTGGCCGTGTCTTTTTGGGATCGTAGTGCGGAAAGGCCACGATTTTCGCCGGCAGCCGCTTGATGTGTCCGTCGAGCTTGCCGATCTCGACCTCGGTGCCGATGTCCGCATGGGCGACGTCGACGCGGGCGAGCGCGATCGGGTGACCGAGCAGCGGCGACCGCATGCCGCTGGTGACGACGCCGACCCGCGCCCGGCCGATGTGGACGCAGTCGCCGTGGACGGCCGACTCGTTGCCGGCGATCTCCAGCCCGACGAGGCGGCGGGACGGATGCTCCTTGCGACGCAGCAGCGCGTCGCGGCCGATGAAGTCCGACGCCTTCGATTTCAGCGGCACGGTGAAGCCGATGCCGGCCTCGAACGGGTCGGTCTCGTCGGAAAATTCGTGTCCGGCGAAGGCGAGACCCGCCTCGATGCGCACCATGTCGAGGGCGGCAAGGCCCATCGGCATCAGCCCCTTCGGCCGGCCGGCGGCCCAGACCGCGTCGAACACGGCGGCGGCGTCCTTGGGATGGCAGAAGATCTCGTAGCCGAGTTCGCCGGTGTAGCCGGTGCGTGACACCACCACGGGCGCGCCCGCCGGCCCGCCGATCCGCCCGACCGTGAAACGGAACCAGCCGAGTTCGGCAAGGCTCGGCCGCGCCGGCGGGGTCCAGACGATCTCGCCGAGGATTTCGCGGCTGGCCGGCCCCTGCACGGCGATGTTGTGCATCTGGTCGGTGGAGGAGCGCACCAGCACCTCCAGACCAAGTTCGGCGGCCTTCTCGCGCAGCCACACGCCGCCATAGTCGTCGCCGCCGATCCAGCGGAAGTTGTCGGCGCCGAGCCGCAGCAGGGTGCCGTCGTCGATCATGCCGCCGTGCGGGTAGCACATCGCCGAATAGACCACCTCGCCGACCGCCAGTTTCTTGACGTCGCGGGTCAGCACGTGGTCGAGCAGCACCTCGGCATCCGGCCCGGTCACCTCGAACTTGCGCAGCGGCGAGAGGTCGGTGACCACGGCCCGCTCGCGGCAGGCGTGATACTCGGCGATCGCGCCGCCCTCGTTGAACTCGTGGGCCAGCCAGAAGCCGCGATACTCGACGAAATTCCGCGTCAGCGCGGCAAAGGAGGCGTGGAAGGCGGACTCGCGGGTCATCTGCGGCTCGGCGTCTGGGGTCGGGCGGAAGGCAACGGCGCGGGAGAAGCGCTCGGCACCGGCGTAGGTCCGCACATGGATGTCGGTCGGGTTCCAGCCGTTGGCGGCGGTGGTGTCGTCCGGGCAGGCGGACGAGACGCAGACGAGGTCGGTCAGCGCCCGCATCAGCACATAGTCGCCGGGGCGCGACCACGGCTCGTCCGCATACATCACCCCGTGGGCGTCGATGCCGGTATTGAAGAAGAAGTTGACGGCCATCCAGCCGGCGCGCGGGGCCACACCGTGGCCCGCAAGCGCGCCGTTGAAGTTCTCGGTGCAGTTGACGTGACCCGGATAGCCGAAGTCGTCGTAGTATTTGGCCGAGCAGGCAAGCGCGAAGGCGTCGTGGCGGCCGCAGGTGTCCTGCACCACCTCCACCAGCGGCTCCATGTCCTGGTCGAAATACTTCGAATGGAGCCCCGGCATCGCGTAGGCGTGGCCGATGAGGCTGCGGGTGGTGGTCATGTCGAGCGGGTGCTCGATCCCGCGGTCGAGCTTGCGCGCCGAGAAGCACTGGAAGTCGGTGCACTGGCGACCGTCGACGTCGAGGATCTGGATGTAGTCGCCGGCCTTGACGAAATAGGCGCGCGCAGAGGCCGCACCGACCCGGATGTCGGCCAGCGGATCGGCGAGCGGATCGGGCAGGTCGTGGCGGGCGACCAGCCCGGGGGCAGCGCGGGCCACCGTCACGGTCAGCGGCGTTGCCGTGTCATGGCCATCGACGGCCATGGCGCCGCCGGGCGCGGCGATGACGAGATATCCCTCCGACCGGATCGGGAAGCTGGCGCTGTCGCCCGCCGGGGAAGAGGTGCCGAAGACGGTGACGGCGGTGGCCCCGGCCGGGTCGATCGCCCGGACGGCAAGGCCGCTGCGCAGGCTGCGGAGTCCGGCCTCCTCCGACTGCAGCAGGGCACCAAGGCCCGATGGAACCCGTCCGCCGGTCTCGCCGAGAAGAGCGGGGTCGCTGCGGCCGTCACGGTGGCAGGCGAGGATCTCGGCGATCTGTCCGCCCTCGTCGCTGACGACGGTCACCCGATCGCCCGCCGAAACCTCCACAAGGATCGCCCCGCCGCCGCGTATGGCATAGCGCTCGTGTGAGGGCGCGCGGGTGACGCTGCGCGGACGCAGGGCGCGCGTTGCGGAAGGCGGTCCGGGACGAAAGGGAATGTCCGGGCGGAGCAGCATGCGGCGTGTCTCCGTGTCAGGATCCGCCAGTGGCGCATCTCAGGACGTAGATGGAAATTATGTTTCCTCTGGAGAATATATCGAGACGGGCGTTGCCTGCAAGCGACTTGTCATCCGGCAACGGTCAGCGGCTCCGGTAACCCGTCGCCCGGGCCCGAGCGATACCGAGCACGAGTGCCACAGACGACAAAGGCCGGAACTCGCGTTCCGGCCCTGATGTCATGACGCCGTCCCGTCGCCGGCAATCCCCGGCCGCGACGAGACAGGCGGCTCACTTCTTCTTGTAGGCTTTGTTCTCGTGGCAGGCCATCGAGTAGATCGTGTAGACGCACAGCGCGATGCCGACGGCGGTGAAGAGCATCAGGATGCCCGGCTTGTCGGCGAAGGTGAAATAGGCTTCGGCGCCTTCCCAGGTGGTGATCGGGGCGGTGTTCATGATCCGGTGTCTCCAGGGTGTGGGGGCGGGGCGCGTCGAGGTTGAAGGTCGCCAGGACCGGGTCCCTGTCGCGGCCCCGCCGGGGTCCGTCTCGTCGCGCCGGAAGCGACCCTCCGGCGCGACCCGTTCCGCGAGGATCAGCCGATCACTCGGCCGGCGACGTGGCCGAGTTCACGAAGGCCGGCATGTTGGCCTCCGGGTAGGCGCGCACCGGCACTTCCGCCATGTCGAGGCCGGCGAGTTCCGCCGCGGCGCCGACGCGCAGCAGGCCGAACATCTTCAGGACGTAGGACAGGAGGTAGCCGGGGACGAAGCCGAGCAGGGCGAAGACGATCGCGCTTTCGACCTGACCGATCAGCGAGACATTCGGGCCGCTGACGTTCGGGTAGCCGGAGGCGAACAGGCCCGCGGCGATCAGGCCCCAGATGCCGCCGAAGCCGTGGACCGCCACCGCGCCGACCGCGTCGTCGATCTTGAACTTCTTCACCACGATGTCGTTGAGCTTCGGGATGAAGCAGCCGCCGGCGAAGCTGATCAGGAAGGCGAGGCCCGGGTAGTAGACGTCGAGGCCCGGGGCCGAGGAGATCACGCCGATGAGGGCGCCGGACATCATCCAGAAGGGATCGCGGGTGACGAGGTAGGAACCGATCATGCCGCCGGCAATGCCCATCAGGGTGTTGAAGGCAAAGGCCGAGAGCGTGGTCGGGGTGTTGTAGATCGTCATCCAGGTGTCGCCGGTGTAGATGATGCACCCGCCAAGGAAGCCGAAGAAGCCCATGACGATCAGCATCAGGCCGATCAGCGACATCGGCATGTTGTGGCCCGGCAGGTCGTTGACCGAGCCGTCGGCGTTGTAGCGGCCGACGCGCGGGCCGAGGTTGATCAGCACGCCGAGGGTGAACAGGCCGGCGATGGTGTGGACGCAGCCGGCGGCGCCGACGTCATGCAGACCCCACTGGGTGGTCAGCCAGCCCTCCGGATGCCAGCCCCAGGAGGCGCCGAGGACCCAGACCACCGAGCCGAGGAACACGGCCAGGATGGTGAAGCCGGAGATGCGGATGCGCTCGATCACCGAGCCCGACATGATCGAGGCGGTGGTGGCGGCAAACAGCGTGAAGGCGGCGTAGAAGATGCCCGAGGCCTGGTCCGTGAGGTTCGGCCCCATCGAGGTCGACCAGGGAATGCCGGCCGCGCCGGCCTCGGAGAGGGTGAGGCCCGCGGGGAAGGAGAGGTAGATCCACCAGCCGACGTAGTAGAAGGCGGGGACGAGGAAGGCGAAGGCGAGGAGGTTCTTGAGACCCGAGGCCAGCGCATTCTTGGCGCGCGAGGCGCCCATCTCGTAGGCGAGGAAGCCGGCGTGGATGGCGACCATCAGCGCGGTGCACCACCAGTAGAAGACCTCGGCGTTGATCGTCGTCGCCATGCTGAGAGACTTTTCGAGTGCCTCCAGCTTGGCGGTCATGTCCAGGAGCTGTTGCTGTTCCATGTGTGTCCCCGTGTGGTGGAGCTGTCGCCTCTTTTTATTCTTGTAAGGAATGATCCATTCGCGAGAAGAAACAAGGCCAAAATTTGCTCTGCCTGTTTCCTGTGCATATCAATGAAATCAATGCGGTGGACGCGTCTTCGTCGCGGCCTGCCTGATTGCTGGGCATGATGGCGCGGTGCTCCGCTGCACATCATCTGCTGACGCCGCCCATGCGAATTCCGGGCCGGATTCGCGGGCGCGAAATCGGACCTTCCGGACATGGCGGCGCGGTCAGGCCGCGCCCTTCTGCAGCTCGACCTGGAGGTAGGCTTCCAGCGAATCGTCGAGCGCCTCCAGCCACGGCGTGTGGTGCGGCGGCGACATCGTGCCGGTCATCAGCGAGCGGTAGGACTTGTTGCGGTAGCCCATGATGTCCTCGTCCTTGTGGTGCTCCCACGCGATGAACGTCTCGTTGACCCCCTCGATGTCGAACATCGGGTAGTCGGTCATCTCGATCAGCTCCCTGGTGTAGTCGCCCTGGAACCAGATCATGTCGTGGTCGCCGTCCAGCGCCTCCTCGCGGGCCCGCCAGGCGAGGCTGTCGGCGGTCATTTCCTCGGTGGAGGGCAGGGGAATGCGGCCGAGCATCACGTCGCGGGCAAACCACGCCTGCGCGTCGAACATGTTGAACGTGTAGAACTGGTCCTGCATGCCGAGGTAGAACAGCTTGGGATTCTTCTCCCACACCACGCCCTTGTAGAGGCCGAGCGGCCACAGCCGGTTGGCGGTGCGCAGCCGCAGGTCGTCGGCGAGGAAGGGGAAGTGGTGCTGGTAGCCGGTGCAGAGGATCACGGCATCGATCCGCTTCGTCGTGCCGTCCTTGAAGGTGGCGACGTTGCCGTCGACGCGCATCAGCAGCGGCACCTCGGTCCAGGTCTCCGGCCAGTCGAAGCCGATCGCCTTGGTGCGGTGGCTGATCGTCACGGACTTGCAGCCGTATTTGTGGCACTGCGAGCCGATGTCCTCGGCCGAATAGGACGTGCCGACGATCAGGATGTCCTTGCCCTTGAACTCCAGCGCGTCGCGGAAGTCGTGGGCGTGGAGCACGCGGCCGCCGAAGGTCTCGAAGCCGGCAAACTCGGGCACGTTGGGCGTCGAGAAGTGGCCGTTGGCGACGACCACGTAGTCGAATTCCTCCGCGTAGACGGCGTCGTTGACGAGATCGTGGGCGGTGACGGTGAACAGGCCGGTCTCTTCGGAAAAGGTCACCTGCCGCACCGGCGTGCGGAACCGCACCCAGTCCTTGACCCCGGCCTTCTCGACGCGGCCCTTGATGTAGTCCCAGATCACGGCGCGCGGCGGATAGGAGGCGATCGGCTTGCCGAAGTGTTCCTCGAAGGTGTAGTCGGCAAATTCGAGGCATTCCTTCGGCCCGTTGGACCAGAGGTAGCGATACATCGAGCCGTGGATCGGCTCGCCGTATTCGTCGAGGCCGGTGCGCCAGGTGTAGTTCCACAGGCCGCCCCAGTCGGCCTGCTTCTCGAAGCAGACGATCTCGGGGATCTCGGCGCCCTTGGCGGCGGCAGACTGGAAGGCGCGCATCTGCGCCATGCCGGACGGACCGGCCCCGATGATGGCAACGCGTGTCATGGCTGTGGAGTCCCCTCGTTCTTATGAAAACTGCGCAAGCGGCTGGGAGCGTGCCCGTCTCCGCGCCGCGTAACCGGGGCGGAGACGATGGCCTTGCGGCAGCCTGACGAGAGGCGCCGCGGCCACGTCCCCACACCCGCCCTTCGGGCCTCCGCTCCCGCAACGGGAGAGGGACGTCCCGACGATTCCTGTGCCCTGATCCGGCCGCCAACGCGGCGAGGCGCTCTGTCTCAGTCCGGAAAGATGCCGGGCGAGGTCGGCGCGCCGTCATCGTGCGCGGCCAGCCATTCGACCAGCATCGGGTGGTAGCGCGACATGCCCTTGTAGGTGACGAGTTCCGGGGGCAGGTCGCGGATCACGCGGTGCATCCGCCGGGCCCACTTCGGAATGGTCACCAGGTCGTCGAAGCGCAGCAGGTAGCAGCGGATCGGGAAGACGAGGGCGTTAGAGCGCGGCAGGCGCCAGAAGGTCTGCAGCTCCACGCGCAGATGCATCTTCTCGCCGATCGTGTCCGGCGTGACCGTCAGCTTGTCCGGTCCCCACTTCGGATAGTTTTCCGGGCTGGTGTCGAGCCGGGGGTTCACCGTCAGCGTCCAGTTGAGCCGGCGCGACGGCTGGCCCTGCGGGATGCTGGTCAGGAACTTGATCGCCCGCTGGAACACGCCCATCTCGTGGGCGAGCGGCACCGGGGCGTGCCACTCGAAGAAGTTCATGCCGATGTCGAAGTCGAGCGACCAGTCGGCCTGGGTGGTCACCATGCCGGCGTCCATCCAGAGATTGTTGTCGCGCTGGTCGAGCAGGCAGTGGTCGCCCTGGGTCTGGCGGCCGATGTATTCGAGCGGCGGGCAGGGCAGGGTCGACGTCACGCCGAAGGTGAAGCGGTCGTCGATGCCGAGCGGCCGGTTGGTCCAGTGCCAGCGGTCGCCGTCGGTCTCCAGCGTGAACAGCTCGGGATAGTCCCGCGCCTTCGTGGTCATCACCAGTTCCAGATAGTCCCAGGACGCCAGATCCATGTGCGGCAGCGCCTGGCAGCGCAGCGGATCCTCGGCCAGCACCAGCGCCCGGTCGGCCATCTCCGCCACGTAATGCTCGTCGACGTCGAAGCCGTGCTCGAACACGCTGCCGGGCGCGCCCGGCCGGTGCGGCTCGATGTTCACCGAATACATGTAGCCGTCCTCGTGGAACGGGAACGGGAAGCGGCGGATGCCGGCCGGGCTGTTGCGGAAGGTGAAGTCGTCGCGGAAGGTCTCGGTGCGGAAGGTGATGGTCATCGCGTCCGTCTCCGATGCGTCAGCGGTCGAGGGTCAGAAGGCGGCCGGTGAAGCGCGAGACGCAGGGCATGATCCTGTCGCCCGTCTCGCGCTGTGCGTCCGTCAGCCAGTGGTCGTGGTGGTGCAGGGTGCCGTCGCAGGCCACAACGGCGGTCTCGCACTGGCCGCAGGCGCCGCCGCGGCAGAGATAGGGCGCATCGACCCCGGCCTCCTCGATCGCCTCCAGCAGGCTCTGCTCGCCGCGCACCGTGATCGAGAGGTTGGAAGCGGCGAGCCGGACGGCGAAGGGCAGGCCAGGCGGAGGCGCCGCGAAATGCTCCACATGCACATGCCGGGCCGGCCAGCCGAGCGCGGCGGCGCGGGCGGTGACACCGGCGATCAGTCGCTCCGGTCCGCAGACATAGAGATGGGTGCCGAGCGGCTGGGTGGTCAGGAGAGTGTCGAGGTCGAGATCCTCGCCGCGGTCCGAGCAGCAGGCATGGACCGCGCCGGGATGGCGGGCGGCGAGATCGTCCATGTAGGCGGCGAGCGGCGCGGAGCGGGCCTTGTAGTGCAGCTCGAAGGGCGCGCCGCCGCCGGACAGCTGGTGGATCTGGGCGATGAACGGCGTGATGCCGATGCCGCCGGCGATCATCAGGTGCTTGCGGGCGCGCAGGTCGAGCGCGAACAGGTTCACGGGCGCGGAGATGGTCATCGCCATGCCCGGGACGACCTGCTCGTGCAGATAGCGCGAGCCGCCGCGACCGCCGTCGTCGCGCCGCACCGAGATGGCGTAGCGCGACAGGTCGCGCGGCGAACTCATCAGGGAATAGGGGTTGCGCCGCAGGTGGTCGCCGTCGGGCAGTTCCACCACCACATGGGCGCCGCCGGAAAAGGGCGGCAGCGGCGCGCCGTCAGTGGAGACGAACTCGAAGCGTTTCACCAGCGGCGTCACCTCGATGACATCGGCGACGGTGACGGCCAGGGCGCGGGCGGTCGAACTCATCGGAACACCTCCTCGGCCGGGACGATCTCGCTCTGGTCCTCCGCATTGATGCAGACGCCCTGGAAGGCGGCGAGCCGGCGGGAATAGTGGTCGCGCACGAACAGCGACAGGCCGCAGTGGGCGCAGGTCACCGGCTGGGTGGTGACCTCGTCCATGAAGCCCTTGCAGTGGACGCACTGGACACGGCGGGCGAGCGAGCCGCGATGCTCGGTGGCGATCGCCGAATGGTCGATGCCGGCCTCGATCACCACGCGCATCGCCTGGCCGATCAGCGGCTCGGTGCCGGCGAGATAGATCTGCACACCCATGCCGGCTTCTGCCAGCAGGCCGGCGAGAGTGTTCAGCATCGCCGGCATGTCCGGGCAGGCCGTCAGGGTGGCGGGCGAGAGGCGGTGCAGGGCCGCGGCCTCGTCGCCGGACAGATCCTTCGTCACGCTAAGGATCGTGGCGCTCTCGTGGAAGTCCGCCGGGGCCCTGGCGAACAGGTCGACGATCGCTGCGCTGCCGGCGTCATCGGCAATAAGCAGATGCGCCCGGCCGGGGCGGGGCTCGAGGGTGCCGTAGGTCGGCCGGGAGAGGATGGTCGGTTCGATCATGCACCGGAACTCGTCTGGACCGTCAGGTGACAGGTTGCTGGTGTGCCGCTCCCTGCGGGGGAGGGCGCTGGCCGGGTGAGGATCGCGGCGCTGCGCCCCCTCATCCGCCCCTTCGGGGCACCTTCTCCCCGTCGGGGAGAAGGGATTTGCAAGCGCCGTGCCTTGTCTCGGATACGACGTGGCGCCGATGACCGTCAGCCCTTGGCGGTGCGCTTCTGCTTCTTCGGGTCGTCGAAGGGCAGGGGCTGGGCGGTGGCGTCCATCGGGCCGTCCGGACCCTCGACCTGAAGCGCGGTGCCCGTGACGGCGAAGGGCACGTCGAGCCGGGCGATCGCCATCGCCTTTTCGACGAGCGGCGAATACATCGCGCAGGTGACGACGCCGACCTTCTCGCCGCCGGACATCACCGCCGCGCCTTCCTTCGGCGCGTCCTTGCCGTCCATCAGCACGCCGAAGATCCTGAAGCGCTCCTTGCCCTTGAGGCGATAATGCTCCTCGGCGCCGCGAAAGCCGGTCTTGCCGGGGCTGACGGTGAAGTCGAGGCCGAGTTCCCACAGCGTATCGCCGGCGGGCTCATTCTCGAAGGGGTACATCTGCGAATTGTCGTAAGGGTAGAACAGCAGGTAGCTTTCCACCCGCAGCATGTCGAGCGTGGTGAAGCGGCAGGGGATGATCCCCATCGGCGCGCCGTCCTCGACGATCCGGTCCCAGATCATGCCGGCGTCCTGCGCGCGGCAGAAGATCTCGTAGCCGCGCTCGCCAGTGTAGCCGGTGCGCGAGATCATCACCGGCGCGCCGAACAGGCGGGTCTGCATGTGATGGAAATAGGGAAGGTCGCGGATGCCCGGCACGTGCGGGGCGAGGAAATCGACCGCGAGCGGGCCCTGCAGCGAGATGTCGTGAAGATTGTCGTCGAAGCGGATCGACACGTCCCGGCCGGTGGCGGCCCTGGTCAGTTCCTCGTGACCGCTGCCCGAGCCGTGGACGACCATCCAGGCGTTGGGGCCGGTGCGGTAGAGGATGCAGTCGTCGGTGAACTTGCCGGCGTCGTTCAGCATGCAGGCATAGGCCGAACGGCCCGGATAGATCTTCTCCACGTCGCGGGTGGTGGCAAGATCGACCACCTGCGAGGCATGCGGCCCGGTGACGTGGACCTTCTTGAGCCCCGACACGTCCATCACGCCGGCCCTGGTGCGGATCGCGACATACTCGGCCATCGCGTCCTTGTCGTAGGACCAGGCCGTGCCCATGCCGTTCCAGTCTTCAAGGTTGGACCCGAGCGCCCGGTGGCGGTCGGCCAGCACCGAAAATCTCCAGATCGCCGTCATTCTCGTCTCCGGTTTCCTCGCGGGCCATCCTCGTTCCGGTGACGGGTCTGCGTCGCCGGGCGCCGGATTCCGCATCCGATCTCTGCTCGCGGCAATATTGATATTAAATTTTATTTCCTATCAAGCAATTTTTGCGGCTTTTTGCCCCCGCGTTATGCCTGCTCAGAAAGAGGGCAATTGCTCCCGGTGCGGGTCGCCCGCCGTTCGGCCGCGCCCCGTGAAGCGGTGCGTCTGCTTGATTTTGGAGAAGAAGATTTTCTTGACGGTTGAGAATGCCGGCGCGGATTGCTATGAGCGCTCCCGCAGTGCAGCAAGGCGGCGCGGGCCGCCCGACCCACCAATCCACCGGGAGCTTGCCGATGACCACCTGTGTGCTGACCGTCTCCTGCCCATCCACCCGCGGCATCGTCGCGGCCGTCTCGGGCTATCTTGCAGGCCGGGGCTGCAACATCACCGACAGCGCGCAGTTCGACGATCTCGGCACCGGCCGCTTCTTCATGCGCGTCAGCTTCGTCAGCGAGGAGGGGGCGGACCGCGATGCGCTGGCCGCGGGCTTTGCCCCGGTCGCCGAGCCTTTCGGCATGGACTTCGAGTTTCACGACCAGAGCCGCCGGATGAAGGTGCTGCTGATGGTGTCGCGCTTCGGCCACTGCCTGCACGACCTGCTCTATCGCTGGCAGATCGGTGCCCTGCCGGTGGAGATCGTGGGCGTCGTCTCCAACCACTTCGATTTCCAGAAGCTGGTCGTCAACCACGACATTCCGTTCCACCACATCGCGGTGACCCGCGCCAACAAGCCCGACGCCGAGGCGCGGCTGATGGAGGTGGTGGAGACCTCGGGCGCCGAACTGATCGTGCTCGCGCGCTACATGCAGGTGCTGTCGGACGCGGTGTGCCGGAAGATGTCCGGGCGGATCATCAACATCCACCACTCCTTCCTGCCGAGCTTCAAGGGCGCCAATCCCTACAAGCAGGCCTATGGCCGCGGCGTGAAGCTGATCGGCGCCACCGCCCACTATGTCACGCAGGATCTCGACGAGGGCCCTATCATCGAGCAGGACATCGCCCGCGTCACCCATGCCCAGAGCGCGGCCGACTATGTCGCGATCGGCCGCGACGTGGAAAGCCAGGTGCTCGCCCGCGCCGTCCACGCCCACATCCACCACCGGGTGTTCCTCAACGGCCAGAGCACGGTCGTCTTCCCGGCCAGCCCGGGCAGTTTTGCGACCGGCCGGGAGTGAGGCGCGGGCCTTGGGGCCCCGACATGGGGCCCCATTCCGGTGTCATGGTCCGCGCAGGCGGACGCCTACACCGTCCCCTCAGCGGCGCTGGTTGTAGACGTCGATGCAGACGGCGCCGAGCAGGACGAGGCCCTTGATCACCTGCTGGTAGTCGATGCCGATGCCGAGGATCGACATGCCGTTGTTCATCACGCCCATGATCAGCGCGCCGATCACCGCGCCCGTCACCTTGCCGACGCCGCCATAGGCCGAGGCGCCGCCGATGAAGCAGGCGGCGATCACGTCGAGTTCGAAGCCGAGGCCGGCCTTCGGTGTCGCGGTGTTGAGCCGGGCGGCGAAGATCAGGCCGGCGAGCGCGGCCAGCACCCCCATGTTGACGAAGGTGAAGAAGGTCAGCCGCTCGGTGCGGATGCCGGAGAGCTTGGCCGCTCGCTCGTTGCCGCCGACGGCATAGATCTGCCGGCCGAGCGTGGTGCGCGAGGTGAGGAAGGCATAGGCGGCGATCAGGATGCCCATGATCACCAGCACGTTCGGCAGGCCGCGGTGCGAGGCGATCAGGAAGGTGGCGTAGAGGATCACGCCGAACAGCACCACGTTCTTGAACACGAAGAAGCCGTGCGGCTCGGTCTCGATGCCGTGGCTGACCTGGCGGCGCCGGCCCTTCACGCTGAACCACACCAGCAGCAGCGCGATCACGCCGCCGCAGAGCAGCGACGTCGGATAGAGCGTGCCGCCGCCCGGGAAGAGCTCGGGAATGAAGCCCGACGAGAGCTTCTGGAAGGTGGTGGGGAAGGGGCCGACCGACTGGCCGCCGAGCAGGGCGAGCGACAGGCCCTTGAACACCAGCATGCCTGCGAGCGTGACGATGAAGGACGGGATCTTGAAATAGGCGACCCAGAAGCCCTGCGCCGCGCCGATCAGGCCGCCGGCGACGAGGCAGAGGATCACCGCGATCACGAAGGGCACGTCCCAGTTGACCATCATCACCGCGGCGAGCGCGCCGATGAAGCCGGCGACCGAGCCGACCGACAGGTCGATGTGGCCGGTGACGATGACCATCAGCATGCCGAGGGCCATGATCACGATGTAGCTGTTCTGCAGCACCAGGTTGGTCAGGTTCAGCGGGCGCAGCAGCGTGCCGTCCGTCATGAACTGGAAGAACAGCATGATCGCGAACAGCGACAGCAGCATGCCGTATTCGCGCAGGTTGTTCTTCAGGAAGCCGCTGTGCTTGCTCTCGGTGAGAGCGGCGGTGTTGTCGCTCATGGCGTTTCACTCCCCTTGCGCACGATCGAGCGCATGATCTTTTCCTGGGTGGCGTCGGCGCCCGAGAACTCGCCGACGAAGGCGCCCTCGTTCATGACGCAGATCCGGTCGCAGATGCCGATCAGCTCCGGCATCTCCGACGAGATCACGATCACGGCCTTGCCCGCGTCTGCCAGCTCGTTGATGATGCAGTAGATTTCGTATTTCGCGCCGATGTCGATGCCGCGCGTCGGCTCGTCGAGGATCAGGATCTCCGGGCTGGTGAACAGCCACTTCGACAGGACGACCTTCTGCTGGTTGCCGCCGGACAGCTTGCCGGTCTCCTGGTAGACGCTGGAGGAGCGGATCCGCATCCGCGCCCGGTAGTCGCCCGCCGCCTTGAGCTCGGCCACGTCGTCGAGCACGTAGTTGCGCGAGACGGCGGGAAGGTTGGACAGCGTGACATTCTTGCGGATGTCCTCGGCCAGCAGCAGGCCGAGCTGCTTGCGGTCCTCGGTGACATAGGCAAGGCCGGCGGCGATCGCCCGCCCGACCGTGGAAAGGTCGGCGACCTTGCCGCCGATCCGCGCCGTGCCGCTGATCTTCTGGCCCCAGGAGCGGCCGAACAGGCTCATGGCGAATTCGGTCCGTCCCGCCCCCATCAGGCCGGCAATGCCGACGATCTCGCCGCGGCGCACATGGAAGTCGACGTTGCGGATCACCTGCCGCTCGGGGTGCAGCGGGTGATGGACCGACCAGTTCTCCACCGCGAACACGGTCTCGCCGATGTTCGGCTCGCGTTTGGGAAAGCGGTGCTCGAGGTCGCGGTCGACCATGGAGCGGATGATCCGGTCTTCCTCCACCGCCTGGCCGCGGCAGTCCATGGAATCGACCGTCCGGCCGTCGCGCAGCACGGTGATGTGGTCGGCGACCCGGGCAATCTCGTTGAGCTTGTGCGAGATCAGGATCGAGGCGATGCCCTGCGCCTTGAACTCGAGCAGCAGGTCCAGCAGCGCCTCGCTGTCGGTCTCGTTGAGGCTGGCGGTCGGCTCGTCGAGGATCAGCAGCCGCACCTTCTTCGACAGGGCCTTGGCGATCTCGACCAGCTGCTGCTTGCCGACGCCGATGTTGGTCACCAGCGTGTCCGGATTCTCGGTGAGACCGACCTTGGCGAGCAGCGCCTGCGCGCGGGTATAGACCTCGGAGCGGTCGATCACGCCGAAGCGCGCCGGCGGATTCGACAGGAAGATGTTCTCGGCGATCGACATCAGCGGGATCAGCGCGAGTTCCTGATGGATGATGATGATGCCGAGGGCTTCGCTGTCGTTGATGCCCCGGAAGTGGCGCTCCTCGCCGTCGTAGACGATCGCGCCCTCGTAGCTGCCCTGCGGATAGACGCCGGACAGCACCTTCATCAGCGTCGACTTCCCGGCGCCGTTCTCGCCGACAAGGGCATGGATCTCGCCCGGTGCGACCTCGAAGTTGACGTCGGACAGGGCGACGACGCCGGGAAACCGCTTGGTGATGCCGCGCATTTCGAGGATGGGGGTCATGGGGGGTCTCTGGCGCCGTTGTCCCGATGTGGAGGAGGCGGCGGGCGCGGCTGCGTCCACCGTCCGTCTGGTCCGGGTCGTCGGTATCCGGAGCTCACCCCTCTCCCTGTCCCTCCCCACAAGGGGGGAGGGGACGATGAAGGCGCGAACTCCCCGACGGCTGACCTTGCGTCGAGGCGTGAGGCCGGATGAGCCGCGACGGTGCGTCTCGCGTCCCCTCCCCCTTGTGGGGGAGGGACGGGGAGAGGGGTGGACCCATCCACCCGCCTTGCCCGTCCGTGACGAGACCGCTCGCCGCAACCGGCCCCCGATCACATGATCTGGTCTTTGGTGTAGTAGCCCGAACCGATCAGGATCTCTTCCCAATTGGTCTTGTCGACCGCGACCGGCTTCAGGAGATAGGACGGCACGACCTTGACGCCGTTGTCGTAGGTCTTGGTGTCGTTCACCTCGGGCTCCTTGCCCGACATCATGGCGTCGACCATGTCGGCGGTCACCTTGGCGAGTTCGCGGGTGTCCTTGAAGATGGTCGAATACTGCTCGCCGGCGAGGATCGACTTGACCGACGGCACTTCCGCGTCCTGCCCGGAGACGACCGGCATCGGCATGTCGCCCGAGCCGTAGCCGACGCCCTTCAGCGACGACAGGATGCCGATCGACAGGCCGTCATAGGGCGAGAGCACCGCGTCGACGCGCTTGTCCGTGTAGTAGGCCGACAGGATGTTGTCCATGCGGGCCTGGGCCACCGCGCCGTCCCAGCGCAGGGTACCCACCTTGTCCATGCCGGTCTGGCCGGACTGGACCACGAGCTTGCCCTCGTCGATGAAGGGCTGCAGCACGCTCATCGCGCCGTCGTAGAAGAAGAAGGCGTTGTTGTCGTCGGGCGAGCCGCCGAACAGCTCAATGTTGAAGGGGCCCTTGCCATCCTTGAGGCCGAGTGCGTCGACCAGCGAGGTCGCCTGCAGCACGCCGACCTGGAAGTTGTCGAAGGTCGCGTAGTAGTCGACATTCGGCGAGCCCTTGATCAGGCGGTCGTAGGCGATGATCTTGATGTCCTGGCTGGCGGCCTGGGACAGCACGTCCGACAGGGTCGTGCCGTCGATCGAGGCGATCACCAGCACCTTGACGCCCTTGGTCACCATGTTCTCGATCTGCGAAAGCTGGTTCGGGATGTCGTCCTCGGCATATTGCAGGTCGGTGCCGTAGCCGCGCTCGGTCAGCACCTTGACCATGTTGTCGCCGTCGGCGATCCAGCGGGCCGAGGACTTGGTCGGCATCGAGATGCCCACGGTGCCCTTGTCCTGCGCCATCGCGGCGCCGGTGAAGGCCATCGCGCCGAGCGCGAGGGCGGCAAGTGTCGTCGTCAGGAATTTCATCGCGATTCTCTCCCTTTGATGGCGCGCCGGCGCGTGGTCGCTCCGGCATCGTTGCTACGGCAGGATCTCCCCCCTGCCGGTCCCCTTGCGTCCCGGTGCGGCGCCGCGGCGCCGTCCGGTGTTCCTGTCGGGCGCCGGCCCTCCAGCCGCCGCCGTGTCTCCCCCCTGTGTCTTCTCCGGGCCGATGGTGCGGCCGGGATGTCGCCCTCCTTCTGCGCCCCTCGCGGGCCGATGCCGTCAGCCGTCCTCGAACGGCTCGACGAAACTGTGCCGGCCGAGCATGAAGCGTCGGCCACATGGGTGAGCGGGGCGAGATCCACGTCGCTCGCGCTCTCCGCCACGAGGGCGGCAAGGCGGGCGTAGATGCCCCGGTATTCGGCGTCGGGCGCGTCAACCATCACTTCGCCGTTGACGGTCATCCGCTTGCCGCCGCCCGACAGCACCACGTTCCCAGCGTCAGTGGCGACCTGGATGTCCCAGGTCTGCGGCCCGGTCTGGCGCCAGTCGAATTCGGCGCGGATGTCGAGGCCGGCGGCATCCGTGAAGTCGAGGTTGGCCGCGATCGGCGCCGCCCGGTTGGCCGGAAAGAACAGCTCGGCGCGGTCGAGGAAGAACGGCCGCGGCAGGATGCGCGTGACGATCGACAGGGCGTTGATGCCGGGATCGAACACGCCGAAGCCGCCCGGTTCCCAGATCCACGCCTGTCCCGGATGCCAGTGGCGCACGTCCTCCTTCCAGTCGACGCGCAGGGAGCGGACCGTGGTCGTCGCCAGAAATTCGCGGGCCGGCTCGACGGCGGGCGCAAAGCGCGAATGCCAGGTGGCAAACAGCGTCACGCCTTGCGCCGCCGCCAGATCGACCATCGGGCCGATCTCCGACAGGCTCGCCCCCGGCGGCTTTTCCAGCAGCACATGCTTGCCGGCGGAAAGCGCCGCCATCGCCTGACGATACCGCCCCTGCGGCGGGGTGCAGAGCGCCACCGCGTCGAAGGCGAGACCGGAGGCGATCATCTCGTCGATGTCGCGGAAGTTGGCGACGCCCTCGAGACTGGCGTTGCGGCTGGCGACCGCCACCAGATCGATGCCCGGCGTGGTGGCGATCGCCGGCAGGTGCTGGTCGCGGGCGATCTTGCCGAGGCCGACGATCGCAAGCCGGATGGGGGCGGCGGCGGAATCCGTCATGCTACTCGGCCTCCTGCCGGACGCCGTCGACCAGACGGGCGAGGCGATAGGGATTGTCCGGCTTCACCGCGTCCGGCAGCAGCTCGGCCGGCAGGTCCTGATAGCAGACCGGCCGCAGGTAGCGGCGGATCGCCAGCGTGCCGACCGAGGTCGAGCGCGGATCGGACGTCGCCGGAAACGGGCCGCCGTGGACCATGGCGTGACAGACCTCGACGCCGGTCGGCCAGCCGTTGGCAAGAATCCGACCGGCCTTGTCCTCCAGCACGGGCAGCAGCTGGCGAGCAAGATCGTGGTCGCCGGCGTCGAGATGCAGCGTCGCGGTGAGCTGGCCCTCCAGATCGGCGGCGACCGCCAGCATCTCGGCCACATCGCGGCAGCGGACCACCAGCGAGGAGGCGCCGAACACCTCGTTGCCGAGCGCGTCATCGGCGATGAAATCCGCAGCGTCGACCGCAAACAGCGCCGGCTGGCAGGCGTTGGCAGTTGCCTCCGCACCCCGGGCAAGGGTCTCGACGCTGCCGGCGTTGCCGAGCGCCGACGTGCCGCGGTCATAGGCGTCGCGGATGCCGGGCGTCAGCATCGTCGCGGCAGGGGCCGCGCCCACGGCGGTGGCTGCGGCAGCGAGGAAGCGGTCCAGCCCCTCGCCGTCGATGGCGACGATCAGGCCGGGGTTGGTGCAGAACTGGCCGGCGCCCATGGTCAGCGAGCCGGCAAAGCCGGTGGCGATCGTCTCGGCGCGGTTGGCAAGCGCCGCCGGCAGCAGGAACACCGGGTTGATCGCGCTCATCTCCGCATAGACCGGGATCGGCACCGGGCGGCCGGCGGCGATGCGCATCAGGGCGAGGCCGCCGCCGCGCGAGCCGGTGAAGCCGACCGCCGCGATCCGCGGATCGGCGACAAGGGCGCCGCCGAGCTCGTTCGAGGGGCCGGACAGCAGCGAGAACACGCCCTCCGGCAGGCCGGCGGCGGCAACCGCGGCGACGATCGCCCGGCCGACGAGTTCGGACGTGCCCGGGTGGGCCGGATGGCCCTTCACCACCACCGGGCAACCGGCGGCGAGCGCCGAGGCGGTGTCGCCGCCCGCCACCGAGAATGCGAGCGGGAAGTTGCTGGCGCCGAACACGGCGACCGGGCCGATGGCCACATGGCGCAGGCGCAGGTCGGGCCGGGGCAGGGGCTTGCGCTCGGGCATCGCCGGATCGATCCGCGGCTCGATGAACTCGCCGCTGCGCACGAGTTTGGCAAACAGCCGCAGCTGGCCGCAGGCCGCCCGCGCTCGCCTTCGAGCCGGCCGCGGGGCAGGCCGGTCTCGGCCATGGCGCGCAGGATGAGATCGTCGCCGATCGCCTCGATCCGCGCGGCGATGTCCTCGAGGAAGGCGGCGCGCGCCTCGGGTGCCGTCTCGCGAAACACCGGGAAGGCCGCCGCGGCGAGCTTCGTCGCGATCTCGACGTCGGCGGGGCCGGCGGCCGAGAAGGCGGGCTCCAGCGGCGCGTTGGCGGCCGGGTCGAAGGCCGTGAAGGTCTCGGCGCGGCTTTCCTCGCGCGATCCGATCAGCAGGGCGCCGGTCAGGGCGGTGGCGGGCATGGTCATGAACAATTCCTCATTTGCCCCAGCGCAGCACGAGCGCATCAAGGTCTGCGGCCAGTTCGATCAGGCCGGCGCGGGTCGCCGGATGCAGCGGGGCGATGGGCGCGCGGCCGTCCTCGCAGGCGATGATACCGCCTTCCTTCATCAGCGATTTGGCGGCGAGCAGGCCGCACTGGCGGTTCTCGTAGTTGATCAGCGGCAGCCAGCGCCGGTAGGCGGCCATCGCGCCGGCCCGGTCGCCGGCGGCCCACGGATCCATGATCTGGCGGATGCCGTCCGGATAGGCGCCGCCGGTCATGGCGCCGGTGGCCCCCGCGTCGAGGTCGGCCATCAGGGTGATCGCCTCCTCGCCGTCCCAGGGGCCTTCGATCGCCTCGCCGCCGATCTCGATCAGCCGGCGCAGCTTGGCCGCCGCCATCGCGGTCTCGATCTTGAAATAGGCGACGTTCTCGATCTCCTTCGCCATCCGGGCAAGCAGCTCGGCGGGCAGCGGCGTGCCGGCGACGGGGGCATCCTGGATCATGATCGGGATCGAGATCGCGTCGGAGACGGCGCGGAAGAAGTCGAAGATCCCGGCCTCGGACACGCGGATCGTCGCCCCGTGATAGGGCGGCATCACCATCACCATCGCGGCGCCCGCCGCCTCGGCCCGGCGCGAGCGTTCGGCGCAGATGCGGGTGCCGAAATGGCTGGTGGTGACGATCACCGGCACGCGGCCGGCAACGTGCTCCAGCACGCAATGCATCACGGTCTCGCGCTCGTCGTCGGTGAGGACGAACTGCTCGGAGAAGTTGGCGAGGATGCAGATGCCGTGGGAGCCGGCGTCGATCATGAAGTCGATCGCGCGGCGCTGGCCGTCGAGGTCGAGGTCGCCGCGGGCGTCGAACACGGTCGGCGCCACGGGGAAGACGCCGCGGTAGGGTCGCTGCGCGGAAGGGGCCGTCTTTTCGGAAGGAGCGGTCATCATCCTCGGATCTCAGTGGTTGTCGCGGGGGACCGGCGAGCCGGAGCGGCCCACCAGGAAGTCGAGGTCGGCGCCCTGGTCGGCCTGCAGCACGTGGTCGATGTAGAGCCTCGTGTAGCCGCGCACGGCGGCCGGCTCGGGTGGCACCCAGGCGGCCTTGCGGGCGGCAAGCTCGGCGTCGTCGATGTGGAGATGCAGCGAGCGGGCGGGCACGTCCAGGGTGATGGTGTCGCCATTGCGCACCAGCGCCAGCGGCCCGCCGGCGGCGGCCTCGGGCGCGACGTGGAGCACCACCGTGCCGTAGGCGGTGCCGGACATGCGGGCGTCCGAGATGCGGATCATGTCGCGCACCCCTTCCCTGAGCAGCTTGGTCGGGATCGGCATGTTACCGACCTCGGCCATGCCCGGATAGCCCTTCGGACCGCAGTTCTTGAGCACCATGATGCATGATGCATCGATATCGAGGCTCTCGTCCTCGACGCCGTGGTGCATCTCCTCCACCGTCTCGAACACCACCGCCCGGCCGGTGTGGACCATCAGCTCCGGCGAGGCCGCCGACGGCTTGATCACGGCGCCGTCCGGGGCCAGGTTGCCGCGCAGGATGGCGATGCCGGCATCCGGCTTGAACGGGGCGTCGAAGGAGGTGATCACCTCGCGTTCCAGCAGGTGGCGCCGGCGACATTCTCCCAGATGCTGCGGCCGTTGACGGTCAGCGCGTCGCGGTGCAGCAGGTCGCGCTCGGCCAGCGTCTTCAGCACCACCGGCAGGCCGCCGGCATAGTAGAAGTCCTCCATCAGGAAGCGGCCCGACGGCATCAGGTCGACGAGGCAGTGCACGGCGCGGCCGAAGCGGTCGAAGTCGTCGAGGGTGAGGTCGACGCCGACCCGGCGGGCGATCGCCAGCAGGTGGACGACGGCGTTGGTGGAGCCGCCGATCGCGGCAAGCGCGCGGATCGCGTTCTCGAAGGCGGGGCGGGTCAGGATCTTCGACGGCGTCAGGTCCTCGCCGACCATCTCGACGATGCGCCGGCCGGCCATGCGGGCGAGGTGATTGCGGCGGGCGTCCGTCGCCGGGATCGCGGCGTTTTCCGGCAGGCCGAAGCCGAGGGCTTCCACCATCGACGCCATGGTCGAGGCCGTGCCCATGGTCATGCAGTGGCCGGACGAGCGGTTCATGCCCGCCTCGGCCTCGTGGAATTCGTCGATGGTGATCTCGCCGGCGCGCAGCTGCTCGCTCATCGAGATGATGTTCGTGCCCGAGCCGATGATCTGGCCGCGGTAGACGCCGCGCAGCTGCGGACCGCCGGAGACGCCGATCGCCGGCAGGTCGGCGGAGGCCGCGCCCATCATCAGCGCCGGGGTGGTCTTGTCGCAGCCCATCAGCAGCACGACGCCGTCGAGCGGATGGGCGCGGATCGCCTCTTCCACGTCCATGGCGGCCAGGTTGCGGTAGAGCATCGCGGTCGGCCGCATCGTCACCTCGCCGAGCGAGGAGACCGGGAACTCCAGCGGGAAGCCGCCGGCATCCAGCACGCCCCAGCGGACATGCTCCGCGATGGTGCGGAAATGCGAGTTGCAGGGATTGAGCTCGGACCAGGTGTTGCAGATGCCGATCACCGGCCGCCCCTCGAACTGGTCCTGCGGGAAGCCCCGGTTCTTCAGGAAGGAGCGGTAGTAGAAGCCCATCTTGTCCTGGCGTCCGAACCAGGCGGCGCTGCGCAGGGGCTTCTTGTCGGGCCCGTCTGTCATGACTGCGGTCTCTCGATGGGAGGGGCTGGGAAGAGGGTGGCCGGGGCGGCCGCGGCGCTGCTGCCGGCGGGGAAGGCGGGGCGGTAGGGATGCGGGCGTGACGGCGTGCTGCCGTGGCGGCGCAGGCCGTTGAAGATCACCTCGGTCATGGCGTCGGCCGCGCCCTGGCCGTCGCCGGCGGCGATCGCGTCGACGATGGCGCCGTGGGCCGCGAGCGTTGCCTTGCGGTCGCCGTCCTCGACCGGGGCGCTGAGCCGGAAGGAGGCGCGCAGCGCCGCCTCGATCACCGCGCCGATCGAGCGCATGAACGGATTGCCGGAAGCCGTGGCGATCTCGAGGTGGAGCGCGAGGTCGGCGTCGGCAAAGTCGGCCGAATCGGACGGGGCGGCATGCATCCGGGCGAGCCAGTCGCGAATCGCCACGACCATCTCCTCGGTGCGCCGCTCGGCGGCAAGCGCGGCGGTGCGCGGCTCCACGGCGAGGCGGATGTCGGCGAGGTCACGCATGAAGCGCTTGTCGATGCCGGCCTCCAGATGCCAGGCGAGCAGGTCCGGATCGAACATGTTCCAGGCGGCGCGCTCGCGCACCCGTGTGCCGACCTTGGCTTTCGCGGCAATCAACCCCTTGGCGGACAAGGTCTTCATGCTCTCGCGCAGCACGGTGCGCGATACGTTGAACATCGCCGACAGCTCGGCGTCCCGGGGCAGGCCGGCGCCTTCCGGATAGCGGCCGGAGATGATGTCGATCGCGAGGGTGCGGGTGACGTCGGACTGGTTGGAATGGCCGCGACCGGCCGGGATGAAGACGAGGGGGGTGGTCATTTCGGGGTCCTTGCGACGAGCCGGCCGGGGAGGCGGCCGGAGAGCCCGGACATCATCTGCTGGAAGGCGATGAAGGCGAAGAGCAGCATGCCGGTGGCGATCTTCGCCCACCAGCTGGAAAGCGTGCCGTCGAAGGTGATGTAGGTCTGGATCAGGCCCATGATGAGCAGGCCGACGAAGGTGCCGAAGATGGTGCCGGCGCCGCCGGTGAGCAGGGTGCCGCCGATCACGACGGCGGCGATGGTGTCGAGCTCCACGCCGACCGCGGCCAGCGAGTAGCCGGCGCCGGTGTAGAAGGAGAACACGATGCCCGACAGGCCGGCGAGCAGGCTGGAGAGCATGTAGACCGCGATCGTGGTCGGCCCGGTGCGCACGCCCATCAGCGTCGTCGCGCTGCGGCTGCCGCCGAGGGCGTAGACGTTGGTGCCGAAGCGGGTGAAGTGCAGCAAGAGGCCGCCGACGAGGAAGGTCGCCAGCATGATCATGGCGATGATCCGCAGCCGGCCGCCGCCGGGCAGGCGCACCGAGAAGCTGGCGATCTGCGAGTAGAGCTCCGCGTCGATCGGGATCGATTCCGTCGACATCAGGAAGGCGGCGCCGCGGGCGAGGAACATGCCGGCGAGCGTGACGATGAAGGGCGGCATCTCCAGATGGTGGATCAGCGCGCCCATCGTCGCGCCGAAGGCGGCGCAGATCGCCAGCACCAGCACGAAGGCGATGAGGGGAGGCATCCCCCAGCTGCCGATGGCGAGCGCGAGGAAGATCGTGGTGAAGCCGATCACCGAGCCGACCGACAGGTCGATGCCGCCGGAGATGATCACGAAGGTCATGCCGACCGCGAGAATGCCGAGAAAGGCGTTGTCGGTCAGGAGGTTCATGACGACGCGCGTCGAGGCGAAATTCTCGAACTGCAGCGAGCAGAACAGGAAGCCCGCGAGGAAGACGGCGGTGGTGACCGCGACGGGCAGGTGACGGCGGCTCATGACCTCGCCCTCCTCGGCGACAGGTAGGCGCGGATGTCGGCAAGGCGCGGCGACTGGATCAGCAGCACGGCGAGCACCACCATCGCCTTGACGACGAGATTGAGCTCCGGCCGGTAGCCGGACAGGAGGATGCCGGTGTTCATCGCCTGGATGATCAGCGCGCCGACGACGGCGAGCGGGATGCTGAAGCGGCCGCCGAACAGTGAGGTGCCGCCGATCACCACCGCGAGGATGGCGTCGAGCTCCAGCCACAGGCCGGCGTTGTTGGCGTCGGCGCCGCGGATGTCGGCGGCGGCAACCACGCCGGCGAGGGCGGCGCAGATGCCGCACCACACGTAGACGGCGACGGTCATCGCCGTGGTGTCGATGCCGGCAAGGCGGCTGGCGCGGGCGTTGGCGCCGGTCGCCTCGATCATCAGCCCCAGCGCGGTGCCGCGCACCAGCGCCAGGGTGACGATCAGGGCGATCGCGGTGAGCACCACCGGCATCGGCACCCCGAGCAGCGCGCCGCCGCCGAGGGCCGCCAGATCCGGCGAGGCGAAGGTGACGATCCGCCCCTCGGTGATCAGCTGGGCGATGCCGCGCCCGGCCACCATCAGGATCAGGGTCGCGACGATCGGCTGGATGCCGAAGATGGCGACGAGGAGGCCGTTCCAAAGACCGCAGACCGCACCGGCGGCCAGTGCGGCGGCAAGGCACACCCACACCGGCTGGCTGTCGGCGAGCGATGCGGCGATGGCGCCGGCGATCGCCATCACCGCGCCGACCGAAAGGTCGATGCCGCGGGTGGCGATCACCAGCACCATACCGATCGCCAGCAGGGCAACCGGGGCGCCGCGGTTGAACACGTCGATGATGCTGCCGAACAGCCGGCCGTCCTGAAGCCGGATATCGAAGAACTGCGGCGAGACCATCCAGTTGATGGCAAGAATCGCGAGGAAGGCGGCGATCTGGGCGGTGCCCGCGCGGGGGAGGCGTATCGGCATGGTGTCGCTCCTCCTCAGGCCGCCTGCGCGTCGTCGGCGATGGCCGAGACGACAGCGGGCACGGTGATCTCGTCGCCCCGGAGCCGGGCGACGTGGCGCCGGTCGCGCAGCACGATCACCTCGTCGGCGTAGGTGACGATCTCCTCGATCTCGGAGGAAATGACCAGCAGGGCGAGGCCCTCGTCGCAGAGCTTGCGGATCAGGCGGATGATCTCGGCGTGGGCGCCGACGTCGATGCCGCGGGTCGGCTCGTCGAGGATCAGCAGGCGCGGATCGGTCGCCAGCCAGCGGGCAAGCAGCACCTTCTGCTGGTTGCGCCGGAGAGGAGGCCGATCGGCCGGTCCGGATCGGCCGGGCGGATGTCGAGCAGGCGGATGAAGCGCGCGGTGATCTCGTCCTGCTCGCGGCGGGGCAGCGGCCGGGTCCAGCCGCGCCGCGCCTGGAGAGCGAGCACGATGTTCTCGCGCACGGTGAGCTCGGCGACGATGCCCTCGGTCTTGCGCTCCTCCGGGCAGAAGCCGAAGCCGTGGCGGACCGCGTCGCGCGGCGAGCCGATCCGTACCGTGGTACCGTCGACGGTGGCGGTGCCGCAGTCGGCGGCCTCGGCGCCGAAGACGAGGCGGGCGGTCTCGGTGCGTCCCGAGCCGAGCAGGCCGGCAAGACCGACCACCGTGCCGCGCCGCAGCACCAGTTCGAAGGGCTCGACATAGCGGCTGCGGCCGAAGGCGTCGAAGCGGGCCAGCGGCATCGACGTGTCGGCAGCGACGGCATCGCGCTCGGGCCGACGGGTCTCGACCTCCGCCAGTTCGCGGCCAAGCATCATGCGCACGAGTTCGAGCTTCGGCAGCCCGGCGACGGGGCGTTCGCCGACGAGGCGGCCGTTGCGCAGCACGGTGATCCGGTCGCAGATCGCATAGACCTGATCGAGGAAGTGGGTGACGAAGACGATGCCGATGCCGCGGCTCTTCAGTTCGCGCATCACCCGGAACAGGATCTCGACCTCGTGGACGTCGAGGCTGGCGGTCGGCTCGTCGAGGATCAGCACGCGGGCGGACAGGTCGACCGAGCGGGCGATGGCGCAGATGTGCTGGATCGCGACGGAATAGTCCGCCAGCGGGGCGGCGACGTCGATGTCGAGGCCGAAGCCGGCGAGAAGCGCGCGGGCATTGCGGCGCATCTCGGCGCTGCGCACGAGGCCGAAGCGGGTCGGCTGGCGGCCGAGATAGAGGTTTTCCGCGACCGACAGGTTCGGCAGGAGGTTGACCTCCTGATAGACGGTGGCGATGCCGGTGGCCACCGCCTCGGCACCGCTCTTCGGATCGATCTCGCGGCCATCCAGACGGATCGTGCCGGCGTCGCGGGCGATGATGCCCGTGGCGGCCTTGATCAGCGTCGACTTGCCCGCACCGTTCTCGCCGAGCAGGGCATGGATCTCGCCGGCCCGCAGGGTGAGATCGACCCCGTCGAGGGCGCGCTGGGCGGCGAAACTCTTGGTGAGGCCGCGGATGTCCAGAAGGGGGGGCGCATCCGCGCGGGGGGTGTCCATGGCTGCCGTCCGATCGGTCCGCACGCGGGAACAGGTGTCCGGCCGTCACCCGGAAGGAGGTCCGGGTGACGGCCGCACGGAGCGTGGCTCAGTAGCCGAGATTCTTGCGAGCCTCGTATTCGCCGGCCGGATCGTCAGCGGCGGTGTAGAGCTTCGATTCGGTCTGGATCCACTTCGGCGGCTTGGTGCCGGCGTCGCGGAAGGCGATCAGGGCGTCGAAGGCCGGGCCGGCCATGTTCGGCGTCAGCTCGACGGTGGCGTTGGCCTCGCCGTCGGCGATCGCCTTGAAGATGTCCGGAACCGCGTCGATCGACACGACGAGGATGTCGGTGCCGGGCTTGAGGCCGGCTTCCTTGATCGCCTGGATCGCGCCGACGGCCATGTCGTCGTTGTGGGCGTAGAGGGCGCAGATGTTCTTGCCGCCGTTCTCCGCCTTGATGAAACTCTCCATCACTTCCTTGCCCTTGGTGCGGGTGAAGTCGCCCGTCTGGGTGCGGATGATCTTGAGATTGGCGTGGGAAGCGATCGCCTCGTCGAAGCCCTTCTTGCGGTTGATCGCCGGCGAGGAGCCGACGGTGCCCTGAAGCTCGACGATGCTGCAGTCCTTGTCGCCGACGGTCTTGGCCAGCCACTCGCCCGCGACCCTGCCCTCGTGGACCGTGTCGGAGGTGACGGCCGTGAGGTAGAGGCTGTCATCGGCGGTGTCGATGGTGCGGTCGAGCAGGATCACCGGAATCTCGGCGTCCTTGGCTTCCTCGAGGACGTTGTCCCAGCCGGTGGCGACGACCGGCGCGATGAAGATCGCATCCACGCCCTGGGCAATGAAGGAGCGAACCGCCTTGAGCTGGTTTTCCTGCTTCTGCTGGGCGTCGGCGATCTTGAGGTCGATGCCGCGCTTTTCGGCCTCGATCTTGGTGACGGAGGTCTCCGCGGCGCGCCAGCCGGATTCGGAGCCGATCTGCGAGAAGCCGACCGTCAGGTCGGCGGCGAGCGCCGGGGCAGCGAGCACGGCGGCAAGCGCCGTCGCACAGAAGAGTGCCTTCATGGTCATGACTTTCCTCCCGTTGGCGCCGCGGCAGGGGTCTCTCTCGGACCTCTCTTGCGGCGGTGGAAGGCAAGCTAGGCGAAAGCCGCGCCGGACTCAATAGTCATACTATATGATTAGAATGATTTTTCACGGCGGTCTTCGGCGATGCTGATCCGGCTTGGCTGCTCGGCCCGCGCAAGCTACGGATGGGCAAGGCAAAAGCGGGAGAACAGCCAGATGCGCGTCTATTCGGCAGAGGAAACGGCGGCGGCACTGCCCTACCCGGCCCTCGTGGCCGGGTTGCGGGAGATCTTCGCGGCCAGGGTCGCCGCGCCGCTGCGCCACCACCACGTCATGGCGCGCCGCGGCGAGCCGGACGCGGTGCTGCTGCTGATGCCGGCCTGGCAGGGGGCGGGGCAGGGCGCAGCAGGCTTCGGCGGCGTCAAGATCGTCAACGTGACGCCCGGGAACGCCGCGCGCGCCTTGCGGCGGTGACGGCGAGCTATCTTCTTTTTCGACGAGACGACCGGCGCGCATCTGGCGCTGCTCGACGGCGGCACGCTGACCTGCCGCCGCACCGCCGCCGCCGCAGCGCTCGCCGCCGACCGGCTGGCCCGGCCGGACGCCCGCCGGCTGCTGATCGTCGGTGCCGGCCGGGTGGGCAGCGAACTCTTCGATGCGTTCCGCGCGGTGCGGCCGATCGACGAGGTGACGGTGTGGAACCCGACGCCGCGGCGGGGGTGGCCCTGGTCGAGGCCCTGCGTGGACGCGGAGTTGCGGCCCAGTTCACCGAAGACCTGGAGACGGCCGTGGCCGGGGCCGACATCCTCTCCTGCGCCACGCTGGCCGAAACCCCGGTGATCCGCGGCGAGTGGCTGCGACCGGGCCAGCATCTCGACCTGATCGGCTCCTTCACGCCTCAGATGCGCGAGGCCGACGACGCGGCGATCGCCCGCAGCACGGTCTACATCGACACGGAGGCGGCGCTGGCCGAATCCGGCGACCTGATCGCGCCGATCGCGGCCCGCGTACTCGGCAAGGACGACATTGCCGGCACGCTCTACGATCTCTGCGCCGGCCGGGGCGGGCGACGCTCGGCCGGGGAGATCACCCTGTTCAAGGGGGTCGGCGTCGCGGTCGAGGATCTCGCCGCGGCCATGGTCGCCTGGCGGGCGGCCCCCCCCCCCGGCGCCTGACACCCGGTGTGTGACGCCCGTGACGTCACGGCTCAGTCGTCGATGACCAGCGTTTCCACCGACATGATCATCGGCAGGTGCTGCGCGATCAGGCGCCAGTTGTCGCCCTCGTCGGCGCTGGCAAACAGCGCCCCCGAGTTCGAGCCGAAATAGACCCCGGCCGGGTCCAGCCGGTCGGTGGCGAGCGCCTGACGCAGCACGCAGAGATAGGCGTGGTCCTGGGGCAGGCCGCAGCGCAGGTCGGTCCAGGTGGCCCCGGCGTCGCGGCTGCGCCAGACCGCGGCCTTGGCGTCCGGCATGAACCGGCCGTCGACGTCGCCGTTGAGCGGCACGAGATAGACCGTCTGCGGATCGCGCGGATGAACGGCGACCGGAAAGCCGAAGCTCGACGGCAGGCCGGCCTCGATGCTGTCCCAGCCGGCGCCGCCGTCGTCGGAGCGGTACATGCCGCAATGGTTCTGCTGGTAGAGCCGGCCGCCGCTGCCGGGCGCGCGCACGACGCTGTGGACGCACTGGCCGTGCTCCGGATAGCGCTGGTCCTCCGGATTGAAATCGCAGCGGGTGCCCCGGTTGCGGGCGGTGAAGCTGCGGCCGCCGTCGGCGGTGTGAAACACGCCCGCAACCGAGATGCCGACGTGAAGGCTGTCCGGATCGTCCGGGTCGGGCACCAGCGAATGCAGGATCAGCCCGCCGCCGCCGCCCTGCCACTCGGGTCGGCTCGGATGGTCGCGCAGCCCCGCGACATGGGTGAAGGTCTCGCCGCCATCGTCGCTGACGAACAGGCCGGCCGGCTCGACGCCGGCGTAGAGGCGGCCATGGGCGGCGGCCAGGCTCCACACCGACTTGATCGCCGGCTCGCCCTCGCCATAGGCGATGCCGTCGCCGGAATGCGTCCACGTCGCGCCGAGATCGCGCGAGGTCCACACCGCCGCGCCGGTCCAGCCGTTGCCGCCGCCGGCATGGATCGCGCCGGTGGCCGGATCGGCGACGACGTGATGGATCGGCCATGTGTCGCAGAAGGGGCCGCGGGTCGTCCAGTCGCGCCGCGCCGCATCGCTTTCGAGGATGAAGGCGCCCTTGTTGGTGCCGAGGAGAACGAGAACCTTCGTCGCCATCCGCTTTTCTCCGCTGCGAATCTGGTCTGGATTGGGCTCGCCGATGCCTGCTCTGACGACGACAGATCGGGCGCTGTGTCAGTCGGTGCAAATGGGTCGCGCGCCTCGAGCGGGTCTGCCGGACGCGTCAGCAATAAAGAGTTGATATCAACATGAATGCGACATGTCAAATTCCGGATGACCCATCGGCGTGAACGTGCGTGGGCACGAACACGGGCCAGACGCTGTGTGGGAATGAGACGCGCGTGATCTGATTCGAGTTCGCGACGCCGGCATGATGCGCAGAGCCATCGCACGCGCGTGTCGCGGGCCGGTGCATGGCGAGGGGACCTCGGTGTCACTTCGCCCATAAGCGTGGATCCCGAGAGCGGCTTTTCCCGATTTTCGTTCTCCATTTAGCCCTGTACGCGCGACTCATTTTGCTCATAAGGGTCGAAAAACCGACCATTCTTGCGCGTTAGTTCGACAGCGACATCCATCGCCCCGGCTCCGCCCAGGACCGCCGCCGAAAGAGAGGCCTGCGATCTTTATGTTCCGCCGCGTTTGTAGCCTCTTTTCGACCCCGCAGGATCTACGGTGGTCTGGGGACGGCGCGGAGACTTCTGTTCGGCCTTCCGTTCACAATGCGCAGCGTGCAGGCGAGCCCTGCGGCGGTATCGAAGCCCGTGAGCTTGGCGGTAGCGAGGAGGCTGGCGATGATCGCCCGGGTGCGACGCCCCCGTCGGATCCGGCGGAGAGGCGGTTCCTGCTGGGCAGGGATTGGGGAATCATCTGAGCCGGAAACGCGTCATGCCATTCGAAGGAACGGCGGCCTAACCGGCGTCCTGCTGGGCCGGCCGTCGATCTGACCTCACGCATCCAGAGCGCGGCGTTGCCGATGAGCGCTGCCGCTTGCAAGAGGTAAGTTTCGAGTTTCGCGCGCCTCACTGCGCCCTGGAGGCAGGTGTCTCGCTTCCAGCCCAATCGCTACCAAGATGCTGCTGTGGAGGATCACCGTCATTGGCGTTGGCCAGCAGCGTTCGAGGAAATGCAGTAGCCGGAAAAGAATCCCGCATGGATCGGCAACACTCGACAGCCTACTAGATGCGAACACTGCAGAATAGCTTGCCATACCGCGCCCAAGCCAACCTTCGCTCCGCATCCAAGCCATCGACGTGGGCGGATACGAACAGCGGACGATGACGAAGAGAACATGGACCGGCGAGCATGGATCGCCGATCTTCTCGCGAGCTACGATGCCTTGCGAAACGGACTTCAAAAGTCCGGCAACCGAGGTGCCTCCGCATGATCGTCCTTACCGCTCCGACCGGAACCATCGGCCGCCAGTTGGCGGTGCGTCTTGTCGATTCGAGCGAACGGGTCCGTATCATCGTCCGTGACCCGGCGCGTCTCGATCCGGCCGTGCGTGCGTCGGTCGAGGTCGTCGTCGGCTCGCATGGCGATCCGGCGGTGGTCGGCTACGCCTTCGAGGGCGCCGAGGCCGTGTTCTGGCTGCTCCCCCCGAACGTCACGGCGACGAGCCTGGAGGCGGCCTATGTCGACTTCTCCCGTCCGGCGGCGGAGGCGATCGTCCGTCACGGCGTCGGCCACGTGGTGTCGATCTCGGCGCTCGGCCGGAACACACCCTGGGAGCGGCGGGCGGGCCTCGTCACTGCGTCGCTCGACATGGACGACCTGCTCGCGGCGACCGGGACCGCCTTTCGGGCACTGACGATGCCCTCCTTCATGGACAACATGCTCCGGCAAGCCCCGGCGATCCGCGAGGGCTACTTTTCCTGGCCGGACGACGGCAACGCCCGCCGGCCGACCGCCGCCACCGCCGACATCGCCAAGGCGGCATGCGACCTGCTCCTCGACCGGTCCTGGGGCGGCCGGGGCGACCGGGCCGTGCTCGGACCGGAGGATCTCTCTCCGACGGACCAGGCCCGCATCCTGTCGGAGGTGCTCGGACGCCCGATCGCCTTTCGTCCGGTCACCGTCGCAGACTACGCGGGGGCCATGGCGCGACGCGGCGCATCCGCGGCCTTCGTCGAAGGCTATGCGGCGATGATGACGGCCAAGGCGGAAGGGATGGACAACGTCGTCGCCCGGACGCCGGAGAACACGACGCGCACCAGCTTCCGGGCGTGGTGCGAGGCGGCGGTCGCAAGGGGTGCCCTGGCGTGATCCTGTCCGGCCGCCGGCTTGGCGCTCCGGTGCATGGAGTCCGTCGGTTCGCCGCCATCGGCATCCTGAGGACGATTGCCAAGATTTCAGAGACGGCCGCGTATGGATGATCGCCCGCCTCCCTCCCTAGGATCCACGTGGGGCTGAGAGGAGGCAGGATGCAGTCCGATCGAAACAACGGAGACAGGGTCACGACCCGCCGGACCGGGGCCGGCTGGCCCAAGACGGCGGCCTTGGCGACGTTGGTTGCCGCGACGATACCCGCTGCGGCGCTCGCACAGGACGCCGACGGAGAACGGTTGTTCGGGCAACGCTGCGGCGCCTGCCACACGCTCGACGGCGCGGCCCGCAAGCCAGGTCCGAGCCTTGCCGGGGTTGCCGACCGACCGGCAGGAAGCGTGCCGGGATTCCGTTTCTCGGAGGCGCTGCGGAGCTCCGGCTTGGTGTGGGATCGGGCGACGCTCGATGCTTTCCTCGCGGATCCGCGCCGCCTCGTGCCCGGAACCTTGATGACCGTGCGGATCACGGACGAGGGCCAGCGCCGGGCGCTGATCGCCTTCATCACCCGGCAGCGCTGAATGCCCCGGCAGCTAGCGCGGCCGGCGGAATGCGCCCGGTCGCGGCGCATCCCTACCGCGTCGCGCCCGCTACGGTTCCCTCAACCTTCCCAAGACATCTCAGGAGAATGGAATGCCTGCCTTCATCCTCAACGGGCGGAGCGTCGACGTCGACGCCGAGCCGGATACGCCGCTCCTCTGGATCATCCGCGAACATCTCAAGCTCACCGGCACCAAGTTCGGCTGCGGCATGGCGCAATGCGGGGCCTGCACGGTCCACGTCGACGGCGAGGCCGTGCGGTCCTGCGTCACCGCCGTCGCGGACGTGGACGGGCGCGCGGTGACCACGATCGAGGGGCTCTCGCCGGACGGGACTCATCCGCTGCAACGCGCCTGGATCGAGGAGCAGGTTCCGCAATGCGGCTACTGCCAGTCCGGGCAGATCATGCAGGCCGCCGCTCTTCTCGCCACCACACCCAGCCCGAGCCGGCAGGAGATCGTCGACGCCATGGACGGGAACATCTGCCGTTGCGGCACCTACGCCGGAATCATCGCCGCCATCGAGCGTGCGTCCAGGGAGGCCTGATCATGAATGGACCGCACGTCCGGACTTCGGTGCTCTCGCGCCGATCCTTTCTCGTCTCGGCCGGCGGCCTGACCGTCGCCATCGCCCTCCTTCCCCACGCGGGTCACGCGGCCGTGCCGGCGGACCTTCCGACCGGGCCCTTCAGGCCGAACGCCTGGGTGGCCATCGCGGCCGACGGCGCGGTCAGCATCATCTCGCCGGCGGCGGAGATGGGGCAGGGCGTCATGACCACGCTTCCGCTCGTCCTCGCCGACGAGATGGATGCCGATTGGGACCAGGTGCGGGTCGTCCAGGCGCCGTCGGACGCAGAGAACTTCGGCAACCCGGGCTTCTACGGGATCCAGCTCACGGGCGGCAGCGAGGCGGTCCGCGGCTACTGGGACACGCTGCGGCTGATCGGCGCCCAGACACGCATGGTGTTGATCGCCGGTGCCGCCGCGGTGCTCGATGCTCCTGCGGACGAACTGACCACCGAACCCGGCCGCGTCCTGCATCCGCGCTCCGGACGATCGCTCGGCTATGGCGAGATCGCGGCCTCGGGAGCGCTTCCGGCACCCCTGCCCGAGGCGACCGACGCCGACCTGAAGCCCGCCGAGCGGTGGCGCTACATCGGTCGGCGCGACATCGGCCGGATCGACGTCCCCGCCAAGGTTCGTGGCGCCGCCGTGTTCGGGATCGACGTCCAACTGCCAGGGATGCTCTACGGCGCGGTGCTGCGGGCGCGGTCCCGGGGGATCGGCCGGCGGTCGTGGACGACACGGAGGCCGGGGCCGTCGCGGGCCTGGTGAAGATCGTGACGCTGCCCTACGGCGTCGGCGTGATCGGCACGACGGTGGAGGCGACCCGGCGCGCCAAGGACCTCCTGAAGGTGTCCTGGTACGGCAGTTCGAAGGCATCCTCCTACACGAGCGCGGAACGGCTCGACGCCTACACCGCGCTGGCGCGCAACGCGGATCGGACGGGCGTCGCGATGCGCTCGACGGGCGATGCCATGGCGGCGATCGCCGGTGCGGACCGGGTGATCGAAGCGACTACCGCAGCGATCTCGTCCACCACGCGGCCATGGAGCCGATGAACGCGACCGCCCGGATCGCCGGCGGCCGGGTGGAGATCTGGGCACCGACCCAGGGGCCGACGGGGCACCAGCAGGTCGCCGCGGCCCTCGCGGGCGTCGATCCCGCCGACGTGGACGTCCATACCCTGCTTCTCGGCGGTGGCTTCGGCCGCAAGGCGGAGATGGATTTCGTGGAGGACGCCGTCCGGCTGGCCGGCGAGAGCGGAGGGCGGCCCGTCAAGGTGATCTGGAGCCGGGAGGACGACGTCCGCCACGGCAAGTACCGGCCGCTCGAAGCCCAATCGATCCGAATCGGGCTCGACTCGGCCGGACGCATCGTCGGCTGGCGGCACCGGGTGGTGGCCGATTCCATCTTCGCCCGCACGCTGCCGGAGATGTTCGCGGCCGACGGCGGCAAGGACGACGTCATCACCGAAGGCTCCGACCTGAGATACGCGGTTCCCGCTCACCTCGTGGAGTATCTGCGGCAGGACGACGGTCAGCCCGTCGGTTTCTGGCGCGGCGTCGGCGCGGGCTACGTCAAGTTCGCCGTGGAGTGTGCCCTCGACGAGGTGGCGGCGGCCCGGGGGCTCGATCCGGTCGCCCTTCGGCTCGATCTCCTGGCGGCGGAGCCGCGCGCCCGCGAGGTCGTCCGCCGGGTCGCCGAGATGGCCGAATGGGACCGGCCGCGTGAGGGGCGAGCCCTCGGGATCGCCTACTCCGACACGTTCGGCTCGCATTGCGCCGAAGTGGCCGAAGTGTCGCTCGACCGCGAGAGCGGGGAGATCCGGGTTCACAGGGTCTGGTGCGCGGTGGATCCCGGCATCGCCATCCAGCCGCGCAACATCGAAGCCCAGGTCGTGGGGGCCGTCATCGGCGGCATCAGCCATGCGCTCTACGAGCGCATCACCGTCGTGAATGGCGAGGTCCAGGAGAGGAACTTCGACACCTACCGGGTCCTGAGGATGTCGGAGGCTCCACCGGTCGAGGTGGCCGTGATCGAGACGCCGGGGAGCCGGCCCGGCGGCATCGGCGAAGTCGGCCTGCCACCCATCGCGCCCGCGATCGCCAATGCCGTCGCCCGTCTGACGGGAGGCGTGCGGCTGCGCCACCTGCCCTTCCTCCCCGAAAGGGTCGTCGCCGCGCTGCAAGTCTGACGATGCCCGCGCGGGCCGCGCCGTGACGGTGTCACGGCGCGGCCTTTCCGGTCGTTGGACCGGCCGTCCGACGGTGCGGATCACCGGTGCCTCGACCGAGGTTCCCCGCCCTCCGGCTCGGCGTCATTCGCCGGCCAAGGGGAGCAGCCCGGACGGCATGGAGCGGCCGTTCGGGTGGACCTACCCGCGTGGATCCGCACGGACCGCGGCCCTGACCGAGCGCGCATCGGAGGCCGCCGTCCCCATCCTGCGGCAATGCTCCCGAGGCGAGCATCCGATCACCCGCTTGAAGGCGGTGCTGAAGGCGCTCTCGGACTCGTAGCCGAGCGAGAGTGCGATGGCGGTCAACGGCTCGTCGGTGTTGGACAGGCGGTCCGCGGCGAGCAGCATGCGCCAGCGGGCGATGTAGTCCATCGGAGTTTCGCCGACCGTCTCGCGGAAGCGGAGTGCGAAGGTCGAGCGGGACATGCCCGCGGTCGCCGCCAGGTCCTGGAGCGCCCACCGTCGGGCAGGGTCGGCGTGGATGGCGGCGAGCGCCCGGCTCATCTGACCGTTGGCCAGGGCTGCCAGCCAGCCGACCCTGGTCGGGGTCCCTTCCCGGAGGTGGAGCCGGAGTGCCTGGACCAGCATCATGTGGGCGAGGTGCTGGGCGATCAGGTCGCGCCGGGCTGTCCCTCGTGGAGTTCGCGCATCATCTGCTCCACCGTCCAGCGAAGCGCCGCCTGCTCCATCTCGGAACCGAGACGGATGATCGGGGGCAGCAGCCGGAGCAGCACCGCGGCATGATGCCCGGCGACCTCGAAGCGGCTGCCGGCGAGGAACACGCCGCCGCCGCCGTTGACGGTCACGGTTCCGCCGTTGCGGGCCGGCGGGAAGACCGTCTTGGCCTCGACCGGCGGCAGACCGGGGTCGCTCGCCAGCACGAAGGGGCGGCCGCTCGGAAGGACGAAGCAATCGCCCGCCGACAGCCAGACCGGGTCGGGGACGTCATCCACGACGAGCCAGCACCCGCCGCTGACG
>NZ_MCRJ01000017.1 GCF_001720135.1 Methylobrevis pamukkalensis
GGCGGTATCGTTTCAGTTCCTCGGAGGGCAAATTCGCGATGCCGCGCACGCCACCTCGTCTGCAAAGTAGCGCACGGGACTGAAAAACCGGTTAATTGGATCGCTGGGGTTCCTGTTGCCTTCGTCGCCTTTCGCTCAAGAGAACGGCGCCGTGGCCGTTGCAACGAGACCTTTGCAGATCGCCTGCGACAATACGCGGGCTCCGGCCGGTCGCGCCGCGCATTAAGATCGCTGCGTTCTCGGGTGCCTGGGCTGGACGGCCGGCATGCCGACGCGGCAGCCGGTCCTGGCCGGGCCACCTTCAGGGAAAGCAGCACCCATGTCGTTTCCGGAAACCACGTCGCATTTCTTTGAAGATCTCGCGGTCGGCATGCGCGAGACCTATCTCAAGACGGTGCTCGATTCCGACGTGATCGGCTTTGCTCAGATTTCCGGCGACCACAACCCGATCCATCTCTCGGAGCATTTCGCGGCCAAGTCCCGCTTCGGCGGACGCATCGCCCATGGCCTCTACACCGCCAGCCTGATCTCGGCGATCCTCGGCATGCGGCTTCCCGGCCCCGGCGCCATCTACCTGTCGCAGACCCTGAAGTTCCGCGCCCCGGTGCGCATCGGCGACGTGATCGCCGTCAGCGTCGAAGTCGCGGACCTGATCGACAAGGGCGCGCGGGTGCTGCTCGCCTGCGAGGCGCGGGTGGACGCGACCATCGTTCTCGAAGGCGAGGCCACGGTGATGGTGCCGCGCCGCGCCGACCTGCAGCCGGCGATCCTCGCGGCGAGCTGACCGGGGAGGGGCGTCGCCATCCGGCGGATGCCGACAGTGGATATCCGCGAACCTGCCACCTGATCCGGAGTGCCTGCTCCGGATGCCGGACACGGGCCGCTTGACCGGCGCGCGCGCGCGGGCAGGTTCGCGCCGACCTGACATTCTTCCAGACAACGGGCCCCCCAGTGACCGGCTCCCCGCCCGACAGCCTCCCAGACGCGCCGTTCCCGGTCTGCGCCCTCGACGATCTGCCGGATGCCCTGCGCGGCGCGGCGGTGGCGATCGGCAATTTCGACGGCATGCACCGCGGCCATCAGGCGGTGATCGACGAGGCGCTGCGCGCGGCCGCCGACCTCGGCGTCCCGGCGCTGATGCTGACCTTCGAGCCGCACCCGCGCACCCTGTTCCGGCCCGACGCGCCGGTGTTCCGCCTGACGCCGCCGGCGGCCAAGGCCCGCATCGCCGCGGCACTCGGTCTCGGCGGCCTCGTCGTCGTTCCCTTCACGGCCGATTTTGCCGCGCGCAGCGCCGGCGACTTCATCGACCGGATCGTCGTCGACGCGCTCGGCGCCCGCCACGCGGTGATCGGCTGGAACTTCCGCTTCGGCGCGGCACGCGCCGGCGACGCCGACCTGCTGCGCGCGGCGGGGGCCGCCGGCGGCTTCGGCGTGTCGGTGGTGGGATCGTTCACCGACGAGGGCGGCGAGGTCGTCTCCTCCAGCCGGGTGCGCGCGGCCCTGTCCGCCGGCGACATCTCGGGCGCGGCCGGTCTGCTCGGCTATCGCTGGTTCTTCGAGGGCGATGTCCGCCACGGCGACAAGCGCGGCCGCACCATCGGCTACCCCACCGCCAACGTCCGCCTTCCCGTCGGCGATGGCCTCGCCCACGGCATCTACGCGGTGATGGCCGAGGTCGGCGGCGAACGCCATCCGGGGGTCGCGAGCTACGGCCGGCGACCGACCTTCGACAACGGGGAGCCGCTGTTCGAGACCTTCCTGTTCGACTTTGCCGGCGATCTCTACGGCCGGACGATGCGGGTGACCCCGGTGGCGCGGCTGCGCGGCGAGCGGAAGTTCGACAGCGTGGAGGCGCTCGTCGCGCAGATGGACCGCGACAGCGCCGAGGCGCGGGCCGTGCTGTCGACCATGACGCCGCTCTCCGGCCTCGACGCCGTGCTGCTGTCCGGCTGAGGGCCGGCGAGGTCGTCGCGCGGGTTTCGCTTTATTTCCGCGGCCGCGGACTGTAGAAAGCCGCATGCGCATGCGAGCCCCTGCTGCCATTTTCCGCGGAGCGTCGGCCGGTCGAATTACCGGCCCGGTTCCGCGCGCCTGATGACAGGCGCCGGGGCCGGGAAGGGCGCGGATGCACGTGCGGACCGGTTCCGGTCCGCGCCGCCGCCCGCGCCGCCGTCACCGCAAGAATGCCACGCCCAGATTCGACGAGCCCCCAGATGACCGACGCGACTTCGCCTGCCGAGACCACGGCCCGCGACTATTCCGAGACGCTCTACCTGCCGAAGACCGACTTTCCGATGCGCGCGGGCCTGCCGCAGAAGGAGCCGGAAATCCTCGCCAAGTGGCAGGCGATGAGCCTCTACAAGCGCCTGCGCGCGGCGGCGAAGGGGCGCACGAAATACATCCTCCACGACGGCCCGCCCTATGCCAACGGCAACATCCACATCGGTCACGCACTGAACAAGACGCTGAAGGACATGGTGACCCGTTCCATGCAGATGGCGGGCTACGATTCCAACTACGTGCCGGGCTGGGACTGCCATGGCTGCCGATCGAGTGGAAGATCGAGGAGCAGTACCGCGCCAAGGGCAAGAACAAGGACGAGGTGCCGGTCGTCGAGTTCCGCCGGGAATGCCGCGACTTTGCCACCCACTGGGTCGGCGTCCAGCGCGAGGAGTTCAAGCGCCTCGGCATCGAGGGCGACTGGGACAACCCCTATCTGACGATGAACTTCGAGGCGGAAGCCTTCATCGCCCGGGAACTGATGCAGTTCTCGATGTCCGGCCAGCTCTACCGCGGCTCCAAGCCGGTGATGTGGTCGGTGGTGGAGAAGACCGCGCTCGCCGAGGCCGAGATCGAATATCACGACTACCAGTCGGACATGATCTGGGTGAAGTTCCCGGTGGTCGAGAGCCGCTTCAAGGTGGTGCCGATGGACATCGCCCCGGCCGCGACCGACGAGGCCGCCCCGCCGGTGTCGGTGGTGATCTGGACGACGACGCCCTGGACCATCCCGGGCAACCGCGCGATCAGCTTCTCGCGGCGGATCTCCTATGGGCTCTACGAGGTGACCGAGGAGAACCTGCCGGACGAGAACTGGGTGAGGAAGGGCGACCGCTTCATCCTCGCCGACAATCTTGCCGCCGAGGTGTTCAAGCAGGCGCGGGTGACGACGTTCCAGCGGCTGCGGGATGTCGGGCCGGACGAGCTTGCCGGCATGTCCTGCGCCCACCCCTACCGGGACCTGGGTCTCGGGGGCTATCAGTTCGACGTGCCGCTGCTCGACGGTGACCATGTCACCGACGACACCGGCACCGGCTTCGTCCACACCGCGCCGGGCCACGGCACCGACGACTTCGAGGTCTGGATGGACAAGGCCCGCGACCTGGAATCGCGCGGCATCGACACCGCCATCCCCTTCACGGTCGCCGACGACGGCTTCTACACCAAGGACGCTCCGGGCTTCGACGGCCATCAGGTCATCACCTTCAAGGGCGACAAGGGCACGGCCAACAAGGCCAACATCGAGAAGCTGAAGGAGGCCGGCGCGCTGATCGGCCTCGGCCGGATGAAGCACCAGTATCCCCATAGCTGGCGCTCCAAGAAGCCGATCATCTTCCGCAACACGCCGCAGTGGTTCGTCTACATGGACCGCGACATCGACGGCGCGTCTGCCGACACCCTGCGCACCCGCGCCCTGAAGGCGATCGACGACACGCGCTTCGTGCCGGCGGCCGGCCAGCGCCGGCTGCGCTCGATGATCGAGAACCGGCCGGACTGGGTGCTCTCGCGCCAGCGCGCCTGGGGCGTGCCGATCACCGTGTTCATCCACAGGGACACGGCCGAAATCCTGCGCGACGAGGCGGTCAACGCCCGCATCTTCGAGGCCTTCAAGGTCGAGGGTGCCGACGCCTGGTACAAGGACGGGGCGAAGGCGCGCTTCCTCGAGGGGCTCTACAGCCCCGACGACTACGTCAAGGTCGACGACATCCTCGACGTCTGGTTCGACAGCGGCTCCACCCATGCCTTCGTGCTCGACCGGCGGGAGGATCTCGCGCCGAAGCGCAAGGGCCTCGGCGGCGACGACTACGTGCTCTATCTGGAGGGCTCGGACCAGCATCGCGGCTGGTTCCATTCCTCGCTGCTGGAATCCTGCGGCACCCGCGGCCACGCGCCCTATGACGCGGTGCTGACCCACGGCTTCACCATGGCCGAGGACGGCCGCAAGATGTCGAAGTCGCTCGGCAACCAGGTGTTTCCGCAGGACGTGATCAAGAAGTTCGGCGCCGACATCCTGCGCCTCTGGGTCGCCTCCACCGACTACTGGGAAGACCAGCGGCTCGGCCCGGAAATTCTCCAGACCAACGTCGACGCCTACCGCAAGCTGCGCAACACCCTGCGCTGGATGCTCGGCACCCTCGCCCACGACACCGGCGAGGAGGTGGCCCACGCCGACATGCCGGAGCTGGAGCGGCTGATGCTGCACCGGCTGGCCGAGATCGACGCCGTGGTGCGCGAGGCCTATCCGGCCTTCGACTACAAGCGCGTCTTCTATGCCGTCTTCAACTTCATGACGATCGACCTCTCGGCCTTCTACTTCGCGTCCGCAAGGATGCGCTCTACTGCGACCCGGCCTCCTCGGTCCGCGCCGGGCGTCGCTCTTTGTCGTCGGCAAGCTGTTCGACAGCATCGTCCGCTGGCTGGCGCCGATGCTGCCCTTCACCATGGAAGAGAGCTGGTGGTCGCGCCACGGCGAGGCGGCCGGCTCGGTCCACGAGCAGGTGTTCCCGGACGTGCCGGCCGAATGGCTGGATCCGGCGCTCGCCGAGAAGTGGGAGAAGATCCGCAAGGTCCGCCGCGTGGTCACCGGCGCCCTCGAGGTCGAGCGCCGCGAGAAGCGGATCGGCTCGTCGCTGGAAGCGGCCCCGGTCGTCCATGTCACCGATCCGGAGCTGTTTTCGGCGGTCTCGAGCGACGACTTCGACGACATCTGCATCGTCAGCCAGATCACCGTGACCGACATGGCCGCCCCGGACGGGGCCTTCACCCTCGACGAGGTAGCCGGCGTGGCCGTGGTGCCGGCGAAAGCCGACGGTCGCAAGTGCGCCCGCTCGTGGAAGGTTCTGCCCGAGGTCGGCAGCGATCCGGACTATCCGGACCTGACGTTGCGCGATGCGCAGGCGATGCGCGAGTTCGACGCGGCAAGGGCGGCCTGATGGCAGCCCTGCCGCCATCGTCCGGCCGGTCGCCGCTGCGCCTCGGCCTCGGACTGGCGCTGGCCGGCCTCGTCGCCGACCAGGCGTCCAAGCTGTGGATCCTCGATCACCCGCTGATCGCCACCGGTACGCGGCTGGTGATCACGTCCTTCATGGACTTCGTCCTCGTCTGGAACCAGGGCATCTCCTATGGCCTGTTCCAGCAGGAGGCGGACATCGGCCGCTGGCTGCTGATCGCCGTGTCGCTGGCGGCGATCGCCTTCCTCGGACGCTGGCTGTGGAAAACCCCGTCGATGCTGGCCGCGACCGGCCTCGGCCTGATCCTCGGCGGCGCGGTCGGCAACACCATCGACCGCGTCGTTTACGGCGCGGTGGTCGACTTCGTGCACTGGCATGCCTTCGGCTACAGCTGGTACGTGTTCAACCTCGCCGACGCGTGGATCGTTGCGGGGGTGGCGGCGCTCCTGTATGACTCGGCCTTCGGTGGACATGAGGATGCCGCAAAGGCCGGCTAGTTGGCCTCTCGGCAATTCTTGCGATGACCGGTCGTTGCGGCCGGTCCGGAACGATGACGAGACCGGCCCGTCCTTCCCCCGGGGCGCGCCGTCTGGAAGCGGAAGCTGCGATGACGCGGAAATGGCTCGGGCACTTCGCCCTCTTGGTTGTCGGCTCGATCTCGCTCGGGGCCTGTTCTTCCGTGACCACGTTTACGGACGAGGATGACGGAACGGAATCCGGCAGCGGATCGCTTGGCCGCGGTCTTCTGACGAGCGTCGGCGCGGTTCCCGAGCGACAGGCGTCGATCAACTATCAGCCACGGGCGCCGCTTGTTGTTCCGGCGAGCACGGCCGCCCTGCCTGCGCCGGAAGATCCCGACCAGGTGGCTCAGCTTGCGGACTGGCCGGTTGATCCGGATGTCGAGCGTCAGCGTCGCTTTCGTGAAGCCGCGCGCCGTGATGCAGAGCGTGGCGACAGTGCCGTTGTTCCGGCATCCGACATGGTCAATGTGACGACCGGACGGGAAGGCACCTTCAGGACGCAGCGCGAGAAGAAATTCGACAAGAATCCAGCGACGCCGCTGACGTCGACGGAGCTCAATGCCGGCGCCGCGCTCTATGGCGCCTCTGCCGGCGGCGGTCTCTATGATTCGGCCGGCAATCCGGTGCGTCCGCGCCTCGTTGCCCCGCCGACCGAGTATCTCCGGCCGTCCGACCAGTATCCGGTCGCGATCCCCGAGCCGGAAGACGATCCGAAGAAGAACGGCATCTTCGGGATGTTCTGATCCTCCTTGCCGAGGACCCGGATGCCGGCCACGCCGGTCCTAAGCCGCGGGCCCTGCCTGCGGCTTTGTCGTTTCCAAGCCACGCTTCGCAGCGGCCGCAGCCCGTCCCGCAACGATGGCGCCAGCCGAGCGAATCCGGCACCATCGCCGGCCCAAGCCACCCGACCCGGATCACCATGCCCGTTCGCCAGCTCTCCGAATCGACGATCAACCGCATCGCGGCCGGCGAGGTGGTGGAGCGGCCGGCGAGCGTCGTGAAGGAACTGGTCGAGAACGCCATCGACGCCGGGGCGCGGCGGGTCGAGATCGTCACGGCCGCCGGCGGCAAGACGCTGATCCGGGTCACCGACGACGGGGCCGGCATGACCCGGGCCGATCTCGAACTCGCGGTCGACCGGCACTGCACCTCCAAGCTCTCGGAAGACGATCTCCTCGACATCCGCACCCTCGGCTTTCGCGGCGAGGCGCTGCCGTCGATCGGCTCGGTCGCGACCCTGTCGATCGAGACCCGCCACGCCAGCGAACCGCATGGCTGGGCGCTCACCGTCTCCGGCGGCGAGAAGAGCGAGGTGCGGCCGACGGCGCTTGCGCGCGGGACGCGGATCGAGGTTCGCGACCTGTTCTTTGCAACGCCCGCGCGCCTCAAGTTCCTCAAGACCGACCGCGCCGAGGCCGCGGCGATCACCGACATGATCAAGCGGCTCGCCCTCGCCGCGCCGGAGGTGCGCTTCACCCTGGCCGGCGCCGACCGCGCGACCCTGGACCTGCCCGCCCACGCCGGCGAGGACGCCCGCAGCCGGCGCATCGCCGACGTGATGGGCGCCGACTTCGTGACGAATGCCCTTCCCCTCGACGCGCTGCGCGAGGGCGTGGCGCTTACCGGCCTTGCCGGCCTCGGCACCTATCACAAGGCCAATTCGCTGGCCCAGTTCCTGTTCGTCAACGGCCGGGCGGTGCGCGACAAGGCGCTGCTCGGCGCCGTACGGGCCGGCTATGCCGACGTGATGGCGTCCGACCGCTATCCGGCCGTCGCCCTGTTCCTGTCGCTCGACCCGCACGAGGTGGACGTCAACGTCCACCCGACCAAGGCCGACGTGCGCTTCCGCGATCCCGCCCTCGTGCGGGGGCTTCTGGTCGGCGCGCTGCGGGCCGCCCATGTGGCGGCCGGGCACCGGGCCTCCTCCACCCATGGCGCGGCGACCCTCGAGGCGCTGGCCGCCTCGATGGCGGCGCGGCGCGGGCCGGTATCCCCCGGCTCGGGGGCATGGGGCGCGGCTCGGCCGGCCGCCGCCTTCGACTGGAAGGTCGCCGCCGAGCGGCCTCTCGCAGCGACGGGCGACACGATGGAGTCGCACGGGCAGCCCCCCGTCGCGACGTCCGGCTTTGCCGAACTCGGCGCCCCTCGGCCGACGCCCGGCCGCATCTGGCCGAACCGGCTGCCGGCAGTCTCGCCCGGCCGCTCGGCGCGCCGCGGGCGCAGATCCACGAGACCTACATCGTCGCCCAGACCGCCGACGCCTTGTCATCGTCGACCAGCATGCCGCCCACGAGCGGCTGGTCTACGAGCGGCTGAAGAGCCAGCTCGCCGGCCGCCCGGCCTCGCAGATGCTGCTGATCCCGGAGATCGTCGACCTGCCGGAGGAGGATGCCGGCCGCCTGCTCGACCGGGCCGAGGAGCTTGCCCGGCTCGGCCTCGTCGTCGAGAGCTTCGGGCCGGGCGCCGTGGCGGTGCGCGAGACGCCGGCGCTGCTCGGCCAGGTCGATGCGGCGGCGCTGGTGCGCGATCTTGCCGCCGAGATCGCCGAATGGGACCGGGCGACCGGGCTGGCCGAACGGCTCGACCATGTGGCCGCCACCATGGCCTGCCACGGATCGGTGCGCGCCGGCCGCCGGCTGCGGGTGGAGGAGATGGACGCCCTCCTGCGCGAGATGGAGGCGACCCCGGCGTCGGGCCAGTGCAACCACGGCCGGCCGACCTTCGTGGAACTGAAGCTCGCCGACATCGAGCGGCTGTTCGGCCGGCGCTAGCAGGGCGTCGGGCCATGCCGGCGGAACCATCGACCGGCCCGTTCATTCCTCCTCGACGGGATGCGGGATCGTGCCCGGATCCGTCCGTCATCTCTCGAGGAGGAAGAGCCGTGTCTCTCGAACTGCACGTCGTCGTCGCCAGCACCCGCCCCGGCCGGATCGGGCCGAATGTCGCCCGCTGGTTCCACGAGCATGCGCGGCAGGAAGGCAGCTTCGACGCGCGGCTGATCGATCTTGCCGACTTCGGCCTGCCCATCTACGACGAGCCCCGCCATCCGCGGATGCAGAAATACGAACATGCGCACACGAAGGCCTGGAGCACGAGCGTGGCCGCCGCGGACGCCTTCGTCTTCGTCGCGCCGGAATACAATTTCGGCCCGACCCCGGCTCTGGTCAACGCGATCAACTACCTGTGGGCCGAGTGGCAGCACAAGCCGGCCGCCTTCGTCAGCTACGGCGGCATTTCCGGCGGCATGCGCGCGGTGCAGATGACCAAGCCGCTCCTCACGACCCTCAACGTGATGCCAATCGTCGAGGCGGTGACGATCCCGCTCGTCCACGACTATCTGACGGAGGACGGGTTTGCCGCGCAGAAAATCCATCGCGACAGTGCCGACGTGATGCTGAAGGCGCTCTACCGCTGGGCCGCGGCCCTGAAGCCCATGCGTGCATGACGGGACGCGCGGACCGCTGCCGACGAGCGCGCGACCGGCACGCAACAGGGCTCAGCCCGGAGCCGGCAGGCCATCGCCAGATCGCCACCCGATTCTAGACACGACAAACCCGATAGGATAAATCTGCCTTGTCGGCGGATTTTCAGGGGTGGCTTCCCGCGGTGATTCTGGTCGCCTATCATCCCGCCGATCCGGCACCGCCTGCCGGCCGCCATGTGCGCAATCGGACTCGGGATGGGCTGAATGGCAATCGACTTCGGCATCTATGCCCCCTACGTGTCGCTCGTCCTCATCTTCCTGATGCTCGCCGTCTTTGCCTCCGAGAAATTCCCCCCTGAAGTGGTCGCGATCACCGGTACGGCCGCCGTGCTGGTTCTCGGGCTGATCGACACGCGCGACCTCCTGTCGGTGATGTCGAACAGCGCCCCGGTCACCATCATCGCGATGTTCATGGTGAGCGCGGCCCTGGTGCGAACCGGCGTGCTCGATGCCGTGGTCGACCGGCTGACGTCCCTGACCAAATACGGCACCGGCGTCGTCATCGCCGCCTTCATCTTCTTCGTGATGTTTGCCTCGGCCTTCGTGAACAACACGCCGCTGGTGGTGATGATGATTCCGATCACCATCGCCTTGTCGCAGCGCCTCGGCATGGGGGCCTCCAAGCTGCTGATGCCGCTGTCCTTCACCTCGATCCTGGGCGGAACGGTCACCCTGATCGGCACCTCGACCAACATTCTCGTCGACGGCGTCGCGCGCCAGAACGGGATGGAGGGGTTCAGCCTGTTCGAGATCACCCCGCTCGGTATCGTCGTCGGCATCACCGGTTGTCTCTATCTGCTGCTCGCCGGGCGCTTCCTTCTGCCCGACCGCCAGACCGTGACCGGGCTCACCAGCAGCCGCCACAAGCCGCAGTTTCTGGTCGAGGTGCTGATCGCCCACGATTCGCCGATGATCGGCCAGCATCCGGGCAAGGTGACCCTCTTTGCCGGCACGGACCGCCGGGTGGTCGACGTCGTCCGTGGCGACGCCTCGCTGCGTCGCGACATGGCCGGGGTGGAGCTCATGGCCGGCGACATCGTCGTGCTGAAGTCATCCGTGTCCGACGTGCTGTCGATCCGCGAGAAGGCCGGCGTCGACATCCACCAGCCGGAAGCCGTGGAGCCGGTCGGCGCCCGCGCCACCGTGGTGGTCGAGGCGCTGCTCGGCCCCGGCGCGCGCCTGCTCGGGCGCACGCTGCGCGAGGCGCGCCTGCGCCGCCGCTACGGTGTCTATCCGATGGCCCTGCACCGCCATGGCAGCAACATCGCCGAGCGGCTGGAGGACGTGCGCCTGCAGGTCGGCGATTCGCTGCTGATCGAGGGTGCGCCCGAGGATCTGCGCCGTCTTGCCGACGATCTCGGCCTCGTCAATCTCAACGAGACCCGCGAGCGCGGCCTGCGCCGCTCCAAAGCGCCGCTCGCCGCCCTGGCGCTGTTCGCCGTCATCCTCGGCTCGTCCTTCGGCGTCATGCCGGTGGTGGGTCTTGCCTGGATCGCGGTGGCCTTCGTATTGGTCACGGGCTGCATCGACGCCGACGAGGCCTTCCAGGCGGTCGACTGGCGGATCATCGTGCTGATCCTGATGATGCTGGCCTTCGGCAAGTCGCTGGAAAACACCCATGCGGTCGATCTCGTCGTCGACACGGTCAAGCCGTGGTTCGCGACCCTGCCGCCGCTGGCCGTGCTGGCGCTGTTCTACGCGATGACGCTGTTCCTGACCGAACTCGTCACCAACAACGCCGTCGCCGTCATCATCACGCCGATCGGCATCGTGCTTGCCCAGCAGCTCGGCTACGATCCGCGGCCCTTCGTGGTGGCGGTGATGTTCGCCGCCAGCGCCTGTTTCGCGACCCCGATCGGTTACCAGACCAACACGCTGGTCTATTCGGCCGGTGGCTACAAGTTCATGGATTTCGTGAAGGTCGGCCTGCCGCTCAACCTGCTGATCGGCGTCGTCACCGTGCTGGTCATCCCGCTGATCTGGCCGCTGCAGCCGGCCCCGTAAGGTCCGGCGGCAAGAGCGGCCGCGTCACGCGAGGCGGAGGAACAGCACCTGCGTCTCGCCGTAGTCGCGCCGCTCCAGCGGCGTGAAGGCGGCCGGCAGGGCAACCTCGGCCTTGGCGCTCTCCTCGACCACCGCAAGCGCGCCGGGCGCAAGCCAGCCGCCGGCGGCAAGGCTTTCGAGCGCCGTGCCGGCTAGGCCCTTGCCATAGGGCGGGTCGAGAAAGGCGAGCGTGTAGGCTTCGGCCGGGCCGACCGAGCCCATGCGCGTGGCGTCGCGGCGGAAGATCCGCGTGGTGCCCGTCAGGCCGAGCGCTTCCTGGTTGCTGCGGATCAGCCCGCGCGCCTCGGCCGCGTCCTCGACGAACAGGCAGCTCTTCGCGCCCCGGCTCATCGCCTCGAAGCCGAGCGCGCCCGTGCCGGCGAAGAGATCCATCACCCGGGCGTCCGTGACCGGGTCGTCGTAGCCGTGTTCCAGAATGTTGAACAGGCTTTCGCGCAGGCGGTCACTGGTCGGGCGGATCGCCTGGGAGGCGGGCGCGGCAAGGCCATGGCCGCGGAAGCGGCCGGCGACGATGCGCATCAGCCGCCCCGCTTGCCGGAACCGCCCCGGCCCGAACCACCCGGGCCACCCTGACCCGGCCCCCCCTTGGGGGCGGGCTTGCGACGGGGCGTGACCGCGACGGCCTCGCCCTTGGGCGCCCGGGACCCGGCCTTGGTCCTCGTCGGACGGCCCGCGCCTTCGCTCCGACCCTCCTTCAGCGACAGGGACGGCCGCTTGATGGCGGGCTTTTCGCCGGCCGCCTTGCGGCTGCCACCGGCGGGCATCTCGGCCCGCACCTTCTCGGCCTTTGCCATCCGGGCATCCCGCGCGGCGAGCCGATCGGAGCGATCCGCCCCGGCCGCGGCCTGCGGCCGGGCGGCGTCGCCCCTGTCCGGACGGGCCTTGTCGGGCCTGGCCTTGGCGGCCTGATTCCTCGGCGCAGGGTCCTTGCCCGCGCGGGTCCTGTCGTCGAGCCGTGCGCGGCCATCGTCCCTTGCCGGACTTGCCTTGCCGTCCGGTCGTGCCTTGCTGTCCGACGCCGTCCTGGCGGCCGGGGCAGCGCCGCGGGCCTTGCCGAAGGCGCGGTCGAGGTCGGATTCGCGGCGCTGGAGGCGGCGCGGGCGTCGGGTGCCGCCGGCCGGCGGCCCTTGCCGGCGACCGAGAGCGGTCCGGCCCGGCGCTTGGGCGGCGGTTCGGGCAGGGTGAAGTCGGCGCCGGAGGTGGCGGCGAGCCGTTCGCCGAGCTGGTCCTTCAGCACCTTGCGCGGCACTTCCATCACCGCGCCATCGGCAAGGTCGTTGAGCTGGAACGGGCCGAAGGACACGCGGATCAGCCGGTTCACCGACAGGCCGAGATGGCCGAGGATGTTCTTGACCTCGCGGTTCTTGCCTTCGCGCAGGCCGATCGACAGCCAGATGTTGTCGCCCTTCTTGCTGTCGATCGTCGCCTCGATCGCTCCGTAGATCACGCCGTCGACGACGATGCCGTCGGCCAGCGCGTCGAGGGCGGCCTGCTCGACCGTGCCGAAGCAGCGCACCCGGTAGCGGCGCAGCCAGCCCGTCGACGGCAGTTCCAGCGTGCGGGCAAGGCCGCCGTCGTTGGTCAGCAGCAGCAGGCCTTCGGTGTTGATGTCGAGGCGGCCGACGGTGACGACGCGCGGCAGGTCGCCCGGCAGGCGCTCGAACACGGTGGTGCGGCCCTGCGGGTCGCGGGCCGTGGTCACGAGGCCCTTCGGCTTGTGGTAGAGCCAGAGGCGGGTGCGCTCCGGCCCGGCCAGCGGCTCGCCGTCGACGAGGATCGTGTCGGCGGCCGACACGGTCACGGCCGGGGTCTCCAGCACGCGGCCGTTGACGGTCACCCGGCCGGCGGCGATCCAGGCTTCGGCGTCGCGGCGCGAGCAGAGGCCCGCGCGGGCCATCACCTTGGCGATCCGTTCGGGCGGCTTCGGGTCGCCGCTCGCGGCGGGCTCCGGGGAAGTATCTTTTGCGTCGGTCATGGCCGGGGTGATAGCAGGTTCCACGGGTCCACGAAATCCTGCAGAACCGCGGGGACGGGCGAAATATGACGGATGCGGCCGGCCCGGCCATCACGGGCTTCATGGAGCAGGCGCTGGCCGAGGCCCGCGCCGCCGCCGCACGCGGCGAGGTGCCGGTCGGCGCGGTGGTGGTGCGGGGCGGCGCGGTGCTGGCCGCGGCGGGAAACCGCACGCTGGAGCTGAAGGATCCGACCGCCCACGCCGAGATTCTTGCGCTCCGCGCCGCCTGCCGTGCCGCCGGGTCCGAACGTCTGCCGGGCGCCGACCTCTACGTGACGCTGGAACCCTGTCCGATGTGCGCCGGGGCGATCTCCTTTGCCCGCATCCGCCGGCTCTACTACGGGGCCGCCGACGAGAAGGGTGGCGCGGTCGACCACGGGCCGCGGCTTTATGCCAGCCCCGTCTGCCACCACGCGCCGGAGGTCTATTCCGGCTTCGCCGAAACCGAATCGGCGGATCTGCTGCGGGGATTCTTTCGCGAGCGGCGATGAGGCGCAGCCTGACGCGGGCGCCGCCGCGGCAGGCGCTATTCCGCCGCCTGCTTCTCCAGCAACGCCTCCAGCTTGCGCTTCACCTCGTCCTTGACCGGCTGGGTCGCCTTCAGGATCGCCGAGGCCTTCATGAAGTCGAGCACCCGGAACGCGTCGACCGGCGGTTTGATCAGGATGTCCGGCTGGCGGGTCCTCAGCTTTTCCGTCAGCACCGACTGCATCAGGATCTGGCTGGCGCCGAACACGGATTCCATGGCCGAGGGCCGGGCACGGGTCGGCTGGCGCGTCGGCCCGCCGATCACGTCGACGGCGATGACGATGTCGATCTCGGCCGGCAGCCGGTCGTAGGGCAGGGGGTTGACGACGCCGCCGTCGATGAAGATCCGGCCGGCGATCTCCACCGGCTTGAAGATCACCGGGATCGCGATCGAGGCGGCGATCGCCTGGCGCAGCGGGCCGGCGGTGAACTCCACCTCGCGGCAGTCGTAGAAGTCGGTGGTGACGACCGAGAACGGAATCTGCAGCGCGGCGAAGTCGTCCGGAATCTCGGGGGGCAGGAACACGTCGATGGTGCGCTCGGCGTCGAACTGGGCAAAGCCGGTGCTGAAGATCTCCCCGAATTTCTTCGGCCGCAGCTGCCACATCCGGCCCCAGACCTCGCCGGCATTGCGGAAGGTGTGGTGGACGATGCCGTGCAGGGCGCGGCCGTCAAGGCCGGCGGCACGGCCGGCGCCGAAGATCGCGCCGATCGAGCAGCCGGAGATCGCCACCGGCGGCAGGCCCATCTCGTCGAGCGCCTCGATCACGTGGACATGGGCAAAGCCGCGCGCGCCGCCGCCGCCGAGGGCAAGTCCGATCCGTGGGCTCATGGCGGGTCTCCCGGATGATGCACGGCGCAAGGCTCGCCGTTCGCTCCAAGGTGCGGCTTCGCGGCGCCGAGTTCAAGCGGTGGGCCTGTCCCTTACAGAGCCCGCCAGGCGATGTCGCGCCGGCAGAAGCCCTCCGGCCAGTCGATCCGGTCGATGGCGGCATAGGCGCGCTCGCGCGCCGTCCGCACGTCCGGGGCCACGGCGGTGACGGTCAGCACCCGCCCGCCGCTGGCGACGATCTCGCCGTCCCTTTCGGCCGTGCCGGCGTGGAAGACGGTGACGCCCTCGACCGTGCCGGCCGCCTCGAGGCCGCGGATCACCGAACCCTTGCCATAGGCGCCGGGATAGCCCCTGGTCGCCATCACCACGGTCAGCGCGGCATCGGCCGAGAACACGGCCTTGTGGCCGGCCAAAGTGCCGTCGGCGCTGGCGATCATCAGGTCGAGCAGATCGCTCTCCATCAGAGGCAGGATCACCTCGGTTTCCGGATCGCCGAAGCGGACGTTGTATTCGATCAGCTTCGGGCCGGCCTCGCCGATCATCAGCCCGGCGAACAGGACGCCCCGGAACGGGGTGCCGCGCCGCTTCAGGCAGGCGATCGACGGCGCGACGATCTCGGCCATCACCCGCGCCTGCATGTCGGCGGTCATCACCGGGGCCGGGGAATAGGCCCCCATGCCGCCGGTGTTCGGGCCCTCGTCGCCGTCGAAGGCGCGCTTGTGGTCCTGGGCGGCGGCCAGCGCCAGCACGGTCTCGCCGTCGGAGAGCGCAAAGAAGCTCGCCTCCTCGCCGACCAGCATCTCCTCGATCACCACCTCGGCGCCGGCCGCCCCGAAGGCACCGGCAAAGCAGGCGTCGACCGCGTCCAGCGCCTCGTCCAGCGTCGCGGCGACCACCACGCCCTTGCCGGCGGCAAGGCCATCCGCCTTGACGACGATCGGCGCGCCCTGCGCCTCGACATAGGCGCGGGCCGACGCGGCATCGGTGAAGCGGCCATAGGCGGCGGTGGGCACATTTGCCTCGTCGCAGAGCGCCTTGGTGAAGGCCTTGGAGCCTTCGAGCCGCGCGGCCTCCATCGAGGGGCCGAAGGCCGGAATGCCGGCGGCGGCCAGATCGTCGACGAGGCCGGCCACCAGCGGCGCCTCCGGACCGACCACGACGAAGTCGACGGCCTCGCGCCGGCAGAAGTCGATCACCGCCGCGTGGTCGGCGACGTCGAGTGCGGCCAGATCGGCGATCGCTTTGATCCCGGCATTGCCGGGCGCAACGGTGAGGCGCGACAGGCGGGGAGACTGCCGCAGCTTCCAGGCGAGCGCATGCTCGCGCCCGCCGGACCCGATCAGAAGCACATGCATGACGGTCGTTCCGCTGTTTCGGCCAGATCGTGGGACCGGGAGCCGGCCCTTCGGCTGCCGAGTAGCACCGATCCGCGGCGGGGTAAACCGCCGCGGTCCGCGTGATACGGCGGACTGTCCGTCAGTAGCGGCCGAGTTCCACGCTGCCCTCGGCCAGCACGGTGCCGACGCCGTCCGTCGCCGTCACCACCGCGAAATAGGCGTTGCCGCGGCCGCCCGAACACGGCGGCAGGTAGCCGGGGGCCGCATATTTGCCGGGCGCCCGGGTCTTGGCCACCAGATAGGCCGGTGCCGGCAGGCTCGCGGTCTCGCCGGGCACGCTCGGCAGCGTTGTCGACGCCGTGCCGGCGGGAACGCGGAAGCCGACGATGCCGTGTCCGCCGTTGCTGGACAGCGGCTTGTAGGTGCGGTCGTTGAACGCGACGATGACGTCGGTGGTGCCGGCGGGAAGGTTGGCGACGCGGAGCGGCGGCGTGGACCCCGATCCGCCGAACAGCCGGCATTGCTGGCCGGCCGGCACCGTCACGCCGTCCCAGCCTCCGCCGGCCAGGGCGACGGTGAGGCTCGATTCGGCGGGTGTTGCCGCGACGGACGGCGCGGCACTGCCGCCACCGGAACTGCCCTGGCAGGCCGATATCGTGGCCGCCGCCACGACGAGGGCCAGGATCTTCAGGCGTCCGCCTGTCACGATGTCGAGGTCGTGCATTTGTTTTCCTCCCGGTCTTGCGCCGGCGACAGGGTGCCATGTCATCGGACGACTGTCGACCGGGGCGGGCCGGACGCGGGCCGGCACAGCGCGCGATTGCACGTCGCGGCGCTCGCAAAACACCGGCGGTCACGCTAAATCGGTGGCATGACATCTCCTTCTCCCGACACGGCCACCGTCGCCGACGCCCGTCCCGGCAACTGGGTCGACCGCTTCGTCCCCATGCGGCTTCGGCCCTATGCCCAGCTTGCCCGGCTCGACCGGCCGATCGGCTGGTGGCTGCTGATGTGGCCTTGCTGGTGGTCGGCGGCGCTGGTGGCGGGCGCTGTGGGCCGGCCGTGGCCGGATGTCTGGCATCTCCTCCTGTTCTTCGTCGGCTCGGTGGTCATGCGCGGCGCCGGCTGCACCTGGAACGACATCACCGACCGCGACATCGACGCAAAGGTGGAGCGGACCCGCTCGCGGCCGATCCCGGCGGGGCGGGTGAGCGCGAAGGCGGCGGCCGTGTTCATGGCACTGCTCGGTCTCGTCGGCCTTGCCGTGCTGCTGCAGTTCAACCGGTTCACGATCGGGCTTGGCCTTGCCTCGCTGCTGATCGTGCTGGTCTATCCGTTCATGAAGCGGGTGACCGGCCATCCGCAGGTGGTGCTCGGCCTCGCCTTCTCCTGGGGGGCGCTGGTCGCCTGGTCGGCGGTGGTGGGCTGGCTGGAGATGGCGCCGATCCTGCTCTATTTCGGCTGCGTCGCCTGGGTCGTCGGCTACGACACGATCTATGCCCATCAGGACCGCGAGGACGACGCGATGATCGGCCTTGGCTCCACGGCGCTGACCTACGGGTCGCAGACCCGGCCGTTCCTCGCCGGCTGCTATCTCGTCACGGTGATGCTGTTCGGCATCGCGCTCTTCTCTGCCGGGGCGGGCGTTCTCGCCTGGCTCGGGCTTGCCGCCTTCGCCGCCCAGCTCGCCTCGCAGGTGATCCGCCTCGACATCGACGACGGCGCGCTGTGCCTCGCGCTGTTCAAGTCCAACAGCGGCGCCGGCTGGCTGTTCTTTGCCGGGCTCACCGCCGACACGCTGCTGCGCGGCGGGGCGATCGTGTAACCTGGCGCAGGACGCACGAAAACGTCCGGCTGGTCAGGCCGGACGTTCGTGCATCGCCCACTGGACAGGCCTTGGATCAGGTGCGGGCGATGATCTCGGTCCCCTCGATGACGGGCATCGGGCGGGAATGGCCGCATTTGCGGCGCATCAGGAAGCGCGGGCGGCGACGGCCGGCGACCGGGCGACGGCGGCGGGGCAGGGGCTCGGCCGTCTCGATCGACGGGCGGGCCTCCATCTCGCGCAGGGAGCCGTCCGTCTCGCGCAGCAGCATCGGCAGGCCGAAGGTTTCCGACCAGCCTTCCCAGGCCAGCGTCGCCTCGTCGAGGTCGTCGGTGGCGAGCAGCGGAATGGTGAGCGCCGGATCGGCATGGGCCAGCTCGATCACCGCGCCGAGCCGGGTGTCGTCGCGGGCCTCGATCCGCACGGCGACGCCGCGGTAGGCGGTGACCGGCAGGGTCAGGGTCAGCGGCAGGCCGGACAGGCTGCGCCGCATCACCACGCGCCGGGCGTCGAGGTAGACCGCGGCCGCGCCGGCATCGAGGTGGAACCTCGCCGGCAGGGCGCGGCGATCGGGGCTGGTCTCTCCGGCGACCTGGCTATGGGCTCCCGTCATCTCTCTGGCCTTTCCTGTCATGCCTTGGAAGCGTTGCGGCGTCTTTGGCTGCGCCTTGCAGTCCGCTCCCCTGTCTGTTCCTGCAGGATGCGCCACGCCCCCTCTCGGTCGCCTTAAGGATCGTCGTTAAAAAACGTTTGCAAGATAAAGGGTTAGCCAAGTGTCACCGCCGGGCGACCATGGTTGAGGTTCCCTTTCCGGCCTGTGCCGGAGCCTGAAGTCGCCTTAAGACGAAGGGGGGCGCTGGCAAATCGGCGGGCCTTGTCCCATATCCATGCCGATCAAGGGCTTGGCCTCGAACGGCCGGTTTTCGGCCTGCCGATCCGGCTTGCCGCCGCCGGCAAGGCGCCTTAAGAACCGAGACACGCGAGCCCGCAGCCGCTGCGGCCGACCGAGGACTGACATGAGCGAACTCTCCGACATCACCGCCCTCGAAGACGCCGCCCGGCGGCTGGTGGAGGCTGCGCTGAAGGCCGGAGCCGACGCGGCCGACGCCGTCGCCGTGCGCGGCGCCTCGCTCTCGGTCGACGTGCGGCTCGGGGCGCTGGAGGATTCGACCCGGTCCGAGGCCGAGGACTTCGGCCTGCGCGTCTTCGTCGGCCAGAAGGTCGCGACCGTCTCGGCCAACACCCTTGCCGCGATCGACCGCCTTGCCGAACGCGCCGTCGCCATGGCCGGCGTGGCGCCGCCCGATCCCTGGGCCGGCCTCGCCGATCCGGACCGCCTCGCCCGCGAGCGTCCCGACCTCGATCTCTACGACCCGGCCACCCTTGACGCCGACGCCCTGACCGACGCCGCGCGGGCGGTGGAAGATGCCGCGCGCGGCGTTCCGGGCGTCACCAATTCGGGCGGCGCCTCGGCCTGGTGGAGCCAGAGCGCGGTGGCGCTCGCCACCTCGGGCGGCTTCACCGGCGGCTACCGCGTCTCGCGCCACGGCCGCTCCGTCTCGGTCATTGCCGGCGAGGGCACCGGCATGGAGCGCGACTACGAGGGCTGCGGGCGCAACCATCTCGTCGACCTCGATCCCCACGAGCTGATCGGCCGCAAGGCCGGCGAGCGGGTGGTGCGCCGGATCGGCCCGCGCCAGGTGCCGACCTGCACGGCAACCGTGGTCTACGATCCGCGGGTGGCGACCAGCCTGCTCGGGGCGCTGTCGGGCGCGATCAACGGGACGGCGATCGCCCGCGGCACCAGCTTCCTCAAATCCAAGCTCGGGGCGCAGCTGTTCGCGCCGGGCATCCGCATCACCGACGACCCGCGCCGGATGCGCGGCCCGGGCTCCCGCCCCTTCGACGGCGAGGGCGTGACGGCCGAGCCCTTCGACATCATCGCCGACGGCGTGCTGACCACCTGGCTGCTCGACAGCGCCACGGCCCGCGAGCTCGGCCTTGCCACCAACGGCCGTGCGGCGCGCGGCACCGGCTCGCCGGGACCCTCGTCCACCAATCTCCTGCTGCATCCGGGCGAAAAGTCGCCGGCCGAGCTGATCCGCGACATCGGCACCGGCCTCTATGTCACCGAGTTCATCGGCCACGGCGTCAACGGCATCACCGGCGACTACAGCCGGGGGGCTGCCGGCTGGTGGATCGAGAACGGCGAACTCGCCTTCCCGGTCAGCGAGGTCACGGTTGCCGGCAATCTCGTCGACATGTTCGCCCGGCTGATCCCCGCCAACGACATCGAATACCGCTCCGCCTATGTCGCCCCCACCGTTGCCATCGAGGGGCTGACCATTGCCGGAAGCTGACGTCGGGCTCATCGCCGACCTCGACCACCTCGCCGGCGTCGCCCGCCGCGCCGGCTCCATTGCGCTCGAGTATTTCGGCCGCGATCCCGAGGTCTGGCACAAGGCGAACAATTCGCCGGTCAGCGTCGCCGACCTGGCGGTCGACACCTTCCTGAAGGAGCGGCTGACCGGCTGGCGGCCGGACTACGGCTGGCTGTCGGAGGAGACCGAGGACGACGACCGCCGCATCGGCCGCGACCGGGTGTTCGTGGTCGATCCGATCGACGGCACGCGCGGCTTCCTCGCCGGCACCGACGAGTGGACCGTGTCGCTGGCGATCGTCGAGGCCGGCCGGCCGGTGGTCGGGGTCGTCTACCGCCCCGTCACGGGCACGCTGTTTGCCGCGGCCACGGGTCTCGGCGCCCGGCGCGACGGACGGCTGATCCAGGTCGGCGCGCGCGAGACGCTCGGAGGCGCCTCCGTCGCCGGTCCGCCGGCGATGCTGCGCACCATCGCCGCGCATGTGGAGGGCATGGGCGAGACGAAGATGTCGAGCCGCTACATTTCCTCGCTGGCGCTCCGCATCGCGCTGGTGGCGAGCGGCGAACTCGACATGGCGGTCGCCAAGAAGAATGCCCACGACTGGGATCTTGCCGCCGCCGACCTGATCCTCGGCGAAGCCGGCGGCGCGCTCGTCGACGAGGACGGCCTCGAACTCGTCTACAACCGCGCCGATCCGGTCCATCCGGCGCTCGTTGCGGCGACACGTCCCGTGGCGGCGCTCGTGTGGCCTCTTGTCCGCCGCCAGAGCACCGGCGAGAATGCCCCCGCCTACTGATCCGCCGCCCGATCCTGCCTGCGGCCGATCCTGCGTCCAGAGGACCGCCCACCGATGACCGAAACGATCCCGCCCCGGCAACTTCTCCACCTGGTGTTCGGCGGAGAGCTGACCTCCCTCGACGGCGTGGAATTCCAGGATCTCGACGCTCTCGACATCGTCGGCATCTATCCCAACTATGCCGCCGCCTACGACGCCTGGCGCGCCAAGGCGCAGGCGACCGTCGACAACGCGCAGATGCGCTACTTCATCGTCCATCTGCACCGGCTGCTCGATCCGGCCTGACTCCTCCGCGCGGGGTGCAAACGGAAATTTGAGCCCCCGCCGCGTTTTCCCAGCCCTGTTTGAGGTGACGCGCGCGCGGCGCTGCGCTAAACCGTCGCCATCGGAACCGGACGACCCGGCCGGCCGCCGCGCGCGGCCGGAGCGTCCGTGACCGTCGGCGGCCGACCGGTCGTCGCTTGCGAGGTGCTCGGCAGTGCAGGACGGATGACCGCGACGATCGAACCCATCGACAGGACGCCGCGGTCCGGCTGGCAGGATGCGGGGGACGCCTACGACGGGCGCACCATCGTCCGGCGCATCTTCCGCGACTATCTGCGGCCGCGCCTGCGCCTGATCGCGGCCTCGATCACGTCCATGGTCTTCGTTGCCGCCACCACCGGCGCGCTGCCCTTCCTGCTGCAGACCGCCGCCGACCGGATCTTCATCGGCAAGGAAACGGCGCTGCTGTGGATGCTGCCGCTCGCGATCATCGTCGTGATGGCGCTTCGCTCGCTCGCGGAATATTTCGGCCGGATCATGGAGGCGACCATCGGCAACGGCGTGGTCGCGGACCTGCGCCGCGCGCTGTTCGCCCGGCTGGTCTCGGCCGATCTCGGCTTTCTCCAGCGCACCCATTCCGCCGCCTTCGTCTCGGTCTTCGCCAACGACACGCAGATCGTCAACAACGCCGCCGCCCAGACCCTGAGCGCGCTGATCAAGAACACGCTGCAGGCGATCGCGCTGATCATCGCCATGATGGTGATGGACCCGGTGCTCGGCACGCTGGTGCTCGTCGCCCTGCCGGTGGCGGTGATGCTGCTCGGCCGGCAGCGCAAGCGGATGCGCTCGTCCGTCGACCGCACCCTGCGCGGCGCCGGCGATCTCTCGTCGCTGGTGTCGCAGACGCTGACCGGCGTGCGCGTCGTCAAGGCCTACGACCAGGAGCGCGCCGAGGGCATCCGCGCCGACCACGTGATCGACGCGACCCTCGAAGCCAACATGCAGACCGCGCGGGCGCGGGCGGCAACCGGGCCGGTCACCGAGGGCCTGTCGGGCCTCGGCTTTGCCGCGGCGATCTTCTACGGTGGCTGGCAGGGCATCTACGGCGACCTGACGCTCGGCGCCTTCATGGGCTTCATGGCGGCGGCCATGCTCGTCTACCAGCCGCTCAAGCAGATCGCGACGCTGCAGAACGCGCTGCTGGAGGGCACGATCGCCGCCAAGCGGGTGTTCGCGATCCTCGACGAGCCGCGCCGGGTCGTCGACCGGCCGGACGCGCGCGATCTCGCCGTCAGCGGCGGCGGCATCCGCTTCGAGGACGTGAGCTTTTCCTACGACGGCAACCAGCCGGTGATCGCCGGGATCACGGTGGACATTCCCGCCGGGCGCAAGGTGGCGCTGGTCGGCCCGTCCGGATCGGGCAAGTCGACCTTCCTCAACCTCGTGCTGCGCTTCTATGATCCGGACGGTGGCCGCATCCTGATCGACGGGCAGGACCTGCGCGACGTCACGCTCGCCTCGGTGCGCCGGGCGTCCGCGCTGCTCACCCAGGATCCGGTGCTGTTCGACGACACGGTGGCGGCCAACATCGCCTACGGCAGCCCGGGCGCCTCGCGCGAGGCGGTGATCGAGGCGGCGCGCGGCGCCGACGCCGACGGCTTCATTTCCGCCATGCCGCAGGGCTACGACACGCCGGTCGGCGAGGCCGGCGGGCTGCTGTCGGGCGGCCAGAAGCAGCGGATCGCCTTTGCGCGGGCGATGCTGCGCGGCGCCCCGATCCTGCTGCTCGACGAGCCGACCAGCGCGCTGGACGCCAATGCCGAGGCGCGGGTGCAGGCCACCCTCGGCACCCTGTTCGAAGGGCGTACCGTGCTGATGATCGCCCACCGGCTGTCGACGGTGAAGAAGGCGGACCTCATCCTCGTCTTCGACGACGGACGCATCGTCGAGACCGGCACCCACGAGGAACTGGTGGCGCGCGGTGGGCTCTACGAGCGCCTGCACCGCACCCAGCTTGCCGGCGGCAGCGACACCGGCGAGATCGCCGTTGATCCTGCCAGCGGCGGGGTGCCGGAACAGATCTAGCCGGAGAGGTGGAGCGGACCCGGATCCGGTACACCGGATCTGGCAGACCAATGCGAGACGGAGGCTGGGCGCGCCGGCGCCCGGACGGGAACGCGGAAGGGGAACGAGGGTCGATGGGGCGTCGTCTGAAGTCGCTGTCACGGTCGGGTCCGGTGCAGACGATCCTCGGGTCGCTGCTCGCCGCCTATCTGCGCTTCGTTCACGCCACCAGCCGGATCGTCCATTTCGATCCCGACCTTGCCCAGCTGGTGCGGCCGGACCATCCCTCGATCGTCGCCCTGTGGCATGGCCAGCATTTCATGGTGCCGCTGGTCCGCCCGAAGGACGTGCCCTTCGCCGTGCTGATGGCCGCCCATGCGGATGCCGAGATGAACGCGATCGCCATCCACCGCCTCGGCCTCTCGACCATCCGCGCCTCGGGCGCCCACAAGTCCGAGGACGTCCGCCGCAAGAAGGGCGCGCAGGGCTTCATCCAGATGCTGAAGGCGCTGCGCGACGGCACCTCGATCGCGATGACAGCCGACGTGCCGAAGGGCCCGGCGAAGATCGCCGGCCGCGGCGTGATCCTGCTCGCCCGCCATTCCGGCCGGCCGATCCTGCCGCTCGCCTATGCCTCCAGCCGGCGCATGAATTTCGACAGCTGGGACAAGGCGTCGTTCAACCTGCCGTTCAGCCGCGCCGCCATCGTCAGCGAGCCGGCGATCTTCGTTCCGCCCGAAACGTCGGATGAAGGTATCGAGCAGTTTCGCCAGCTTCTGACCGACAGCCTGAACGCGGCGACGCGGCGCGCCTACCAGATCGTGGACCACGGGGCATGAAGGACAGCGGCGAATTCCTGATCCGGAGCTATGTGGGGGCAACGCGGGTTGCCCGGCCGCTGGTGCGTGGCCTCGTCCACTGGCGGCGGATCAAGGGAAAGGAGCATGAGGAGCGCTGGCGCGAGCGCCTCGGCGAGGCGAGCCTGCCGACGCCGGCAGCCCCGGTGGTATGGGTCCATGCCGCCAGCGTCGGCGAGACGGTGGCGGTGATGCCCCTGATCTACAGGATCGCCGCGACCGGGGTCGGCGTGGTGCTGACCACGGTGACGCTCGCCTCCGCGACGCTGGTCGCCGGCCGCCTGCCGCGCGGCGTCTGCCACCAGTTCGTTCCGCTCGACATCGCGCCCTATGTCGACCGCTTCCTCGCCACCTGGGATCCACAGCTGGCGATCTTCGTCGAATCGGAGATCTGGCCGGTGACGATCGCGCGGCTCGACGCGCGCAACGTGCCGCTGGTCGTGTGCAACGCGCGCATGTCGCCGCGCTCCTTTGCCGGCTGGCGCCGCTGGCCGGCGCTCTCCCACGCCGTCTTCTCGCGCATCCGCCACTGCCTCGCCCAGAGCGACGCCGACGCCGACCGTTTCCGCCAGCTGGGCGCGCCGCGCGTCAGCACCATCGGCAACATCAAGTTCGACGCGCCGGTGCCGGAGGCCTCACGCACCGTGGCCGAGGCGCTCAGTGCCTCGATCGACGGACGGCCGGTGTTTCTCGCCGCCAGCACCCATCCCGGCGAGGAAGACATCGTCCTCGACGCCTTCACGCGCGCGCTGTCGCGCAACGCCGACCTCCTGCTGATCCTCGCCCCGCGCCATCCGGCCCGCGGTCCTGATGTGGCGGGGCTGGCCAGCGGACACGGCCTGCGCACGGCGCTGCGCTCGATCGGCGCGCTGCCCGAGCGCGGCACGCAGGTCTATGTCGCCGACACGGTGGGCGAACTCGGCACGCTCTACCGGCTGGCCAGGGTCGCCTTCATCGGCGGATCGCTCAATCCGCGGATCGGCGGCCACAACCCGATCGAACCGGGCGGCCTCGGCACGGCGGTGGTCGCCGGTCCCAACGTCGGCAACTGGTCGGAGATCTACGAGGCGCTGAAGGCGGAGAGTGCCCTGACCGAGGTGCGCGACGCGACCGAACTGTTCGACGCGGTCGACCGGCTGGTCAATCTCGACAACACCCGCCAGCGCCAGGCCGAGGCGGCGCGCCGGGTGGTGGCACGCTTCAGCGGCGCGCTCGCCCGCACCCAAGCGGCGATCGACCCGCTGATCGACCCGCTGATCGTCAGCGCGCGCCTTGCCCGGCGGATGCCGGGGCCGGCCTGATGCGCGCGCCCGCCTTCTGGTGGCAACCGCCGGGCCTTGTCGCCAGGCTGCTGGCGCCGGTCGCCGCCCTCTGGGGCGGGCTCGCCGCGCGGCGGATGGGCCAGCCCGGCCGGCGCCTGCCGGTGCCGGTGATCTGCATCGGCAATTTCGTGGCCGGCGGCGCCGGCAAGACGCCGACGGCGATTGCCGTTGCAGGGCTTGCCCGCCAGGCCGGGCACCATCCGGTCTTCCTCACCCGGGGCTACGGCGGACGGCTCGAAGGGCCGATCCGCGTCGATCCGGCGATCCACGGCGCTGCGGATGTCGGCGACGAGCCGCTGCTGCTCGCCCGCCACGGACCGGTGATTCTCGCCCGCCGCCGCGCCGAGGCCGCCGATCTCGTGGCCGCCGCGGGTGCGAGCCTCGTCGTCATGGACGATGGCTTCCAGAATCCGTCGGTGGACAAGGACCTTTCGCTCGTCGTTGTCGACGCCGGCCGGGGGCTTGGCAACGGACGGGTAATCCCGGCCGGGCCGCTGCGCGCGCCGCTCGGCCTGCAGGCCGCCAAGGCCGATGCCGTGGTGCTGGTGGGGGAGGGGGCGCCGGGGCAAGCTGCCGCCGGGCAGCTTGCCGCGATGGATTGCCGGGTCTTGCGGGCGCGGCTCGTGTTCGGCGAAGGCCTGCCGGCGGCAGGCATCCCGCTCGTGGCGTTCGCCGGCATCGGCGATCCGGAAAAATTCTTCGGCCAGTTGCGCGGCGAGGGTCACGTCCTGGCCGCCGCCGTTGCCTTTCCCGACCATCACGTCTTCACCGACGCCGAGGCGGCAGGCCTGATCGGGACCGCGTGCAAGGCGGGTGCGCAACTGGTGACGACGGAGAAGGATCACCTGCGCCTTGCCGGTGCGGCGGGGCGTTGCGCCGAACTCCATGCCGCGGCGCGCCCAATTCCGGTGAGGCTGGTGTTCGACGATCCGGCGGCCGTGTCCGGCCTTCTCGCAGGCCTGGGAGCATAAGGTCCGGCGTCAGCGCCGGCCGTGCGCCCGCTGCTCGGCTTCCAGCGAGGCGGCCGCATCGACATAGGCTTCCTGGCGGGCGACGCTCCAGTATTTGAGGTCGTGGGGCAGGAGGATGGTCTGGCCGGTGATGGCGCAGCGCACGAAGCTGCCGGACTTGACCACCTGGAAGTCCCCGTCGAGATATTCGATCACGGCCTCGCCGCCGCCCCGTCCGGGAAATTCCACCCTGTTCATCGTGAGGTCCTCGGGCGGGTCCTGCCCGCGGTCATCTGGGGGCGGTCCGTGCGGAGCGCCTGCTGTCCGGGCAAATCTGGCGTATCGGCCGGAGCGTTTCAAGTCGGGGTTCGCGCGCAGCGGCGCGGCGTCACGTCCCTGTCGTCTTGTTCGGGCGGGCGGCGAGCAGTTCGAGGCTGCCGGTCATGTCGCCCTTCACCTCGAGATCGAGCCGTTCAAGGTCGCGCTTGCGCACGTCCGCCTCGATCTCGCGCACCCGTTCGGGCGGTGTTCCAAGGTCGAGCAGCGCCTGCCGGCCGAAGACGAGGCCGGACTCCACCGTCTCGCGGATCTGGAAGTCGACGCCGGCGCGAATCAGCTCCACCGCATGCAGCCGGTCGCGGGCGCGGCAATAGACCCGGGCCTGCGGGAACTCGGCCTGGATCATCTCCACCGCCTTGTGCATCACCTTGGGGGATTCCATGCAGAGCGCGATCAGCCGGGCCTCGCCGCAGCCGGCAGCGCGCAGCACGTCGGCGCGGGTCGCGTCGCCGTAATAGACCTTGACCCCGATCTTGGCCGCCTCGCGGATACGCGCCGCCGAATTGTCGAGGGCGGTGATCTCGATTCCCTCCGCCTCCAGCATCTGCGCCGCCATCCGGCCGAACCGCCCGAAGCCGATCACGACCACGCGGGCGCGCGCGTCCTCGAAGGTCTCCACGAACTCCTCGGCATAGCCGCGCTCGCGCAGCGCGGTGACGACCCGGTCGAAGGCCATGGTGATCACCGGCGTCAGGATCATCGTCAGCACCACCACCGCGGCGAGAAGACTGGCGAGATTGGCATTGAAGATGCCGCCGGCGACGGCCGCCGAATAGAGCACGAAGGCGAACTCGCCGCCCTGGGGCAGGGTGGCCGAAATCAGCAGCGCGTCGGCATTGCTGGATCCGAACAGCCGCGACAGCACGTAGAGGATCACGCCCTTGACCACCAGCGTCGCCAGCGCGAGGCCCAGCACCAGCAGCCAGGCGTCGAGCAGCAGCGCAAGGTTCAGCGTCATGCCGACGCCGATGAAGAACAGGCCGAGCAGCAGGCCGCGGAACGGGTCGAGGTCGGCCTCCAGCGTGAGACGGAAATTCGATTCCGACAGCAGCACGCCGGCAAGGAAGGCGCCCATCGCCATCGAGATCCCGACCACCTGCATCAAGGTCGCCGCGCCGAGCACGACCAGCAGGCCGGCGGCGGTCATGATCTCGCGGGCATTGGCGCCGGCCAGCATGCGGAAGGCGGGGTTGAGCAGGAACCGGCCGGTGAAGACGACGACGCCGACCGCCCCGGCGATCGCCGCCACCTCGCCGAGCGCGCCGAGCAGCCCGCCGGACCCGCCACTGCTGCGCGTGGACAGCAGCGACACGAGCGTGAGCAGCGGCACGATCGCCATGTCCTGCAACAGCAGGATCGAGAAGGCGCGTCGGCCGAAGGGCAGCGCGGCGTGGCCGCGCTCCTGCAGGATCTGCATCGCAAAGGCGGTGGAGGAAAGCGCAAGGCCGGCGCCGGCAATGGTGGCGACCCGCATGTCGTAGCCGACGAGGGCGAAGATGCCGGCGAGCGCCGCCATGGACAGCACCACCTGCAGGCTGCCGAGGCCGAAGATGTCGCGGCGCATCGACCACAGCCGCGAAGGCTTCAGTTCGAGCCCGATCAGGAACAGGAGGAGAATGACGCCGAGTTCGGCGACATGCAGCACCCGGTCGGCATCGTCGACGACACCGAGGCCATAGGGTCCGATCGCCAGCCCGGCGCAGAGGTAGCCGAGCACCGAGCCGAGGCCGAAGCGCTTGAACAGCGGCACGGCGATCACGGCCGCGGCCAGGAGGGCGAGCGGTTCGGCGAATGTGACGACGGTTTCGGAGGCCATGGCGTCGACGTGGCGGGGGGTGCGAAGGCGGGGCGAACACGGCCGAAGCTGCCGTTGCGACAACTATAGACCGAATCGGGGCGAATCGAGGTTCCAATTCGGACAAATCGTTGGTCGCCGGGCACGACAACGAACGACGCCGGCCCCAGGGATCGGGGCCGGCGCGGGAGACATCGGCGAAACGGAGACGAAAGGCGTTCAGGTGGCTGTGCCGCCGACCGTCACCGCGTCGATGCGCATCGACGGCTGGCCGACGCCGACCGGGACGCCCTGGCCGGACTTGCCGCAGGTGCCGATGCCGGGGTCGAGCGACATGTCGTTGCCGATCATGCGCACGCGGGTGAGTGCATCCGGGCCGTTGCCGATCAGCATCGCGCCCTTGACCGGGCGGTCGATCCGGCCGTCGCGGATCAGATAGGCCTCGGTCAGGTTGAACACGAACTTGCCGGAGACGATGTCGACCTGGCCGCCGCCCATGGCCGCGGCATAGAGCCCGTTCTTCACCGAGGCGACGATCTCGCCGGGGTCGGTGTCGCCGCCGAGCATGTAGGTGTTGGTCATCCGCGGCATCGGCACGTGGGCATAGGACTGGCGGCGGCCGTTGCCGGTGGAGGTCGTCCCCATCAGTCGGGCATTCTGCCGGTCCTGCATGTAGCCGACGAGCCGGCCGTCCTCGATCAGCGTGGTGCAGTTCGACGGGGTGCCCTCGTCGTCGACCGAGATCGAGCCGCGCCGGTCGGCGATCGTGCCGTCGTCGACGATGGTGACGCCCTTCGAGGCGACCATCTCGCCCATCAGGCCGGAGAAGGCGGAGGTCTTCTTGCGGTTGAAGTCGCCCTCGAGCCCGTGGCCGACCGCCTCGTGCAGCAGCACGCCGTTCCAGCCCGGGCCGATCACCACGTCCATGGTTCCGGCCGGCGCGGGCACGGCGTCGAGGTTGACGAGGGCCTGGCGCAGCGCCTCGTCGACCGAATGCTGCCAGCGGTCGGTGAGGATGAAGCTGTCGTAGCCGAGCCGGCCGCCCTCGCCATGGGAGCCCGATTCCTGCCGGTCGCCGTCGCCGACCACGACCGAGACGTTGACCCGCACCAGTGGCCGCACGTCGCGCACCCGCAGGCCGTCGGCGCGCAGGATCTCCACCACCTTCCATGAGGCGGCGAGCGAGGCCGTGACCTGGCGCACCCGCGGATCCTTCGCCCGGGCATAGGCGTCGATCTCGGCGAGCAGGGTCACCTTGTCGCCGAAGGCCGGGCCGGCCAGCGGATCGACATCGCCGTAGAGCCGGCGGTTGGTCGGCATCGGGCCGGCGGCGAGGAGGCCGGAATGGCCGCGCGCGACGGCGGAGACCGCGCTCGCCGCCCGCTTCAGCGCCGCCTCGGAAATGTCGTCGGCATGGGCATAGCCCACCGCCTCGCCGGCCACAGCCCTCAGTCCGAACCCTTGCGAGGTGTCGTAGGTGGCGGTCTTGAGCCGGCCGTTGTCGAAGGCGAGCACCTCCGAATGGGAATATTCCAGATAGAGCTCGCCGTCGTCGGCCCCGGCCAGAGCCTGCGCAACGATGCGCCGCGCCGCGTCGGGATCGAGGCCGGTGGCGGCGAAGAGATCGGTCGGATGCTGGGTCATGGCGGGAATCCGGGTCGGCGGTGGCGGAACGTTGCCTCAACAGATAGGTCGCCGCGGCCGGCGTGTCACCCCGCCGGGAGGTGATCCGGGCGGATCCGTCCGGATCAGTAGAGAGTCGCCTGGTAGCGCTCCAGCATCTCGGCCTGGGTCTCGGCCGTTGCGGCAAGGCCGAGCTGATCCTTCAGCATCTCGCCCATGGAGGGGATCGCGCTGCGGTCGATCCGCGCTTCGGGGTCCCACAGCCGGGCGCGCATCAGCGCCTTGGCGCAGTGGAGATAGGCCTCGCGCACATGGACGACCAGCACGGTCTTCGGCGCCCGCTCGCCGACGGCGAATCGGGCGCACAGATCCGCGTCGTCGCGGATCTCGGCGGTGCCCTGCACCCGCAGCGTCTCGTCCATGCCGGGAATGAGGAAAAGAAGGCCGACGCCGGGGTTGGCGACGACATTGAGCAGCGTGTCGATGCGGTTGTTGCCGGGCTGGTCGGGCAGGATCAGGGTGCAGTCGTCGGCGACCTCGACGAAGCCCGGCGCGTCGCCGCGCGGCGTGATGTCCCCGAGGCCATCGGGGCCGGTCGAGGACAGGACGACGAAGGGCGACAGGCCGATGATGCGGCGGCAATGCACGTCGAGCGCCGGCAGCACCTTGCGCGCCGAACGCGGGTTGGGCGTGCCGTAGAGGGCGCGCAGATCCTCGGCCGACGTCAGCTTCGCCATCACATTCTCGTTCTTGCTGCGGGAAGTTCGAACCGGGCGGGCAGGCGCCCCTCACGGCAGGGCGGCGACGCCTTCCTTGAAGCCCTTCAGCGAGATCGGGATGCCGATGCCTTCCTCGGGCGTCTGGAAGATGATGAAGGTCGCGGCCGAACCGGTCGACATCTGGTTCATCAGATCCTCCTCCATCACCGCCTCGGCAAAGCAGCCGTTGGCGAGACAGCGCACGAAGGCGGTGCGGCCGATGTCCTTGTCGTCGATCCGCAGGCCGAGGCCCGAGGGCAGCAGCACGCCGAGCGGGGCGAGCACGCGCAGGATCGGCGTCTTCTTGTCGGCGGTCTTCACGATGATCACCGACAGGCCGACGTTGTCGCGGTCCTCGGCCGTCACGTTCTGGATCAGGGCGCACTGTTCGTCGCGCGCGCCGGGCGGCTGGTCGCAGCGGATCTGCCAGTCGTCGAAGACGGTCTTCACCGTGCCCTGGGCCTGCGCCGGGCCGGCCGGCGCCAGCAGGCCTCCGGCAGCGAGGACGGCGGCCGCGACGAGCGAGGCGATACGTGTTGCGGGCGAAGCCATCATCGGTACTCGTTCCGGCGGTTGATTCTGAGCGCGTTCATTCTGTCCTCCACCCGGGCTGCCGGCCAGCGAAAAGCGCCGTAGTGCACCGATGGTCCCCGGCAAGGGTGTACCAATGTCCTCCACCCTACGAAAGCATAGGTGTTTGCCCAACATGGCGAGGGGATGGCGAAATCGCGGCAGGGGCGGCGCGGAAGGCTCTGAAATCTCGACGGGTTCGGGCGGTGCCGCGGGGCTTGCCCCGGCTCTGTCTGGAACTGGTGCAAATTTGCCGCAATCTGGTCCGCCAGATGCCATTGCGGTGCGCGCGTCCTTGTGTTTTTTCTCGCAAGCGGTTTGATCTGTGTCAAAACGTGCCCTTGCGCGGGGCCGGAGGCTGACGCATGCGTTGCGGCGGGCCTTCAGTCCGCGGCGGGCCGGTCACTGCGGCGACGCCGGCTGATGCGGCATCCCGCCGATGTGACGGACCCGGCCATGAGGGCGCGTCGAGACCAAGCGGGACGGCCGAGCCGGCACAGCGCCTTGAGTTTCAGGGCTGCGAGGCGAAGCAGTGCCATCGTTAAGGGAGCGGAAGACGTGACGAATTTCGTGAAGCGCCTGAAAGGCCTCGCCGCCATGGCGTCGGCGGCGGCGACGGCCGGGGCCGTTTCCATCGGAGCGGCGATCGCCGCTCAGCCCAAGCCCTGGGAAATGGATCTCCAGCCGGCCAGCACCGAGGTGATGGCCGACATCCGCTGGTTCGAATCCTTCACCTTCTGGATCATCACCGTCATCACGCTGTTCGTGCTGGCGCTGCTGATCATCGTCTGCGTCAAGTTCGCCGCCAAGAAGAACCCGGTTCCCTCGCGCACCACGCACCACACGATGATCGAGGTGGTGTGGACGATCGCGCCGATCCTGATCCTGCTGGTGATCGCGATCCCGTCCTTCCGTCTCCTCTACAAGGAGATCGTGATCCCGGAAGCCGACATGACGGTGAAGGTGACCGCGAGCAAGTGGTACTGGAGCTACGAGTATCCGGACAACGACGACATCGCCTTCGACAGCTACATGCTGGAAGACGACGCCATCACCGATCCGATCAAGCAGCCGCGCCTGCTCGCCGTCGACAACCCGATGGTCGTTCCGGTCGGCAAGACGGTCCGCGTGCAGGTGACGGCCGCCGACGTGATCCACTCCTTCGCCATGCCGGCCTTCGGCGTGAAGATGGACGCCATGCCGGGCCGTCTCAACGAGACCTGGTTCAAGGCCGACCACGAAGGCACCTTCTACGGCCAGTGTTCGGAACTGTGCGGCCAGCGTCACGCCTTCATGCCGATCGAGATCCGGGTCGTGTCGGATGCGGTCTACGCCCAGTGGGCGGCGGCGGCCAAGGACGACATCGACGCCGCGACCCAGCTGCTCGCCACGCTGGAAGAGCAGAAGGACGCCGAGGTGGCCTCGCGCTGAGGCCCTGCGGCGGCCCGCGGGCCGCCGACACGTGATTTCCGCCGGCCCCCGTCAGTGCGAGGCCGGCGCCTGTGACAGATCAAGAGGAGCCTCGAAGATGGCCACCGCCCACGCTGCGGCGCATGCGCATCCGACCGGATGGCGGCGCTACGTCTACTCGACGAACCACAAGGACATCGGCATCATGTACCTGATCTTCGCGATCTTCGCGGGGATCGTCGGCGGGGCTCTGTCCGTCGGCATGCGCATGGAGCTGCAGGAACCGGGGATGCAGATCTTCGGTGACCCGAACGTGTTCAACATGTTCACCACCGCCCACGGCCTGATCATGATCTTCTTCATGGTCATGCCGGCGATGATCGGCGGCTATGCCAACTACTTCGTGCCGATCATGATCGGCGCGCCGGACATGGCCTTCCCGCGGATGAACAACATCTCCTTCTGGCTCGTCCCGCCGGCCTTCCTGCTGCTGCTCCTGTCGATGTTCGTCGAGGGCGCGGACGGCACCAACGGCGTGACCGGCGGCTGGACGATCTACCCGCCCTATTCGACCAGCGGCACCCCCGGCCCGGCGATGGATTTCGCGATCCTGTCGCTGCATGTCGCCGGCGCCTCGTCGATCCTCGGCGCGATCAACTTCATCACCACCATCTTCAACATGCGCGCCCCGGGCATGACGCTGCACAAGATGCCGCTCTTCGCCTGGTCGGTGCTGATCACGGCCTTCCTGCTGCTGCTCTCGCTCCCGGTTCTCGCCGGCGCGATCACCATGCTGCTGACGGACCGCAACTTCGGCACCACCTTCTTCGATCCGGCCGGCGGCGGCGATCCGATCCTGTTCCAGCACCTGTTCTGGTTCTTCGGTCACCCCGAGGTGTACATCCTGATCCTTCCGGGCTTCGGCATGATCAGCCACATCATCTCGACCTTCTCGAAGAAGCCCGTGTTCGGCTACCTCGGCATGGCCTACGCCATGGTCGCGATCGGCGGCGTCGGCTTCATCGTGTGGGCGCACCACATGTACACGGTCGGCCTCTCGGTCGACACGCAGGCCTATTTCGTCGCGGCGACCATGGTCATCGCGGTGCCGACGGGCGTGAAGATCTTCTCCTGGATCGCGACGATGTGGGGTGGCTCGCTCGAGTTCCGCACGCCGATGATCTGGGCGATCGGCTTCATCTTCCTGTTCACGGTCGGCGGCGTCACGGGCGTCCAGCTTGCCAACGCCGGCTTCGACCGCGTGGTCCACGACACCTACTACGTGGTGGCGCACTTCCACTACGTGCTGTCGCTGGGTGCCGTGTTCGCGATCTTCGCGGCCTGGTACTACTGGTTCCCGAAGATGTTCGGCTACATGTACAACGAGACCATCGGCAAGACCCACTTCTGGGTGACCTTCGTCGGCGTGAACCTCGTGTTCTTCCCGCAGCACTTCCTCGGTCTGTCGGGCATGCCGCGCCGCTACGTCGACTATCCGGACGCGTTCGCCGGCTGGAACTTCGTCTCCTCGATCGGCTCCTACATCTCCGCCGTCGGCGTGCTGATCTTCCTCTTCGGCGTGTTCGAGGCCTTCGCCAAGAAGCGCGTCGCCGGCAACAACCCCTGGGGTGAAGGCGCGACCACGCTGGAGTGGACGCTGACCTCGCCGCCGCCGTTCCACCAGTTCGAGAAGCTGCCGCGCTTCCGTGGCGACGTGCACTGACCGGCTGATGCGGACCTGACGATGTGGCCGGACGCCCGCGCCCGGCCACAGGATGACAAGACGCTGCGGACGGCAAGGTGGTTGTCCGCGCACATGTGACGGATGGCGGCATGCGGGCCCGACGAGGCCGACGCCGCCTCCGGCCGGACGAGGCGACGGTCGCAGGGCCGGCGCGTTTCGAAGGCCTCACCGAGTGGGAAAGACGAAGAGTATGGCACTGGTCGAAGAGCGGATGCACGAGATCGGCTCCGATGAATGGTCGGGCGGCGCGTCCGTCGGCGATTTCTTCGAACTTCTGAAGCCGCGCGTCATGTCGCTGGTGATCTTCACCGCGCTGGTCGGCATCGTGCTTGCGCCCGGCGGCGTCCATCCGCTGCTCGGCGCCGTGGCCCTCCTGGCGATCGCGGTCGGCGCCGGGGCCTCCGGCGCGCTCAACATGTGGTACGATGCCGACATCGACCGGGTGATGTCGCGCACCGCGGGACGCCCGATCCCGTCCGGCCGGGTCACGCCGGAAGAGGCGCTGTCCTTCGGCCTCGTGCTGGCGGTGCTCTCGGTGTTCACGCTCGGCGTGGCGCTGAACTGGGCGGCCGCGGCGCTGCTCGCCTTCACGATCTTCTTCTATGCCGTCGTCTACACGATGTGGCTGAAGCGCTCGACGCCGCAGAACATCGTGATCGGCGGGGCCGCCGGCGCCTTCCCGCCCATGATCGGCTGGGCCGCCGTCACCGGCGATGTGTCGCTGGCGAGCGTGGTGCTGTTCCTGATCATCTTCCTCTGGACGCCGCCGCACTTCTGGGCCCTGGCGCTGGTGAAGTCCGACGATTACGCCCGCGCCGGCATCCCGATGATGCCGATCGTCGCCGGCAATGCCTCGACGCGGCGCCAGATCGTCGTCTACTCGGTGATCTTCGCCTTGATCGGGCTGGCCCCCTGGGCCCTCGGCTTCGGCGGCATGGTCTACGGCGTCACGGCGGGGGTGCTGGGTGCGATCTTCGTCGGCCTCTCGGTCGACATCCTGCGCACCGGCGATGGCCCGCACGCCCGCAAGGTGTCGATGCGGCTGTTCCTGTTCTCGATCTTCCATCTGTTCGCGCTCTTCGCCGTTCTTCTCGGCGAGCGGCTGGCGACAATCCTTGCAGGCTGACATGGTTGACGAAGTCATGAGGGACGACGAGATCGAACTCACCCCGGCGCAGCAGCGCAAGCGGCGCAATCGCAACATCGCGATCGGCCTCGCGCTCGCCGGCCTGGTGGTGCTTTTCTACCTCGTCACCATCGTGAAGCTCGGGGTGAACGTGCTGAACCGGCCGCTCTGACCGCAGGGCAGGGCGGAGAGGCAATGTCGGACACAGGGCAGGCAGGATCTGGGATGACGGACGAGACGACCGACAAGGGCGAGGGCAAGGGCAGCACGGGCAACAACCGTCTCGTCGTGCTGTGCTGCGCGGCCTTCGTCTCCACGATGGTCGGCGTGTCCTTTGCGGCGGTGCCGCTCTACCAGCTGTTCTGCCAGGTGACGGGCTATGCCGGCACCACCCAGCGCGCGGACGCAGGTGGCGACGTGGTGCTCGACAAGGAGATCACCGTCCGCTTCGACGCCAACCTCGGCGGCCACCTGCCCTGGTCGTTCAAGCCGGATCAGAATTCCGTCAAGGTCAAGATCGGCGCCATGGAGACGGTCTACTACCGTGTCCGCAACCTCGCCGACCATGATGTCACCGCGACGGCAACCTTCAATGTCACCCCCGGCCGGGCCGGCCTGTTCTTCTCCAAGATCGCCTGCTTCTGCTTCACCGAGCAGACGCTGAAGGCCGGCGAGGAACTGCAGATGGGCGTGACCTTCTATGTCGATCCGGCGATCGTCGACGACAAGGAAGCCAAATACGTCGACACGATCACGCTGTCCTACACCTTCTTTCCGGTGAAGGGCTCCGAGACGCCGCTGGCGGCCGCGCCCCGGCCGCAGTCGGCCTCGGACGGATCGTGACGACGGGGAATGTCCGGGGCGGCGTCGGCCGATCCGGGAAGACGTGGCGGTTCGCAAGGGGCGGTGCCGCCGCCTGAATTCGGCCGGGATCCGGGGTGGCAGGCCACTCCGGTCCAACGGCCGGACCATTGACAGCGGGGCGCGCGCAGTCCGTCAAGGACGGCGCCGCGCGCAGACCCGGGGGAGAAGAACGGTATGGCAGACGCACACAACGTTGATCACGACTATCACCTCGTCGACCCCAGCCCCTGGCCGGCGCTCGCCTCGCTCGGCGCCTTCGTCACGGCCTTCGGCGCGATCGGCCTGATGCGGGCGACCACCGAGCGCGAATTCGTGATGTTCGGGATCGACTTCACCACGCCGTGGATCTTCTTCGTCGGCCTGGCGATCGTGCTCTACACCTGCTTCATGTGGTGGCGGGACACGATCAAGGAGGCCCATGCCGGCTTCCACACCCGCGTGGTGTCCCTGCATCTGCGCTACGGGATGATCCTGTTCATCGCCTCGGAGGTGATGTTCTTCGTGGCCTGGTTCTGGGCCTTCTTCGATGCCAGCCTTTACCCGGGCGAGCCGCATCAGGTCCTGCGCGCCGAGCATACCGGTGGCGTCTGGCCGCCGGTCGGCATCGAGACCTTCGATCCCTGGCACCTGCCGCTGTTCAACACCATCATCCTGCTGACCTCCGGCACGACGGTGACCTGGGCCCACCATGCCCTGCTGCACGATGACCGCAAGGGCCTGATCTGGGGCCTGTCGCTGACGGTCGCCCTCGGCCTGCTGTTCTCCTACGTCCAGGCCGTGGAATACAGCCACGCGGCCTTCGACTTCGGCGGCAACATCTACGGCGCCACCTTCTTCATGGCGACCGGCTTCCACGGCTTCCATGTCATCATCGGCACGATCTTCCTGCTGATCTGCCTGCTCCGCGCGATGAAGGGCCACTTCACCTCCAAGCAGCATTTCGGCTTCGAGGCGGCGGCCTGGTACTGGCACTTCGTCGACGTGGTCTGGCTGTTCCTGTTCGTCGCCGTCTACATCTGGGCGGCCGGCCCGAGCCACTGACGGCAGCCGACGCGACACGCGAGGACACGATACGGCCGGCTCTTGCCGGCCGTATCCCGTTTCAAGGACCCCGGTCGAAAGGGAAGCCGCGATGGACGACAGCTCGCTCTACGCTCCGGTGCCGCCGGTGGGCGCAGGTCTGCGCGGGCGTTGCCCGCGCTGTGGCAACGGGCCCCTGTTCAAGGGCTTCCTCGACACCGCGCCGTCCTGCCGGGCCTGCGGGCTCGACTTCAAGTTCATCGATGCCGGCGACGGACCGGCGGTGTTCGTGATCCTGATCGTCGGCTTCATCGTGGTCGGCGCCGCGCTCGTCACCGAGGTGCGCTGGCAGCCGCCGATCTGGCTGCACATCCTGCTCTGGTTCCCGCTGACGCTCGGCCTCGGCCTCGGCATGCTGCGGCCGCTGAAGGGCCTCATGATCGCCCTCCAGTACAAGAACCGCGCCGAGGAAGGACGCCTCCTCACCGGCGCCGACGGCCACGGCCCGGAGCCGCGGCCGTGACCGAGGAAAGGTCCGGCATGTCGCACCTGCGCCTCGCCGTGTCCGCGGTTCTGACGCTCGGCGCGCTGGCCGTGCTGATCGGCCTCGGCACCTGGCAGCTTCAGCGCCTGTGGTGGAAGGAAGACCTGATCGCCCGGGTCGAGGCGCGCGTCACCGCGCCGCCCGAGGCCCTGCCGCCCGCGGCCGCATGGCCAACTCTGACGTCGGACGGGATCGAGTTCCGGCGCGTCGCCTTCGAGGCGACCTACCTTCATGACCGCGAGGTCCATGTCTACATCGCCCTGACCCAGCCGCGCGGTCCGATTGGCGGGCAGGGCTATTTCGTGGTGACGCCGGCCCGGCTGGCCGATGGCCGCATCGTCTTCGTCAACCGCGGCTTCGTGCCACTCGACCGCAAGGACCCGGCCACGCGCGCCGAAGGGCAGGTCGCGGGCGAGCGGACGATCGTCGGCCTGATGCGCCCGCCGGAACCCTCGTCGTGGATCACCCCCGCGCCGGACATCGCCCGGAATGTCTGGTTCACGCGCGATCCGAAGGAGATGGCCGAGGCCAGCGCGCTCGATCCGGCGACGGTCGCGCCCTTCACCGTCGATGCCGAAGCCGGCGAGGCGCCCGGCGGCCTGCCGCAAGGCGGCGAGACCGTGCTGTCCTTCCCCAACAGCCATCTGAGCTATGTGATCACCTGGTACGGCCTTGCGCTGGCGCTGGTGGCGGTGGTCGGCTCGGTCCTGCTGCGACGGCGCAAGGCGCCGCGCTGAAGCGCGTGGCGGTCCGGATGCTCACGGGAGGACCTCATGACGCCGCCGTGTGCGGGGCCGGTTGTCGTCCTCGGCATGAGGCGCAATGTCTGTCCTTGCGGAAAATGACGAGTCCGGTCAGGGGATTGACGCGGTTCGTGCCGAAACTGAATCCGGAACGGTCTTCAAGCGATTGAAACAGAATCGTATTTGACCGGATCGCAAGCGAACTCGCCCGCAGCCGAAGCTCATAAATCGATTCAGGTTGCGTCTGCCTACGCCGCCAATCCATTGATCTATGGTCCGCCCGGCGGATGGCGCCGCAACAGGCCCATTTTGACAAACCGATTCAGGAAACAGTGTGAAGTATCTGAAAAAGAATCAATATCGGTGCAAAGGAACGTAAATAACGACAACAAGCTACTACGTGAAAATACTGGATAATGGTCTCTTGCGCAAGCGCGACAGCACAAAAGAGTGCGGCCGGCGTAGATGAGCGCCAGCGGCGGGGCTCAGGCCTTGGCCTTCACGCTCGCCGCCTTCTCGAAATGCTTGCGGATCTCGTCCGCCGTCATGGCGCCGCCGAAGTGGTCGCCCTGGCCAAGATCGCAGCCGAGGCCGGCGAGCTCGGTGGCGGCGGCTCGGTCTCGGTCCCTTCGGCCACGATCTCGAGGCCGAGGTCATGGGCAAGGCCGACGACGGCGCGGAGCATGATCAGGCGATTGCGATCCGGGCCATGCACGAAGCTGCGGTCGATCTTGACCGCGTCCACCGGCAGGCGCTGCAGGTAGGACAGCGAGGAGTAGCCGGCGCCGAAATCGTCGAGGGTCACGCGGGCGCCGAATTCGCGCAGGCGGGCGAGGATCTGGGCGGCGAATTCCGGGTTCTCCATCACCATCGACTCGGGGAACTCGATCCGCAGCGCGCCCTTCGGCAGCGAGGTCCGCGACAGGGCCGCTTTCACGTCGTTGATGAGATCGTGGCGCAGCAGCTGCCGGCTGGTGACGTTGACGCTGACGAACAGCTGCTCGCCGTCCGGCAGGCTCTGCTGCCACTGGGCCAGCTGGCGGGCGGCGCGGTCGAGCACGAACAGGCCGAGCTGGACGATCTGGTCGGAGCGCTCGGCCGCCGGCACGAAGTCGGCCGGCGAGATCCGGCCGCGCTTGGGATGATCCCAGCGCAGATGCGCCTGGAAGCCGACGATGGCGCGGGTGTCGAGGCGCACCACGGGCTGGAACAGCAGCTGCAGCTCCTCGCGCTCCAGCGCGCGGCGCAGGTCGTTCTCCAGCACGAAGGCGTCGTTGGCACCCGAACGCAGCGAGGGGCGGAAGGTCTCGATCCTGTCGCCGCCGTTGCGCTTGGCAAAGGCGGTGGCGATCTCGGCGTCCTTGATGAACTCCATCGGATCGCGGGTCTCGCGGTCGTGGATCGCGATGCCGATCGAGGAGGTGAGGAAGATCTCCTGGTCGTGGAGGGCGATCGCGGCACGGATCGCGCGGCGCACCGCGTCGGCGAAGGCGGCGACGCGGTCGGGCATCTGCTCGGACAGGAGGATGATGCCGAAGTGGTCGCCGTCGATGCGGGCGAGCGTGTCGACCGGCTTCAGCAGCCGGGCCAGACGGCGGGCGACGGTCAGCAGGATCGAATCGCCGACCGCGAGCCCGAGGCTCTCGTTGATGTGGCGGAAGCGGTCGATGTCGATCATGAACACGGCCGGCCGCTGGGTGCCTTCCGTGGCGGCGCGCACGACCGCGGCGCCGAGCCGGTCGACGAACAGCTCGCGGCTCGGCAGGCCGGTCAGGTTGTCGTGCACGGCGTCGTGCAGCAGCCGCTCCTGGGCATTCTTCGATTCGGTGATGTCGAGCAGCGTGCCGACGCAGCGGATCACCTCCCCGTCGCCGCCAAGAATCGGCCGGGCCCGCAGGCGGAACCAGAGGTAGTGCCCGTCATGGGCGCGGATGCGGAAATTCTCGGCGATGCGCCCGCGCCGCTGCTCGACGATGGCGTCGAGGTTGGCGCGGAAGCGGTCGCGGTCCTGGCTGTGCAGCACCTGCAGCCAGTCACGTGCCGGCCCCTCCAGCGTGCCGCGCTTGAGGCCGAGCCGCGCCTCCGCCTCGGCGCTGGTGTAGATCCGGTCGCGGGCGACATCCCAGTCCCAGATCACGTCGCCGGCGCCGGTGAGCGCCAGCGCGCGGCGTTCGGTGTCGTTGATCAGCCCGTCGGAGATCGGCCCGCCGGCGAAGGCGTGCTGCATGACGGTGAAGCCGAGCAGCAGCACGATCAGCACGAGGCCGCCGGCCAGCGCCGGCTGCACGATGTCGTTGGCCAGATGCCCGGACACGGTGAGCCCGGTGCCGGCGAGCCAGGCGATGAAGATCAGCCAGGTCGGGATCAGCATGATCGCGCGGTCGTAGCCGTGGACGGCGAGCGCGAGGATCAGGATCAGGCCGGCGACGCCGAGGCCGGCCAGCGCCATGCGGGCGATGCCGGAGGCGATCGAGGGATCGTAGAAGGCAAGGCCCAGCAGGGCGGCGAGCACCACCAGCGTCAGCAGCATCACCTGGCTGTAGCGGAAGTGCCAGCGGCTGAGGTTGAGATAGGCGTAGAGGAAGATCACCAGCGTGACGGCGATCATCACCTCGCTGCCGGCGCGGTAGATCTGGTCGGCGCCGAGATCGACCTTGAACACCTTGTTCCAGAATCCGAAGTCGATGCAGAGATAGGCGAGCACGGTCCAGGCAAGGGCCGCCGTCGCCGGGAACATCATCGAGCCCTTCACCACGAACAGGATGGTGAGAAACAGCGCCAGCAGGCCGGAGATGCCGAGGATGATGCCGCGGAAGAGCGTGTAGGAGTTGACGTTGTCCTTGTAGGAATCCGGCGTCCACAGGGTCAGGCGCGGCAGCTGGCTGGTGCGCATCTCGGCGACGAAGGTGACGACGGTGCCCGGGTCGAGGGTCACCAGGAACACGTCGGCGTCGGTGCTGGTCTGGCGCTGCGGCGCGAATCCTTGGCTCGGCGTGATGTTGGCGATGCGCGAGGCGCCGAGGTCCGGCCACATGATGCCGGAGCCGGACAGGCGGAAATAGGGGGCGACGACGAGGCGGTCGAGCTGTTCGTCGGTGTTGTTGGCCAGCGCGAACACCGCCCAGCTGGTGGTCTCGGCGCCGTCGCGGGCGCGCACCTCGATGCGCCGGACGATGCCGTCGGCGCCGGGCGCGGTCGACACCTGGATCCGGTCGGCGTCCTCGTGGTGGATCTCGATCGCCGGCGTCAGCTCCAGCGCCACGCCATCGGCCGGCACGGCGATCGGCTCCAGCGCCAAGGCGGGCGCGGACAGGGCGGCCACGGCGAGCAGCATCGCGGCGACGAGCGCGAGAAGGCGGGCAAGGGGGCGGGGGAAGCGTCTCGATTGCAAGTCCGGTCGTCCTGTTCCGGCGTCCTGTCGGTCCTGTGGCGCAAGGCGCCCGCGATGCGGCAGGGCCGCGTCGCCTTCAAGGCATGGGCCGCCACGCCACGCACGGTCGTAGCACAGATGTCGGTCCCTCCGCAGGCGTCTCCGCGAAGGGGGTGGCCGGGCCGGTGACGTCGAACCGGCGGCGCTCAGATCCCGGGAGAAATCCTCGCGGCGTCCCCGTCGGCAAGTCCGGCCTGCCAGTCTTCGGCGTTGACGGCATAGAGCACATGGTCGCGCCATTTCCCGTCGATCAGGAGATAGCCGCGGGCAAAGCCCTCGCGAATGAAACCGGCTTTTTCGAGGAGACGGACCGAGCGTTCGTTGTGCGGCATCGACGCCGCCTCGACCCGGTGCAGACGGAGGTCGCGGAAGGCGAAGGCGAGCAGCCGCGCGGCCGCCTCGGCCATGTAGCCCTGCCCGGCGTGGGCCTCGCCCATCCAGTAGCCGAGCGAGCAGCTCATCGACACCCCGCGCCGGACATGGGAGAGGGTCGCCCCGCCGAGCAGCAGGCCGTCCACGGACCGGAACAGGAAGAAGGGATAGCTGCTGTCCTCGCGGATCTCGCGCTGGTAGCGCTTGATCCGGCGCTTGAACGAGGCCCGCGTCAGGTCGTCATGCGGCCAGCGCGGCTCCCAGGGCTCCAGGAAGCTCCGGCTGGCCTCGCGCAGGCCGGCCCAGGCCGGATGGTCGGCCATGGTCGGCACCCGCAGATAGGTCCTCCGGGTGGTGAGGACGGGATTCACGTCGCCGGCGACGACGCGCAGCAGCGTCATCGCGCGCGCCTTGCGCGCACCGCCTTGCGTGGCGGCGGAGCGCCGAGAGCCGAGGCCGGCGGCAGGGGCGCGCCGAGCCGATGGGCGATCCGGTCGAGGCCGGGCAGCGCCCGGATCGGGCCGATGGCCGAGAGGGTCGGGGCGGCGCCGGTGACGGTGCGGACGATGAAGTCGCGCACCATCTCGGCCGAGATGGCGTTGATCTGGCGGACCATCTCGTCGAGCGGGATCGAGCGGCCGTGGAACAGGATGTGGCGGGCGATCTGGCCGGCGCGGGCAGCGGGGCTTTCCAGCGTCATCAGCAGGCCGGCGCGCAGCTGGGCGCGGGCACGGGCCACCTCGACCTCGGTGACCGTGTCGGCGGCGCGCAGCAGCTCGTCGATCGTCGCCTCCACCAGCGTGCCGGCATCGTCGCCGCCGGTCGCCGCGTGGATGCCGAACAGGCCGTCGTCGGAGAAGGACCAGTGGAAGGCGTAGACCGAGTAGCAGAGGCCCCGCTTCTCGCGGATTTCCTGGAACAGCCGGGAGGACATGCCGCCGCCGAGCACCGAGCGGCGATCTGCGCGGTCATGAAGTCCGGCGAATGGTAGGAGGCGCCGCGGAAGCCGAGCACCACCTGCGCCTCCATCAGGTCCTGCTCCTCGCGCCGCTCGCCGCCGAGATAGGTGGCGCGCACGTCGTCGGGCGCCGCGGCATGGGCGAAGCTGTCGAAGCGCTCGCGCGCCATGCGCACCAGTTCGCCATGGTCCATCTTGCCGGCGGCAGCGATCACCGTGCGCGGGCCGACATACTGGCGGGCGAGATAGTGGCGCAGGGCGGCATGGTCGAAGCCGTTGACCGTGTCGACCGAGCCGAGGATCGGCCGGCCGATCGGCTGGCCCGGAAAGGCGGCCTCCTGGAAGAAGTCGAAGACGAGGTCTTCGGGCGTGTCCAGCGTTGCGCCGATCTCCTGGGTGATCACGTGCTTCTCGCGCACGAGCTCTTCCGGATCGAACACCGAGTCCTGGAGAATGTCGGCGAGGATGTCGAGCGCGAGCGGCATGTCGCCGGCCAGCACCCGGGCATAGTAGCTGGTGCTCTCGATCGAGGTGGCGGCGTTGAGCTCGCCGCCGACATTCTCGATCTCCTCGGCGATCGCCGCCGCGCTGCGGGTGCGCGTGCCCTTGAAGGCCATGTGCTCGAGGAGATGGGAGATGCCGTTCTCGGAGGGCAGTTCGGTGCGGGAGCCGGCGGCAACCCAGACGCCCAGCGCGGTGGAGGCGAGGTGCGGCATCGACTGGGAGACGACGGTGATGCCGTTGTTGAGCTTCGTAACCTCGACCACCATTGCGTCACGCTCCCAGGGATGCGGCTCTTGTCCGGCCAAGGATGAAATCTTCGATCCTGCCGCGGTCGTTGGCAAGGACGCTCTGCCGTTCGTCCCTTGCGAAGATGTCGCCGAGCCGCTCCGGCAGCGTCGGATGCCGGCCGCTGGCCGCGCTCACCGCGTCGGGGAACTTGGCCGGATGGGCGGTGGCAAGCGTCACCATCGGCGCCGTGCCGGCCAGATGGCGCTCGGCGACGACGACGCCCGTGGCCGTGTGCGGGTCGAGCAGATAGTCGGCCTCGCGCAGCATCCGGCCGATCGCCGCCGCCGTCTCCGCCTCGTCGGCCCGGCCGGCGGCAAAGCCGGCGCGGATTTCGGCCAGCGCGCCCGCCGGCACGTCGAAGGCGCCCGACTGCGACAGGCTGCCCATCATCGCCGTCACGGCGTCGGCGTCGCGCCCGGTCGCCTCGAACAGCAGCCGCTCGAAATTCGACGACACCTGGATGTCCATCGACGGCGACATGGTGGCCGACACGCCGCGGGTCTCGTAGCGGCCGGTCTCCAGCGTGCGCACGAGGATGTCGTTGACGTTGGTGGCGATCACCAGCGTCCTGATCGGCAGGCCCATCTGGCGGGCGACATGGCCGGCGAAGATGTCGCCGAAGTTGCCGGTCGGCACGGTGAAGCTGACCTTGCGGTGCGGCGCGCCGAGCGCGGTCGCGGCCACGAAATAGTAGACCACCTGGGCGACGATGCGGCCCCAGTTGATCGAGTTGACACCGGACAGATGCACCCGGTCGCGGAAGGCGAGATGGTTGAACATCGCCTTCACCTGCGCCTGGCAGTCGTCGAAGGTGCCCTCCAGCGCGATGGCGTGGACGTTGGCGTCCGCCACCGTCGTCATCTGCCGACGCTGCACGTCGGACACCCGGCCGTGCGGGAAGAGAATGAAGATGTCGGTGTTCTCGCGGCCGCGGAAGGCCTCGATCGCCGCCGAACCGGTGTCGCCGGAGGTGGCGCCGACGATGGTCGCCCGCTCGCCCTTCTCGGCCAGCACATGGTCCATCAGCCGGGCGAGCAGCTGCATCGCCACGTCCTTGAAGGCGATGGTCGCGCCGTGGAACAGCTCCAGCAGGAAGTGGTTCGGCCCGATCTGCACGAGCGGCGTCACGGCGGGATGATGGAAGCCGGCATAGGCGCCATCGATCATCCTGCGCAGCGCGTCCTGCGGAATGTCGTCGCCGACGAAAGGCTCGATCACCCGGAAGGCGACCTCCGAATAGGGCAGGCCGGCCAGCGCGGCGATCTCGCCGGCGCTGAGGGTCGGCCACCGCTCGGGAACATAGAGCCCGCCGTCGCGGGCAAGGCCGGCAAGCACGGCGCCGGAGAAGCTCAGGGCGGGCGCGCGGCCTCGGGTACTGACGTATTGCACGGAACGGGCAGACCTTCGTGGAAAGACGCCCTGTCCGGCGCGGAGGTCCGCGGACCCTATCGGCGATGGCGGGGGACTGCAATATGTGAGCACAGTCGTCAGCCTGCCGAAAGACATGGACGGATCGGCTGGGGTCTCGGTCACTTGAAGCAGTGAGGAGAGATGTCAAAGGAGATCAGCAAATTTCTGAGCCTCGTTCTGAGGCATGCCCCCGAGAAGATCGGGATCACCCTTGATGCAAACGGCTGGGTGGACGTTGATGTCCTTCTTGCTGCGGCCACCGCTTCAGGCGTCGCGATCGATCGGGCGACGATCGACAGGGTGGTGGCGGACAACGACAAGAAGCGTTTCACCTTCTCCGCTGACGGTGAACGGATCCGAGCGGCGCAGGGTCATTCGGTCTCCGTCGATCTCGCGCTGGTCCCCTCGACCCCTCCCGATGTCCTGTTCCACGGCACGGCCGTCACGAGCCTCGCGTCAATTCTGGCGACGGGCCTTTCCAGCCGCAGTCGCCAGCACGTCCATCTCTCGCACGACGAGGCAACGGCGACCCGGGTCGGCAGCCGCCATGGCCGACCGGTGGTGTTGCACGTGGATGCCGCGGCGATGCACCGGGACGGACATCTGTTTTTCTGTGCGGACAACGGGGTGTGGCTGACGGAGGCTGTACCGACGGCCTACCTGCGCGAGATCTGACAAGGCCGAGACGAAAGCTGGCAACTGCACCATGTGCGGCGTGCGGCAAGGCGCGATTTGGGTAGGGCTGCCGGCTTGGCTGATGCGGAGCCAGCCCCCTCATCCGGCCCTTCGGGCCACCTTCTCCCCTTGG
>NZ_MCRJ01000018.1 GCF_001720135.1 Methylobrevis pamukkalensis
CACCGTGGCCTGCACCGGCTGCGGCGCGGGGCGCGCAGCCGGCTGGCTAGGGCGGATGTCGGCCACCGCCGCTGCGGCCGGGGCCGCGGCGCCGCCGCGCATCTGGCTCAGGCGCTGGTTGACGTCCGCCATGCGCGCTTCAGCATTGCGGGTGATCTGGCTCGCCTCCTGGTCGATGCCGGTGGCGACCACCGACACGCGGATGACGCCCTCGAGCTCGTCGTCGAAGGTGGCGCCGAGGATGATGTTGGCGTCCTGGTCGACTTCCTCGCGGATGCGGGTCGCGGCCTCGTCCACCTCGAACAGGGTGAGGTCCTTGCCGCCGGTGATCGAGATGAGCAGGCCCTTGGAGCCCTTCATCGACACTTCATCCAGCAGCGGGTTGGCGATGGCGGCCTCGGCGGCGAGAATCGCGCGGCGCTCGCCGGAGGCCTCGCCCGTGCCCATCATCGCCTTGCCCATGCCGCGCATGACGGAGCGGACGTCGGCGAAGTCGAGGTTGATCAGGCCTTCCTTGACCATCAGGTCGGTGATGCAGGCGACGCCCGAGTAGAGCACCTGGTCGGCCATCGCGAAGGCGTCGGCGAAGGTGGTGCGCTCGTTGGCGATGCGGAACAGGTTCTGGTTCGGGATGCAGATCAGCGTGTCGACCGCGGCCTGCAGCTCCTCGATGCCGGCATCAGCGATCCGCATGCGGCGCTGGCCCTCGAACTGGAACGCTTGGTGACGACGCCGACGGTGAGGATGCCATGCTCGCGGGCCGCACGGGCCACGACAGGAGCAGCGCCGGTGCCGGTGCCGCCGCCCATGCCGGCCGTGATGAAGACCATGTGGCTGCCGGCCAGGTGGTCGTTGATCTCGTCGATCACTTCCTCGGCGGCCGCGCGGCCGACCTCCGGCTGCGAGCCGGCGCCGAGCCCCTCGGTCACGGCCACGCCCATCTGGATGATCCGTTCGGCGCGCGACATCATCAGCGCCTGGGCGTCGGTGTTGGCCACGACGAACTCGACGCCCTGCAGACCGGCGTTGATCATGTTGTTGACGGCGTTGCCGCCGGCGCCGCCGACGCCGAACACCGTGATGCGCGGCTTCAGTTCCGTGAGGTCGGGTATCTTAAGGTTGATCGTCATGGCACCCTCGTCATCCTCGGCCGGAACGTCGTCACCGGACCGCGTGCAGTCTCAAGATTGATGGCGGTTCATCACCGCCGATTCGCTCGCCGCGACCCCGAATCATCCTTATGACTCATCGGGCTCGCGGTAAAAAGATCCTCGGGTGCCGATCGCGCGGAACCGTCAGAAACTCTCCCGGATCCACTGGCCGACCCGGGACAGATACCCGCCGTTGGCGGAATAGCTGCCACGGTGCCGTGACCGGCCGACTTCCATCTGCGCGACCTGCGGATAGATCAGCAGGCCGACGCCGGTGGCGAACGCCGCCCCGCGCGCCGCGTCCGGCAGACCGGCAACTCCCATCGGCCGTCCGAGACGGACGTTGCGGCCGAGGATGCGCCGGGCAAGCTCGCCGAGGCCGGTGAGCTGGCTGGCGCCACCGGTCAGGACCACGCGGCGCCCGACCCGGGCGGCAAAGCCGCTGGCGTTGAGGCGGTCGCGGATCAGTTCCAGCATCTCTTCGACGCGCGGCCGGATGATCTCGACGATCTCGGCGCGCGGGATGTGGTTCGGAACGTCGTCGTCGCCGACCGACGGCACCGCGACGATCTCGCGCTCGTCGGCATCGGTCTTGATCACGCTGCCATGCAGCGCCTTGATCCGTTCGGCATCCGCAAGCCGGGTCGAGAGGCCGCGGGCCAGGTCCATGGTCACGTGGTGGCCGCCAAGGGCGAAGCCGTCCACGTGGACGAGGCTGCCGTCGGCGAACACCGAGACGGTGGTCGTGCCGCCGCCCATGTCGACGCAGGCGACCCCGAGCTGGGCCTCGTCGTCGACCAGCGTCGCAAGGCCGCTGGCGTAGGGGGTCGCAACCATCGTCTCCACCTCGAGGTGGGCGCGGTTGATGCAGATCTCGAGGTTGCGCAGCGGCGCGGGGTCGGCGGTGACGATATGGGTGTCGACCGACAGGCGCTGGCCGAGCATGCCGCGCGGATCGCGGATGCCGCGGTTGCCGTCGAGGGCATAGCCGATCGGCAGGGCGTGAACGACCACCCGGTCGTCGCCCTCCACCGAATGCTGGCTGGCCGCGTCGAGAACCCGCTGGATGTCCGCCTCCCCGACCTCCTTGCCGGCCAGATCGAAACCGGCACTGAACGTCTCGCCGCCGAGACGGCCGCAGGACAGGGACACGATAAGCGATTCGACCGTGAGGCCGGCCATGCGCTCGGCGGCATCGACCGCAAGACGCACAGCTTTCTCGGCCTGTTCCAGATCGACCACCTGGCCGGCCTTGATCCCGCGCGAACGCTGGTAGCCGAAGCCGAGCACGTCGACGTGGTGGGTGCGGCCGGGCAGCACGTCGCCGACCGCGCGCGGCGTCAGCCGGGCGATGATGCAGCAGATCTTCGAGGTGCCGACGTCCAGCACGGACACGATGGTCGCCCGGCGGGCGGGCATCGGCCGCATGGGAGGAATCCGGGGTTCGCCATGCCGGGTCATGCGCGGCGCTCCTTCTTGCGGGCCTTGGCCTGTTCGGCGAGGAGCTTGTCCCGCGCCGTCTTCGCCTCGTCGGTGAGGCGGACCACCATGCGGTCCGCAAGCCGCATGTCGACGATGGTGATGTCACGGCCCAGAAGACCGCTTTCGGCATCGAGCCGGGCAATCTCGGCCAGCGCCCGGCCGGGCTCCTTCTCCGGCAGCATCAGCCGCACGCCGTTGTCGAGGAACACGTCCCAGCGCAGGCCGGACACCAGCACCGCCGCCTTGACCTTGTCCTTCAGCGCCGGCGCGGCCTCGACCAGATCGACCGCCTCGTGCGCCCGGCTTTCCGACCCGACGCCGATCACCCGCGGCAGGCGGGCAAAGCGCGGGTCGACGCCGGTGGCGACGATGTCGCCGCTCTCGTCGACGAGGGCGGGACGCACGGTCGCGTCGGGCTGCCAGATGGCATAGGGCACACGCTCGGTGATCTGCACCGACAGCTTGTCGGGAAACAGCTTCATGATCGACACGTCGGAGATCCACGGGATCGCCTTGAGGCGGTCACGGGCCTTGTCGACGTCGTAGAGCAGCAGCGAGACATGGCGCGAGACGCCGAGAAGGTCGAGGACCTCCTGCTCGTCGGTCTCGCGCTGGCCGGAGATGCGGACCATCTGCACGCCGAAGCCGAGGCTGGTGGTCACTTCGTTGGTCACCTCGGCCGTGCGGCCAGAGATCACCATGCCGTAGGCGGAGAAGGCGGCGAGATAGAGCACGGAGGCGACGATGCCGGCGCCGCGCGGCAGCCGGCCGATCCAGCTCTCCTGCCGCCAGGCCGGTTCGAGACGCAGGCGCGAGACGCGGCGCGAGAAGGGCCAGGTCCTGCGACCAGCCTCCGCAACGTCTCCGAATCCGCGTCTCACGATCGACCGCAACTCGCGTCCTCCACCATCCAGCTCACAAGAGCGGGGAAATCGTGTCCCGCGTGCGCCGCCATTTCAGGCACCAGCGACGTCGGGGTCATGCCGGGCTGGGTGTTGACCTCGAGGCAGATCAGTTCGCCTTCCCCGTTGCCGCGGTCGTCGAACCTGAAATCCGCCCGGGAGACGCCCCGGCAGCCGAGCGCCTCATGCGCCCGTACAGAGAGCTTTTGTATAGTTTGGTAAATAATCGGTGAAAGCGGAGCCGGGAGCAGGTGCCGCGATCCGCCCGGCGCGTATTTCGCCTCGTAATCGTAGAAGGCGTTGCCCGTCGGCACCACTTCGATGACGCCCAGCGCCGTGCCGCCCATCACCCCGCAGGTGAGCTCGCGGCCGGGCACGTAGCGCTCCACCATCACCTCGTCGCCATAGGGCCATTCGGCCGTGCCGACCGACTGCGGCGGATGCGGCGCGCCCTCCGGCACGATGACGACGCCGAAGCTGGAGCCCTCGCGCGGCGGCTTCACCACATAGGGCGGCACCATCGGATGCGCCTTGGCCACGGCGAAGCGGTCCGCCAGCACATGCTCGGTCACCGGCACGCCGGCGGCCTTCATCACGGCCTTGGCGCGCGGCTTGTCCATCGCAAGTGCCGAGGCGAGCACGCCCGAGTGGGTGTAGGGAATGGCGAGCAGTTCCAGCAGGCCCTGGATCGTGCCGTCCTCGCCGAAGGGCCCGTGCAGCGCGTTGAAGGCGACATCCGGCCGCAGCGCGGCGAGCACCTCGGCGATGTCGCGATCGACATCGACCGGCGTGACCCGGTAGCCGGCGGTCTCCAGCGCCGTGACGCAGGCCTTGCCGGAGTTGAGACTGACGGGGCGCTCGGACGACCATCCGCCCATCAGCACGGCCACGTGTCTGGTCATTCCTTGACCTCCTCATGCTTGTCGGTGCTGCCCGCGGCGGTCAGCGACCCAGGAATTCCTCGATCTTCACGCTCTCGGGGAACACCCCGAGGCGCTTGATCTCCCATTCGAGCCGGATGCCGCTCGCCTCGACCACCCGCGCCCGCACCATTTCGCCGATCATTTCCAGATCGGTCGCGGTGGCCTCATCCACGTTGAGCAGGAAGTTGCAGTGGAGTTCCGACACCTGCGCGCCGCCGAGGCGCAGGCCCCGGCAGCCGGCAGCATCGATCAGCTTCCAGGCCGAGTGCCCGTCCGGATTCTTGAAGGTCGAGCCGCCGGTGCGCGCCTTGACCGGCTGGGCCGCAAGGCGGTGCGCCTCCACCGCGTCCATGTCGCGGCGGATCGCCTCGCGCTCCTCCGGGATGCCCGCCATCACCACCGAGGTGAAGATCAGGTCCGGGGCCGCCGACGAATGACGGTAGGCGTAACCCATGTCGGCCGGCGACAGCGTCACCTCTTCGCCGGCACGGGTCACGGCCGTGACCTCGACCACCCGGGCGGCGGTGTCGGTGCCATGGGCGCCGGCGTTCATGCGCAGCGCGCCGCCGATGCCGCCGGGGATGCCGTGGTAGAAGGCAAAGCCCGACAGGCCGTGCTCCAGCGCCGCCGCCGCAAGCCGCTTGTCCGGCACCGCCGCGCCGACCTTCAGTCGCGTGGCGCCGACCGGCTCGACGCCGCCGAAGCCCCGCGCCGACAGCCGCACGACCACGCCCGGCAGGCCGCCGTCGCGCACCAGCAGGTTGGAGCCGAGGCCGACCACCGTCACCGGAATTTCGGCCGGCAGGCGCTGGAGGAAGGCGGAAAGATCGGCGGCATCCGCCGGCTGGAACAGCAGCTGCGCCGGCCCGCCGACGCGGAACCACGTGAGGTCCGCGAGCGGACGGTTGACGTCGATCGCGCCGCGGATGGCGGCAAGCTCGGGAATCTGCGGGCGGAGGTCGGGGAAGGTCATGGCTGGGGCCTTACGACGAAAGCCTCGCCGTGCATGGCGGCTTCGCCATGGCGTTCAGCCATTCCACCGTCATCGCCGGGCTTGACCCGGCGACCCATTGGCCTTGCGGCATCTACATGTTGAGCGTGTCGAAGAGATCGGTCCAATGAGGATTGTCGCGCTCGACAAGCGCGAGCTTCCAGGCCCGTGTCCATTTTTTTAAGGATTTTTCCCGACTGATCGCCTCTGTGATCGTCGGGAATTCCTCGGTCCAGACCAGACGCCTGCAGCCGTGTCTTGAGGCGAAACCGGGCGTAAGACCTTCCCTGTGCTCGTAGGCACGACGCGGGAGATCGCTCGTCACGCCGATGTAAAGCGTGCCGCGCATTCGGTTCGCCATGATGTAGACCCAGCCCGCCATTTGCCGGATTGCACTGCCAATGGGTCGCCGGGTCAAGCCCGGCGATGACAGTGGATGGTCCAACTCTTCTCGACCCACCCTCTGCATCTGCCGCAAGATCGCATACCACGCCCATCACCCCTGCCCTCCCGCCAGCGTCTCCAGCTGGCCGGGGAGCGCGTAGGCCCACTGGGTGATGTTGCCGGCGCCGAGGAAGACGACGAAGTCGCCGGGCTTGGCCATGGCCGAGATCATCGGCGCGAGCCGGTCCGGACTTTCGAGGGCAATCACGTTGCGGTGGCCGGCCGCGCGGGCGCCGCCGACCAGCGTGTCGCGGCTGACGCCCTCGATCGGGGCCTCGCCGGCGGCGTAGACGTCGGCGACGATCACCGTGTCGGCGTCGTTGAAGGCGACGCAGAAGTCGTCGAACAGGCTGGCGAGCCGCGAGTAGCGGTGCGGCTGGACGATGGCGATGACCCGCCCCTCGTTGGCGGCGACCCGCGCCGCCTGCAGCACGGCCCGGATCTCCACCGGATGGTGGCCGTAGTCGTCGAACACGGCGATGCCGTTCCAGGCACCGGTGCGGGTGAAGCGGCGCTTGACGCCGGAAAAGCCCGCGAGGCCCTTGCGGATCGCCTCGTCGGACAGGCCGAGCTGGACCGCGACGGCGATGGCGGCGGTGGCATTCGAGACGTTGTGCTTGCCCGGCATCGGCAGTTCGAGCGCCGCGATCCGGCGCTCCTCGCCGGTGACGCGGTCGCGGATCAGCACCGCGAACTGCGAGGCGCCGGCTTCCGTCTTGAGGTCGACGAAGCGGGCGTCGGCTTGCGGGTTGTCGCCGTAGGTGATGATCCGCCGGTCCTCGATGCGGCCGACGAGGGCCTGCACCTCCGGGTGGTCGAGGCACATCACGCAAAGCCGTAGAAGGGCACGTTCTCGACGAACTGGCGGAAGGCGGCCCGTGCGGCGTCGAAGGTGCCGTAGTGGTCGAGATGCTCGGGGTCGATGTTGGTGACGATCGCGACGTCGGCCGGCAGCTTCACGAAGGTGCCGTCGCTCTCGTCGGCCTCCACCACCATCCAGTCGCCGCCGCCCATGCGGGCGTTGGTGCCGTAGGCGTTGATGATGCCGCCGTTGATCACGGTCGGATCGAGGTTGCCGGCGTCGAGCAAAGCGGCCACCAGCGAGGTGGTGGTGGTCTTGCCGTGGGTGCCGCCGACGGCTATCGCCTGCTTGAAGCGCATCAGCTCGGCCAGCATCTCGGCGCGGCGCACGATCGGCAGCGCCTTCTCGCGCGCGGCGACGAGCTCCGGATTGTCGCGCCGGATCGCCGACGAGACGACCAGCACGGCAGCGCCGTCGATGTTCTCGGCGCGGTGGCCGACGGTCACCGGAATGCCCTTGGCGCGCAGGCGCTCGACGTTGGCGCTCTCGGCGACGTCGGAGCCCTGCACCCGGTAGCCGAGGTTGAGCAGCACCTCGGCGATGCCGCTCATCCCGATGCCGCCGATGCCGACGAAATGCACCGGGCCAATGTCACGAGGCATCTTCATGGTCTGGTTCCAGCCCTTTCTGGTCGTCGCCGCCGGCGCGTCGCGCCCGGGCGGATGTCAACGGATGTCAGGTGTGCGCGCCGGCGGTGCGCTCGGCGAGATCGGCAAGGCGGAGGACGGCGTCGGTCCGTCCGGTGACGGCCGCGGCGGCCGCCATCAGGTCGAGCCGCGAGGGAGCGGCCATCAGGTCGCCGATCAGCCGCGCAAGGCTGCCCGGATCAAGGCTGGCCTGTTCGGCGACGATCGCTCCGCCGGCCCGCTCCAGCCAGCGGGCGTTGGTCCGCTGGTCGTTGTCGAGCGCATGGGGCAGCGGCACGAGGATCGACGGGCGGCCGAGCACGCCGAGTTCGGCGATGGTGGAGGCGCCGGAGCGGCAGACGATCAAGTGACCGGCGGAAATCCGCTGCGGCAGGTCGGTGAAGAAGGGCGCGATCTCCGGGGTCACGCCCATGGCCGCATAGGCCGACGCCACGCGCTCGCTGTCCTCGGCCCGCACCTGCTGGACGATGTGAAGCCGCGCGCGCGTGGCCGCATCCAGCAGCGCGATCGCCGGCGGCACGAGGTCGGAGAACACCCGCGCGCCCTGGCTGCCGCCGAACACCACCAGACGGAACGGCTCGTCGGACAGCGGCGCCTCGTAAGGTCCTGCCGCCTCCAGCACCTTTGCCCGCACCGGATTGCCGGTGTGGACGACGATGCCGGCCGGCTTCGTGTCCTTGAAATCGGTGTCGGCAAATCCGGTCGCGACCGCCGTGACCCGGCCGGCGAGGAAGCGGTTGGCCCGCCCCATCACCGCATTCGCCTCGTGGACGATGGTGGGAATGCGCAGCGACACCGCCGCCGTCAGCGGCGGAACCGTGGGATAGCCGCCGAAGCCGACCACCGCCGCCGGACGCAGGCGCCGCAGCAGGCGCCGGGCCGACAGGTAGCCCTTGCCGAGCCGGAGCGCCGAGCGGGCAAGCCCGAGCGGCGAGCGGTCGCCGAAGGTCGCGGACGGGACCACATGGATGGTCCGCGCGGGGAAGTCGCGGCCATAGTCCGCGACGCGTTCGTCGGTGGCGAGTTCCACCGCGTGGCCGCGGCGCGCAAGTTCGAGCGCCAGCGCTTCGGCCGGGAAGAGATGCCCGCCGGTGCCGCCGGCCGCGAGGAGGAAGGTGGCCATCGTCTCCCTGCCCCTCAGGCCGCGCCGTGGGCGACGCGCGGCGCGCCGAAGCCGATCGGCGCGACGTAGCGCGTCTGGTCCGGACGGCGGCGGGTCAGCGCCAGCAGCATGCCCATGGTCAGCGCCGCCGACAGCAGCGACGAGCCGCCGTAGGAGATGAACGGCAGCGTCATGCCCTTGGAGGGCATCATGTGCAGGCTGACGGCCATGTTGATGCAGGACTGGATGCCGAACAGAACCACCAGGCCGGCGGAGGCGAGGCGGATGTAGGCGTCGCTCTCACGCGAGGCGTGGGCCAGCCCGCGCAGGACGATGAAGGCATAGATCGACACCAGCATCAGGCAGAGCACGATGCCGAATTCCTCGGCCGCCACCGCGAAGATGTAGTCGGTGTGGCTGTCCGGAAGGATCCGCTTGACGATGCCCTCGCCCGGCCCGCGGCCGAGCCAGCCGCCGCCGACGACGCTCTCGATCGCGGTGTCGACCTGGAAGGTGTCGCCGGATTCGGGATTGAGGAAGCGGTCGATGCGCGAGCGCACGTGGTCGGCGAATTCGTAGGCCGCGAGGATGCCGACGACGCCGGTCGCCGCGATGCCGCCGATCCAGATCCAGCTCATGCCCGACATGAACAGAAGGGCCGCCCAGACGATGCTGACGAGCATGGTCTGGCCGAAGTCCGGCTGGAGGACCAGAAGACCCGCGAGAGCGGCCAGAAGGCCGAATGCGAGCAGCCGGCCCGGCACGTCGCGCCGGCGCATGCCCTCGGCAAAGAGGAAGCCGCAGACCACCGTGAACACCGGTTTCACGAATTCGGACGGCTGGATCGACACGCCGGCCAGGCTGATCCAGCGCCGGGCACCCTTGACCTCCGGGCCGAGGAACAGGGTCGCCACCAGCAGGACGAGGCAGATCATCAGCACGCCCATCGAGAAGCGACGGACGGTCTTGGGGTCCAGGAAGGACACGCCGAACAGGATGACGATCGCCGGAACGCAGTAGATCGCCTGGTTCTTCACGAAATGATAGGTGTCGGCGATGCCGATCCGCTCGGCCACCGGCGGGCTGGCGGCCAGCGACAGCACGATGCCGATGAAGATCAGCGACAGGCAGGCGACGAGCAGCAGCTTGTCGACCGTGAACCACCAGTCGGCCAGAAGGCCGCGTTCGGCACGCGATACCATCACTTCGCCTCCGTGAAGGGGACAACGCCGTCCTGGCCAAGCGCGATCGCCCGGAAGGCATCGCCGCGGATCTCGAAATTCCTGAACTGGTCGAAGCTGGCGCAGGCCGGCGACAGCAGCACCACGCCGCCGCTGCCGGTGGGATCGGTGAGCGCTTCCTCGATCGCGGTCGGCACGGCGACGTCGAGCGTGCCGCAGATCTCGTAGGGCACCCGGCCCTCGAGCGTCGCGGCGAAGGCCTCCGCCGCCTCGCCGATCAGGTAGGCCTTGGCGATCCGCGGGAAGAAGGGCGCGAGACTCTCGATGCCGCCGGTCTTCGGCTTGCCGCCGGCGATCCAGCGGATCTGCTGGAAGCTGGCGAGCGCGCGGGCCGCGGCATCGGCGTTGGTCGCCTTGGAATCGTTGACGATGGTGACGTCGCCGATCCGCCCGACCGGCTCCATGCGGTGCGCAAGGCCCGGGAAGGACATGATGCCGGAGCGGACCTCGTCGAGGCCGAGGCTGACCGCGCGCGTGGCGGCGACCGCGGCGGCGGTGTTCTGGGCATTGTGGACGCCGCGCAGCACCGGATGCTGCGACAGGTCGAGGATCACGGTCTGCGCCAGGCCGATCGGCTCCACCACCCGCTGGCCGATCGCCCAGATGCCTTCCTTGACCGAGCCGCGCGTGGAAATGCGCTTCAGCGGCTTGCCCGAGGCTTCCCGGCGGTCGGCGATGGCGGTCGAGTATTCGTCGTCGATGCCGATCACCGCGAGCCCGGCGTTCTGGATCAGCCGCTCCTTGACGGCCGCGTAGTGCTCCATAGTGCCGTGACGGTCGAGATGGTCCTCGGTGAGGTTGAGCAGCACGCCGACGGTCGGATCGACGGTCGGCGACAGGTCGATCTGGTAGGACGAGCACTCGATGACGTAGCTGCGGTCCGGGGCCAGCGGATCGAGCTCCAGCACCGGCACGCCGATGTTGCCGCCAAGCTGCACGTCGCGGCCGGCCGCCCGCAGCATGTGGGCGATCAGCGCCGTGGTGGTCGACTTGCCGTTGGTGCCGGTGATGGCGATGAACGGGCTCGCCGGCGAGACCTTGCGGCGCTCGCGGGCGAACAGCTCGATGTCGCCGATCACCTCGATGCCGGCGGCCTTGGCCTTGTCCACCGTCCAGTGCGGCTTGGGATGGGTGAGCGGCACGCCGGGCGACAGCACCAGCGCCACGAAGGCGCTGAAGTCGGCGTCCGTGAGATCGGCGGTGGGGATGCCCTCCGCCGACGCCTTGTCCACGCTTTCCGCATTGTCGTCCCAGGCGGCGACGAGCGCACCGCCGGCGACGAGGGCGCGCGCCGTGGCGAGCCCCGATCCGCCGAGACCGAAGACGGCCACGCGCAGGCCTGCGAAACTGGTGATCGCGATCATGTCGTCCTCACCTCAGCTTGAGTGTTGCGAGCCCGACCAGCGCGAGGACCACGGCGATGATCCAGAAGCGGATCACGACCTGGGCCTCGGTCCAGCCGAGATGTTCGAAGTGGTGGTGGATGGGTGCCATCTTGAAGACGCGCTTGCCGGTCAGCTTGAACGAGGCGACCTGGATGATCACCGACACGGCCTCCAGCACGAACAGGCCGCCGATGATCACCAGCACGATCTCGTTCTTGGTGGCGACCGCGATGCTGCCGAGCATGCCGCCGAGCGCCAGCGAGCCGGTGTCGCCCATGAAGATCGCCGCCGGCGGCGCGTTGAACCAGAGGAAGCCGAGGCCGGCGCCGAGCATCGCGCCGCAGAGCACGGCAAGCTCGCCCGAACCGATCACGTAGTGGATCTGCAGGTAGTCGGCAAAGATCTTGTTGCCGGCGAGATAGGCGATCAGGCCGAAGCTCGCCGAGGCGATCATCATCGGCACGATGGCAAGACCGTCGAGGCCGTCGGTGAGGTTCACCGCGTTGCCGGCCGAGACGATCACGAAGGCGCCGAAGGGGATGAAGAACCAGGAGAGGTCGAGCAGGAAGTCCTTGAGGAACGGAAAGGCCAGCGACGAGGCCAGCGGCTGCTCGCCGATCCGCACCAGCACGTAGCAGGCGATGCCGGCGACCACGAACTCGATGCCGAGCCGGGCGCGCCCAGAGAAGCCCTTGTGCGACTGCTTGGTCACCTTCAGGTAGTCGTCGTAGAAGCCGATCGCCCCGAAGCAGAGGGTGACGAAGATCACCGCCCAGACATGCGGGCTCCGGAGATCGGCCCAGAGCAGGGTCGACACCATCAGGCCGGACAGGATCATCAGGCCGCCCATGGTCGGCGTGCCGGCCTTGAGCAGATGCGACTGCGGCCCGTCGGCCCGGATCGGCTGGCCCTTGCCCTGGCGAAGGCGGAGCGAGGAGATGATCATCGGCCCGAACAGGAACACGAACAGCAGCGCCGTCATGACGGCGGCGCCGGTGCGGAAGGTGATGTAGCGGAACACGTTGAGGACCGAGACCTGTCCTGCGAGTTCTGCCAGGAAGACAAACATGGGTGCGCACCTTTCCGCCGTCCGGCGGTCTCTCCGGATGGGCGCCGGTTCGTCCGTCGCCGCATCCCGTCCGGTTGTCTCAAGTCGGCGCCCCGTTGCGGGTCGCCCATCGATCGTGTTGCCGGCCGGCGCAGGGGGAAAGCCCGGCGCCGGACGCGGCCGTCAGTGGGTCTCGGGTTCCGTGCCGTAAGCCTCGATCAGCGCCTCCACCAGCGGCGCCATGCGGCTGCCGAAGGAGCCCTTGATCATCACCACGTCCCCGGCGCGCAGGCCGGCAAGCAGCGGCTTGCGCAGACGTGCCGCGGCCTCCTCGTGCAGGCCGCGCATGCCTTCCGGCAGCGCGTTGTGAAGGGCGGACATGTGCCGGCCAGCGGTGTGGACAAGATCGATGGCGTTCTCGCGCACGACTGGCGCAAGGCGCCGATGCAGGCGCGGCGATTCCTCGCCGAGTTCCAGCATGTCGCCGAGCACGGCAATGCGGCGGCCCGTGCCCGTCGGCACGGAGAGGCCGAGAAGGCGCAGCGCCGCCCGCATCGAGGCCGGATTGGCGTTGTAGCTTTCGTCGATCAGCGTCGCCTCGCCGGTCGGCAGCCGCAGGCGATGGCGGCGACCACGGCCCTTGGGCTGCTCCAGATCCTGCAGCGAGAGACAGGCGAGGCCGATGTCGGCGCCCGCGAGTTTCACCGCCGCCAGAACGGCAAGGCTGTTGTCCACGAGATGCGCGCCGGGAGCGCCGATCTTGTAGGTCATCGTCTCGCCGAGGATCTCGGCGGTCACCGCGGAGAAGCTGTCGCCGAGCGACGATTTCACGACGCGCGCGTCGCTGCCCTCGGACGCGCCGAAGGAGACGATCCGGGCCCCCGCTTCGCCCGCAACCTGGGCAAGCCGGCGGAAATGGGCGTTGTCCGCATTGATGATCGCGATGCCGCCCGGCTCGAGGCCCGAGAAGATCTCGGCCTTGGCCTCGGCGATCGCCTTGACGCTGTCGAAATGTTCCAGATGGACGCGGTCGACCGTGGTGATGATCGCGATATGCGGCCGCACCAGCTTGGTCAGCGGCGTGATCTCGCCGGCATGGTTCATGCCGATCTCGAACACGCCGAAGTCGTCGGTTTCCGGCAGGCGGGCGAGGCTGAGCGGCACGCCCCAGTGGTTGTTGAACGACGCCGACGAGGCGTGCACCGAGCCGCTTTCGCCGAGGGTCCGGCGCAGGGCCTCCTTGGTGGACGTCTTGCCGACGCTGCCGGTGACGGCGATGATCCGGCCGGTCGAGCGCGCCCGCGCGGCGGCGGCCAGACGTTCCAGCGCCGGCAGCACGTCGCCGTCCACCACCAGCAGCGGGCCGACGCCGTCCGGAATTTCGTGGCGCTTGGCCGCACTCACCACCGCGATCGCCGCCCCGCCGGCCAGCGCGTCGGCGACGAAGGCATGGCCGTCGAAGCGGTCGCCGAGGATCGCGAAGAAAGCCTCGCCGCTGCCGATGCTGCGGCTGTCGATCGAGATGCCCTCGATCCGGGCCGGCACATCGCCTTCCAGCCGTCCGCCGATGGCGGCGACGAAGGCCTCGCCCGTCCACAGCGGCGGCTCCACGACGGAGACCGGCGCCTCCGGCGACCCGGCGATGGCCGCGCGCACCTCGTCGTGGTCGGAAAACGGCAGGACGCTGGCGCCGACGATCTGGCCGGTCTCATGGCCCTTGCCGGCCACGAGCAGCACGTCGCCATGGTGAAGACCCTCGATCGCGGTGCGGATCGCCTTCGCCCGGTCGCCGATCTCCAGCGCGTGCGGGCAGGCGGCGAGGATCTCGGCGCGGATCTCGGCCGGCACCTCGGAGCGCGGGTTGTCGTCGGTGACGATCGCGACATCGGCGATCCGCGCCGCCGCCTCGCCCATCAGCGGGCGCTTGCCGCGGTCGCGGTCGCCGCCGGCGCCGAAGACGACGACAAGGCGCTTCTTCACATAGGGCCGCAGGGTCGTCAGCGCCGTTTCCAGCGCGTCCGGCGTATGGGCGTAGTCGACGAACACCGGCGCGCCCTCCCCGGTCTTGGCGACGAGTTCGAGCCGGCCGGAGGCGCCTCGAGGGTTTCGACCGCATCCAGCGCGTCGTCGGGCGCAACGCCGGTGGCGATCGCGAGGCCGACGGCGACCAGCGCGTTGGAGGTCTGGAAGGCGCCGGTGAGCGGCACGCGCACGCTGCGCGGCCCGCGTCCGAGGTCGACGGTGACGATCTGGCAGAAGCCGTCGCGTTCTACCTCGACGAGGCGGATCGCCTTGCCGTTGCGGCCGACGCTGCGCACGTCGAGGCCGTTGATCCGGGCCGCCGCGGCAAAGGTCTCCGCGTGGCGGTCGTCCATGTTGATCACCGCCGCCGCGCCGTCCTCCAGCACCGTCTCGAACAGGCGCAGCTTGGCGGCCATGTAGGCCTCGAAGGTGCCGTGATAATCGAGATGGTCGCGGGTGATGTTGGTGAAGGCGCCGGCCTTGAGCCGCAGGCCGTCGAGCCGGCGCTGGATCAGGCCGTGGCTGGAGGCCTCGAGCGCCACGTGGTCGATGCCCTCGGCCTTGAGGTCGTGCAGGGTCCGGTGCAGCGTCACCGGGTCGGGGGTGGTGAGGTTGCCGTAGCGGCTCTCGCCCTTGACCACCACGCCGACGGTGCCGACGCTGGCCGCGTCACGGCCGGCGGTCTGCCAGATCTGCCGGACGAAGGAGGCGACCGAGGTCTTGCCGTTGGTGCCGGTCACGGCGACGACAGTTTCGGGCTGCGGCGCATAGAAGCGGGCGACGAGGCGGGCGAAGCGGCGCTGCGGATCGGCGTCGCGCAGCACCGGCACCGGCATGTCGGCGGGGACCTGCTCGTCCAGGCCGACCAGCACCACGGCGGCGCCGGCCCGGACGGCCTCGGTGATGAACTGCGATCCCTTGACCTTGCTGCCTGGCAGGGCCGCGAACAGGCTGCCCGGCGTCACCAGGCGGCTGTCGGCCGTGACGCCGCTGATCGACAGCCGGCGGACTTCCGGCCGATGGGTCAGGATGTCGGGGGCAAGATCGGTCAGGTTCATCACGTGTCCTTTTCGGCCAGTCTGGAAGCGGCGCGAAACTGCCTGCGCTTTACGTCCGAAATCGGTCCGGCGCCCGCATTCCCGCCGTTGTCTCAGAAGCTCGTCTTGATCACCTGGTCGACATCGGCATCCACCCGCGGCATCAGGCCCAGCATCGGCGCCGCCCGCCGGATGATCGCCCCGACGGTCGGAGCGGCGTTCATGCCGGCGGTGGCCGGCAGGCCCGGCTTTTCCGACTCCGGCTCGTCGATCACCACCAGCACCACATACTGCGGGTCGTCGATCGGGAAGGCGGCGATGAAGGCGTTGCGCCGCTTGCTGGACGAATAGCGCCCGTTCACGACCTTTTCCGCCGTTCCCGTCTTGCCGCCGACGTAATAGCCCGCCACCTCGGCGCGCTTGCCGGAGCCGCCCGGCGCCACCGCGTTGAGGCGCATCAGGTAGCGCATCTCCTCGGAGGTCTGCTCGCTGATGACGCGCTTGCCGATCGCCTTCGCCTCCGCCTCGCTGCGCGGGAAGAAGGTCGGCGGCAGCAGGTAGCCGCCGTTCATCATCGCGCTGGCGCCACCGCGGTGGCGAGCGGCGACACCGAGATGCCGTGGCCGAAGGACACGGTGATGCTGGTGAGCTCGGCCCAGCGGCGCGGCAGGATCGGCGCGGCCACCTCGGGCAGTTCCGTCGGCACCTTGTCGAACATGCCGATCTTCTTGAGGAAGGCCTTCTGTCCCTCGACCCCGACCTTCAGCGCTTCCTTGGCGGTGCCGATGTTGGAGGAGTAGATGAACACCTCCGGCACCGTCAGCGGGCGGTACTTGCCGTGGAAGTCGTGGATGGTGAAGCCGCCGACGCGAATCGGCCGGCTGGCGTCGATCACGTCGGTGATGCGGATCGCGCCCGCGTCCAGCGCCATCGCCGTCGTGAACAGCTTGAAGGTCGAGCCCATCTCGTAGACGCCCGCCGACGCGCGGTTCATCCGGTCCGGATCGAGCGCCTCGGCGGGGTTGTTCGGGTCGTAGTCGGGCACCGAGGCCAGCGACAGGACCTCGCCGGTCTTGGCGTTGAGGATGATGCCGACCGCCGACTTGGCGTGATAGCGCGTCAGGGCGCTGGCGATCTCGCTGTGCACCACATGCTGCACCCGCGCATCGACCGCGAGCCGGATCGGCTCCAGATTGCGGTTCGAGGCAAAGCCGAGGCTGTGCAGGTCGCCGAGCCACTGGTCGTCGATGTATTTCTCGATGCCGGCGATGCCCGCGTTGTCGATGTTGACGTGGCCGGTGATGTAGGCGACCTCGTTGCGCGCCGGATAGAAGCGGCGGTTCTCGCTGTCGAAGTAGATGCCCGGGATGCCGAGGTTGAAGATCTTTTCCTTCTGCTCCGGGGTCAGTTCGCGCTTCAGCCACTGGAAGCCGGCGTCGCTCGCAAGCCGCGCGCGGGTCTTGTCGTCGCCAAGCTCGGGAAACACGGTCGCCAGCTTCTCGGACGCCTCGTCGGCGTCGATCACGCGGCGCGGCTCGGCGTAGAGCGAGGCGGTCTTGATGTCGGTGGCGAGGATTTCGCCGTTGCGGTCGAGGATGTCGGGACGCGACGCGGCCACCTGGCCGCGCGGACCCGCGCCGGGCTTGGCCTCCTCGGCGATGCCGAGCTGCACCAGCCGTCCGCCGATCGCGCCGTAGACGAGGATGAAGGCGCACATCGTCAGCACGACGCGGGTGCGCATCGTGTCGCCCGGGCCGCGCGCGCGGCGGGTCGCCATCTTGAACACCGCCGTCGGCGCGGCCTTGCGACCGATCGGGGTGGCGACCGGAGGCTTGACGCGCTTTCGGAAGCGGAAGGCGGACAGGAAGGTCATGACGGTCACTCCACTCCCTCGTAGACGTCCTCGGGCTCCGGTGCGGGGGCGGCGGGCTTTGCCTTGACCGAACCGGTGACGATCTCGTCCTTGTCGCCGGCCAGCAGTTCCTCTTCCGGCTTCTTTTCCGGAACGTCGGCGATGGTGCCGAGCTGGGTCAGTTCCATCGGTGCCAGGTTGAGGTCGGGGGCATGGCGCTCGACGAGATCCTGCATGCGGCGCGGCTGGGTCAGCGCGCTCCACGTGGCCCGAAGCATGCTGATCCGCTCCTGCTCGGCCGCGACCTGGCGCTCGAGGCCGGCGACACGCTCGGCGGCGGCCTCGGCCTCGTATTTCATGTCGTAGACGGCCGCGGCGCCGAGCACCATCAGGCAGACCAGCAGTATGTTGACGAGCCGGGTCATCGACGGGTCATGCTCCTTGGCGGGGCGGTTCGGGCAGCACCGGCACGCCGATGTCCGCAAGGTCGAGGGTGCGCGCCGGGTTGGCGGTGCGCACGGCAAAGCGCAGCCGCGCCGAGCGCGAGCGTGGATTGGCGGCAACTTCCGCCTCCGACGGCTCGGTGCCGGAGCGACGGCCGAGCGTGAAGGTCGGCGGCGCCACGGCGACGTCCGCCATGTGCCGCGAGCCTTGCGCCGTGGTGCGGCTGCGCTCGGCCAGGAAGCGCTTGACGATGCGGTCTTCCAGCGAATGGAAGGAGACGATGGCGAGGCGCCCGCCCTCGGCGAGCATTTGCTCGGCCGCGGCCAGCGCCATTCCCAGTTCGTCGAGTTCCCGGTTCACGTAGATGCGGATTGCCTGGAAGGTGCGGGTCGCCGGATGGCTTTCGCCGACGCGCTTGCCGCCGAGCACGCTCTCGATCACCGAGACGAGGTCGCCGGTGCGCTCCAGCGGGGCGGTGTCGCGGCGGCGCACGATGGCGCGGGCGATCTGCCCGGCGCGGCGTTCCTCGCCGAGCACGGAAATGATGCGGGCGATCTCGCGGCCGTCCAGACGGTTGACCACGTCGGCTGCGGACGGCCCCTCGCGGCTCATCCGCATGTCGAGCGGGCCGTCGAAGCGGAAGGAGAAGCCGCGCTCGGCCTCGTCGATCTGCATCGACGAGACGCCGACGTCGAGCACGATGCCGTCGATGCCGGCAAGTTCCAGCGCCTCGGCGTGTTCTTCCATGTCGCCGAACCGGCCGTGGACGAGGCGCAGCCGTCCGGCCGCCTCGGCAAGCAGGCCGGCGCCGCCGGCGATCGCGGTCGGGTCACGGTCGATGCCGATCACCTGGCCGGCGCCCGCCTCGAGAAGCGCACGGGTATAGCCGCCGGCGCCGAAGGTGCGTCGACGAAGGTGCCGCCCTCGATCGGCCCGAGCGCGGCGATCACCTCGTTCAGAAGGACCGGAACATGACGGCGGGGCGCCGCCTCGAAGGTCGCGGTCACGACGCGCCCTCCCCGGGGTTCGGGTCGGCAACGCGGCCGGTGCCACGGCGCAGGGCGACCAGCCGGCGCTGGGCCGCCTCGCGGTGCGCGGCAAAGCGGGTGGGCTCCCAGATCTGGAACTTGTAGCCGAGGCCGACGAAGGTGAGCTCGTCGCCGATGCCGGCCGCTTCGCGGTGGGCGTCGGTCAGCGCCACGCGGCCCTCGCCATCCATGACGAGATGCGACGAGGCACCGTAGAAGGCGGCCGACAGCAGGTCGTGGTCTTCGCTGAAGGGCGTGAAGGCGGCGAGCTGCCGCTCGATCTCCATGAGAAGACCGTGGCCGCCACAGTCGAGCGCGGAAAAATCGAGCGAGGGATAGCAGTAGAGCCCCTCGAAGCCATCGCGGGCGAGCACCTGACGGAACGGTGCCGGCACCGACACCCGCCCCTTCCGGTCGATCCGGTTGGTGAAACTCGACACGAAGCCGTTCATCGCATCCTTCCTGGAACGCACGAGACGGCGTGACCGGCACTCCGGCGACGCAGATTGCGAGACCGCCGCCATCCGGCGGCGCGACGCCAACACCCTGCCCCTGCGGCGCGAGGCCACGAGAGCGACCCGTTGAAAACACGGGTCAATTCCGTCAATGGAACAGGATGACTTGGGATAACATGGGCATTCATGGGCGTCAATGGAATCGCTCGGGCTGCCGCCGCTGGCACGCGCCGTTACCGCATTGAAACACTGTTAAGCTTAACGATCCGTTGCCATCCGTTAACCGAATGCCCCTCCGGTAAGGCCCTCGGCACGTAGCGCACAGCTTGCATCAAACGCCATGCGCCCGGCGCAGACGAAACCTTGACGTTTTCATGACAGCCTTGCTGCCGCCTTCCCGCGGGGCCATGTCACAGGGGGCGTCGAAGCCCTCGACGCCGTCCATGACCTGCCGGGAGCCCGATACGAGCCGACAGGGGAAAGCGCGCGACGATGAACGACACGGCCGAGTCCAAGCGAGCCTTCGAGGACTTCTCGCCCGGCGAGGCGGCGCTGCTCGGCAGCGTCGACGTCCAGCCCGCCGACATGATCGCCTTCGCGGAGCTCTACGATCCCCAGCCGTTCCATCTCGACGCCGAGGCGGGCGCGGCCTCGCCGCTCGGCGGCCTTGCGGCCAGCGGCTGGTACACCGCAGGCCTCGCCATGCGCCTGCTCGCCGAAGGGCTCCTGAACCGCAGCCTGTCGATGGGGTCCGGCGGCGTCACCGACCTGAAGTGGGTGCGTCCGGTGCTCGGTGGCGACCGGCTGACTGCGGGCTACGAGGTGCTGGCGACCCGCCCCTCCACCTCGCGGCGCGACCGGGGCTATGTCGACATCGCCCTCAGCGTCGACAACCAGAACGGTGAGCGGGTCTTTTCCTATTTCTGCTCGGTGATCATGGGTCGGAGGCCAGCCGATGCGGCTTGAAGACATCGAGATCGGCAAGATCGCGGACATCGGCAGCCATCTCTTCAGCGCGGAGGAGATCGTGCGCTTTGCCCGCGCCTTCGATCCCCAGCCCTTCCACCTCGACGACCGCGCCGCCGCCGCAACCCATTTCGGCGCGCTCTGCGCCTCCGGCTGGCACACCTGCGCGGTCTGGATGCGGCTCACGGTCGACTATTCGCGCACCTACGGCACGCTCGCGGGCATCTCGCCGGGCATGAAGGCGATCCGCTGGCTGCGGCCGGTCCACGCCGGCGACACCATCCGCTACTTCAACGAGGTCCGCGCCAAGCGCCGCCTGCGCAGCCGCCCCGGCTGGGGCATCATCGACACGCTGGCCCGCGCGGAAAACCAGCACGGCGAGACCGTGCTGGAGATGGAGGGCTCGGTGCTTGTGCCGGCGCCATCAACGGGGGATGGGAAGGACAACGGCACGGAACGCTGATCGCCCTGGTCATTTCTCCGACATCGTCGCCCACATGATGGTGGTCGATGCCAAGAACGACGAAGCCGCGGCGTTTTATCGACACCACGGCTTCCGGCAGGATCCGGTCGAGGCCGGACGGCTGATGATCGCGCTTGCGCCTCTGGCTGCCAGCACGAAGTGACCGCGGCCGGCGCGAGCGCCTAGCCGCCGTGTCCTCAGTCCTTGGCGCGCTCCACATAGGAGCCGTCTTCCGTCTGCAGCACGATGCGGGTCCCGGCCGAGATGTGCGGCGGGACCATGGTGCGGGCGCCGTTGTCGAGGATCGCCGGCTTGTAGGACGACGTGGCGGTCTGGCCCTTCATCGCCGGCTCGGTCTCGACCACCTCGAACACCACGCGGGCGGGCAGTTCGACGGAGATCGGCGCCTCGTTGAAGCGGCTGATGCGGACGGTCATGCCCTCCTTCAGCCAGACCTTCTGGTCGCCGATGATGTCTTCCGGCACCTGGATCTGCTCGTAGCTTTCCATGTTCATGAAATGGAAGCCGTCGCCGTCCTCGTAGAGGTAGTTGAAGTCGTGGTCCTCGATGAAGGCCCGCTCGACCTGCTCGGTCGTCTTGTAGCGCTGGGTCGTCTTCACGCCGTCCGAAATTCGGCGCATGTCGATCTGCGTCGTCGGCGTGCCCTTGCCGGGATGGAAGTTCTCGGCGGTGAGAACCACGTAAAGCTGGCTCTCCAGCTCGAGGACGTTGCCCTTGCGGACCTGGCTGGCGATGACCTTGACCATGTCTTGCCTTCGTTTTCTTCTCTGACTATTGCGTGGGGCGGAACCTTGCGCGGGTTCCGGCGCGAATTGCGCTTTTCCTTGCATTTTCGGCCGCCGAAGGGAAGCCCCTAGATGACCCGAGCCTCGCCCTGGTGGTCGAAAGACGTGCACGAGGACCGTCGGCCCTTCCTTCTCGCCCGTGGCCGGATCAAGACCGCGATCCGCAACTGGTTCGAGGCGCGGGGCTTTACCGAGACCGAATGCGCCGCCCTGCAGGTCTCGCCCGGCAACGAGGCGCATCTTCATGCCTTCGAGACTCGCCAGCTCGGACCGGACCTTGCCGCCGCCACGCGCTATCTCCACACCTCGCCGGAATTCTCCATGAAGAAGCTGCTCGCCGCCGGCGAGGAGCGCATCTTCGACTTTGCCCGCGTCTGGCGCAACCGCGAGCGCGGCGCCCTGCACCATCCCGAATTCACCCTGCTCGAATGGTACCGGGCCCGTGCGCCCTACGAGACGCTGATGGAGGATTGCGCGGCGCTGCTGGCGCTGGCCTGCGCGGCGGCGGGGACCGACAGGCTGGTCTATCGCGGCATCGAGGCCGATCCCGCCGTCCCGCCGGACCGGGTGACGGTCGCCGCCGCCTTCCGCGATCTCGCCGGTCTCGACCTGCTGGCAACGCTCGCGCCTGATCCCGCCGCAGCGCCCGACCGCGATGGCCTTGCCCAACAGGCCGAGGCCGCGGGCTACCGCGTTGCCGCCGACGACAGCTGGACCGACATCTACAGCCGCGTCCTCGCGGAGCGCATCGAGCCGGCGCTCGGCCGCGGCCGGGCGACCATCCTCTGCGAGTATCCCGTCTGCGAGGCGGCGCTGTCGCGTCCGACCGCCCACGATCCGCGCGTCGCCGAGCGCTTCGAGCTCTACGCCTGCGGAGTGGAACTCGCCAACGCCTTCGGCGAACTCACCGACCCGGCCGAGCAGCGCCGTCGCTTCGGCCTCGAGATGGACGAGAAGCAGCGCGTCTACGGCGAGCGCTATCCGCTGGACGAGGATTTCCTTGCCGCGCTTGCCCACATGCCGCCGGCCTCGGGCATCGCGCTCGGCTTCGACCGGCTGGTGATGCTGGCCGCCGGCGCGTCGCGGATCGTCCAGGTGGTATGGACGCCGCTGGCGCCCTGATCATGCGGACGCCAGCGAGATTCTCCTTGAAAATCATCCGGCCGTGAGGAACATCGCCCCTGCGGCTGATATCTGGTTTCGGGGGATATTTTGATGTTTCGGATCACGAAGACCATTCTCGTTGCGCTGATGATCGCCGCCGCCTCGCCGGCGGCGCGACCGACTGGCCGGATTTTCAGGCCGGCCTCAAGGCGTCCAAGTCCGCCAGCCCGGTCAAGGCCGGACTGCCGGGCGACGTGAAGATCGCCAAGCCCGCCAAGGACGTTCCGGCCGCGCTCGCCAAGCTCTCCGGCAAGTGGAGCGGCTGGATGTGCGACAAGAAGGCCTGCGACGTGAAGGTTGCGGTCGAAAGCGTCAGCGCCTCGTCCGTCACCTTCGTCTACGCCTTCGCCGACGCCAAGACGGCGCCCACCGCCAGCCGGCTGACCGGCAAGGTCAGCGGCGGCGAGGTCGTCGCCAAGGCCGGCGGCAGCACGATCACCATCCGCCTTCGCCCGGACGGCAAGATGGACATCCTGTGGCAGAAGGGCCGGCGCTGGGCGAGCGGCATCCTCGCCAAGGGTTGAGCCGGAGGCGCAGGGCAAGGCAATGCCGGGGTGGGGCCTTCAGTGTCCCTGCCCCGGCCCCTCGCCTTTCTCAGGCCGGCCGGCCCTTGCGGAGTGCGGGCGTCTTCGACAGTCTGGGCGTACGTCGCGCCCGCCCGCGACCGGAGAAGTGCCATGTCGCCTGAAATGCCTCCCGAATTGCCGCCGGAAATGCCCGTCGTCACCATCTTCTACTGCCGACAGTGCCACTGGCTGCCGCGCGCGGCGTGGATGGCGCAGGAACTGCTCCACACCTTTTCCGAGGAAATCGGCGCGGTCACCCTCGTGCCCGGCACCGGCGGCATCTACGAGGTGCATTGCGATGGCGACCTCGTGTGGGAGCGCAAGCGCGACGGCGGCTTCCCGGACGCCGCCGAACTGAAGCGCCGCATCCGCGACCGCATCGACCCGACCCGCGACCTCGGCCATGTCGACCACAAGGAAGGTCCGGCCAGCAGCCACGCCTGACCTGAAACCCCGGCCCCCTGACCAGCGTCAGCGGCGCTTCCTGCCCTCCACATCCGGCAGGAACACGGTGAGCAGGCCGATCGCCGGCAGGAAGGCGCAGATCTGGTAGACGAAGGCGATGCCGAACGCATCGGCGACCTCGCCGAGCGTTGCCGCGGCAATGCCTGCCACGCCGAAGGCAAAGCCGAAGAACATGCCGGCGACCATGCCGACCCGGCCCGGCACCAGTTCCTGCGCATAGACGACGATCGCCGGGAACGCCGAGGCCAGCACCACGCCGATGACGACGCTGAGCACGCCGGTCCACCAGAGGTCGACATGCGGCAGCAGCAGCGTGAAGGGCAGCACGCCGAGGATCGACACCCAGATCACGATCCGCCGGCCGATCCGGTCGCCGATCGGCCCGCCGAGGATCGTGCCGGCCGCGACCGCGCCGAGGAAGGCGAACAGGTGCAGTTGCGCCGATTCCACCGAGAGGCCGAAGCGCTCGATCAGGTAGAAGGTGTAGTAGCTGGTGAAGCTCGAGGTGTAGACGAACTTGGAGAAGACCAGCAGGCCGAGCACGAACAGCGTCGCCACCACCCGCGCCTTCGGCAGCGCCGCGCGCACCGGGGCCGTGGAGGCCACCGCCGGCCGGTCGAGATGGGTGCGCTTGTACCAGCCGCCGACCTTCCACAGCATCGCCATGGCGCCAAGCGAGATCACCGCGAACCACGCGACGCTCGACTGCCCGTAGGTGAGCACCACCAGCGCCGCGGCCAGCGGCCCGAGCGCGGTACCGAAATTGCCGCCGACCTGGAACAGCGACTGGGCAAGGCCGTGGCGTCCGCCCGAGGCCAGCCGCACCATGCGCGAGGCATCCGGGTGGAAGATCGCCGAACCGATGCCGATCGAGACCGCCGCGACGAGCAACACCCCGTAGCTTGGCGCCGCCGCCAGCAGCAGCAGCCCCGCCGTGATGAAGCCCATGCCGACGAACAGCGCATAGGGCAGCGGCCGGCGGTCGGTGTAGAGCCCGATCACCGGCTGCAGCAGCGAGGCGGTGATCTGGTAGCTCATGGTCAACACGCCGATCTGGCCGAAATCGAGGGCGAAATTGACTTTCAGCACCGGATAGATCGCCGCCACCAGCGACTGCATCATGTCGTTGACGAGATGGCCGGCGGCTAGGACGGCAAGGATCAGGAACGTGGTGCTCTCGGCCGCGGCAGGGGGAGTGGCAACGGGCGAGACCGCAACGGAAGGCGCCGCGGGCATGGCTGTGTCGGACAAGGCGGACGCTCCGGATCTGGCGCCGGCCGCCGGTGGCCGTGCGCGGCGCGTCATCGCGCGTTTCCCATGCCTATCAGCTTGCCTTGCGATCTGCTTTCGGGGGAATATCGATTTTCATCGAGAATGGGTCACGAGAGCGCATGCGTGAACTGGTTCAGAACGACTCGCTGGGCGAGGTTGCCCGGCGCGAGGCATCGACGCGGCCGGTGATCGCCTGGATGAACCGCTATCCGGCGGGCCATGAGGTTCCGCTCCACCGTCATGGCCGCGGCCAGCTGCTCTGCGCCTTCCGCGGCATGGCGGTCGTCGCCGCCGAGGACGGTCGCTGGCTGGTGCCTGCCGGCCACGCGCTGTGGATCCCGGCGGGCGTGACCCATTCGCTGGAGGTGTTCACCGACTTCGAACTCGGATCGGCCTATCTGCGCCCCGAGGCGCTCGCCGCTCCGCCCCGGCCCGGGCGGGTGATGCGCACATCGCCGCTGCTCGGCGCCCTTCTGCCCGAGGCGACCGCCATGGCGCCCGACATCCTGCCGCACGAGACCGAGGCCGGGCATCGCGAGACGCTGATCATGGCGCTGATTCTCGCCGAGATCCCGCGGCTGGTGGAGGCGCCGCTCAGCCTGCCGCTGCCGCGCGAGCCGCGCCTCGCGGCGCTGTGCGCCCATTTCGCGGCCGCGCCCGACGCCCACGACACGATCGACCGCTGGGCGGCGTCGCTGGCGATGAGCCGGAGCACCTTCACCCGCGCCTTCCGCCGCGAGACGGGGCTGAGCTTCTCGGCCTGGCGGCGGCAGGCAAGCCTGCTGGCCGCCCTGCCACGTCTCGCCGCCGGCGAGAGCGTGACGGCGATCGCCCTCGATCTCGGCTATGACAGCGCCGCCGCCTTCACCACCATGTTCCGGCGGCTGCTGGGCGTGCCGCCTCGCGCCTACCGCGCCGAGGCCGCCGCCGCGGTGTCGGCGTTCGTCACCTGACGGCGGCGAGCAGTTCGCGTGTCGGCCAGGCGTCGGCCGGCAGCCCGGACTTCAGCTGCACCTCGCGGATCGCCGCCCGGGTGGCGCCGCCGATGATGCCGTCGACCTTTCCGACCGGATAGCCCATCTCCGCAAGCCGCGCCTGCAGGGCCTTGACGTCCTCCACCGGCAGCACCTCGCATCGCCGCGCTTCAGCTTCGGCGCCCCGGCCAGCAGGGTGGCGTAGTAGGCCGCCGTCGTCGAATAGACCAGCGACCGGTTCCATTCGAGATAGAGGTCGAAATTCGGATAGGCGAGGAAGGCCGGGCCGCTCCGGCCCATCGGCAGCACCAGCGACACCGGAATGTCGTCAGGGGCCAGATCCCGGTCGCGGGCGGTCACGCCCTTGTCCACGAAGAAGGACCGCGGATGCTTGCGCAGCACGTCGGCCTCCTCCCACGGGAAATCCGCCGGCACCGTCACCTCCTGCAGCCACGGCTCGCCGCGCCGCCAGCCGAGGTGGGAGATGTAGTTGGCCGAGGAGGCGAGCGCGTCGGCGGTGGAGCGGATCATGTCGATCCGGCCGTCGCCGTCGAAGTCGACGCCGAATTCGATGTATTTGGAGGGCAGGAACTGGGTCTGGCCGAGTTCGCCGGCCCAGGGGCCGCGCATCTCGACGAGTTCGAGGTCGCCCCGGTCGAGGAGCTTCAGCGCCGAGAGAAGCTCGGTGCGGAACATGTCCGGCCGGCGACAATCGAAGGCGAGCGTCGACAGCGAGGTGAGCGTCGGCAGGTCGCCGATGTTCGCGCCGAAGTCCGTCTCCAGCCCCCAGAAGGCGACCAGCACCGCGGCGGGAACGCCGAACTGCTCCTCGATCCGCGAGAACAGGCCGGCGTTGCCGGCAATCCGGCTGGCGCCGACGCTGAGCCGGTTCTTGGAGATCATCCGGTCGGAGAATTTCAGGAAGTCCTGGGAGAAGACGCCCTGCGCCCGGTCGCGCTTCACGACGCCCGGATCGAAGCGCAGGTCGGGAGCCGCGATCTGGAGCGTGGCCGCCGAAATCCCGGAGGCCGCCGCTTCCTGCCGCAGACCCTCACGCCAGGCGGAAAAGTCGCCGTGGCCGCAGTCGGCCTCGGCCGCGCCAATGCCCGCCGCGAGCATCACCATACTCCCGGCGAGACCACGAAATCCGAACTTGCCCATTCACAGACCCCGACCGCAGACAGCAGCGCCCGCGCGAGGCGAACGGCGGGATCCCGCGCCCGGCGCGCCCGCCCGGCCACCCAACATGCCGATTGCGGCCACAATGCGCCCCGTGCGCGCCGTTCAGTGACCTGAAAAGCTCACCAGCGTGCGAACCGGCACGCCGGCATCCCCGAGCCGGGCTGCCCCGCCAAGATCCGGCAGATCGATGATGAAACAGGCGGCGACAACCTCGCCCCCGAGCCGGCGGATCAGTTCGACCGCGCCAAGGGCCGTGCCGCCGGTGGCGATCAGGTCATCAACCAGAATCACCTTCTCGCCGGGCGCGATCGCGTCGCGGTGAATCTCGATCTCGTCGAGCCCGTATTCCAGCGAATAGGCGACGCTCACGGTATCGTGCGGCAGCTTGCCCTTCTTTCGGATCGGCACGAACCCCGCCGAAAGCTGATGGGCGACGGCGCCGCCGACAATGAAGCCGCGCGCCTCGATGCCCGCGACCTTGTCGATTTTCGAGCCCGCCCATGGCTGTACCAGTTCGTCGACGGCGCGGCGGAAGGCACGGGCATCGCCGAGAAGGGTGGTGATGTCGCGAAACATGATCCCGGGCTTCGGATGGTCCGGAATTGTACGTATTGCATCTGCAAGCTGCATCATGCCCCCTTTGTCCGCCGTCGCGTCTTTTGTTTCCGTCCAGACACATTCCACTGCCGGCGACGGCAGGGCAGCCTGATCGACGCGCCGCCCTGTCGTAGCCGTCCCGGCGATGCGCGGCAACAGCATCAGATTGCCCGTCATCCGACTGGACGCGGCATGCCAGCCAGTCCCTGCCGTGGGCGATCCCGCCGTCCGGTACCACCGACCGAGTCGCCCGATGACCGAGATCAGGCCACAGCGTCATTATCTGGAGGAAGAGCTCTACAAGCTCGTCCGGCAGGATGAGCGCATCTTCGGCTTCCTTCAGGACGGTTCGCTCGACGGGGTGTGGTACGCCGACCTTCTGGACGGCGACGCGGAATGGATGAGCCCCCGCTACAAGCACCTGCTCGGATATGCCGACGACGAGGTGGAGAACCGCAGCAGCTGGTGGAAGGAGCGGATGCACCCGGACGACCTGCGGGAGTCCGAGGAGAATTTCCGCCTGCATGTGCGCGATCCGGCGCACCCCTATGACCAGATCGTCCGCTTCCGCCACAAGAACGGGTCGACGGTCTGGGTCCGCTGCCGCGGCATCGTCATCCGCGACGACGAGGGCAAGCCGGTGCGGATGCTGGGCGCCCATACCGACGTGACCGACCTGAAGATGGCCGACGAGCTCGTGCGCGCCAATGCCGAGCTCACCGACCGGAACGAGGCGCTGCGCCGCTTCGCCGGCATCGTGTCCCACGACCTGCAGACGCCGATGCGCCACGTCAGCATCTACGCCGGTCTTCTGCGCGAGGAGCTCGGCGACAGCCTGAACGGGGCGGCGCGCGACTATCTGGAAGTGATCGAACGCGGCGCGCTGCAGATGCGGCGCATGGTCCAGAGCCTTCTGGAATATTCCCGGCTCGCCTACGCCACCGTCCGCGCCGAGCCGACGGCGCTGTCCGAGGTCGTCGCCGACGCGCTCGCCCTCCTCGACGTGCAGATCCGCGAGGCCGGCGCCACCATCACCGTCGGCGCGCTTCCCGAGGTCTACGGCGAGCGCACGCTGCTCGTGCGGCTGCTGCAGAACCTGATCGCCAATGCGGTCAAGTATCGCTCGGAGCGGCCGCTCGAGATCCGCATCGACGGGGTCGAGACCGAGGACGGCTTCCATCTGGCCATCACCGACAACGGCATCGGCATCGCGCCCGCCAACCGCGACATCATCTTCGAGATGTTCCGCCGGCTGCACCGCGACGAGAAGACCTACGAGGGCCTCGGCGTCGGCCTCGCCATCTCGCGCCAGATCGCCGAAAGCCACGGCGGCCGGATCTGGCTCGACACGACCCGGGAGGAGGGAAGCTGCTTCTGCGTCGCCCTGCCCCGCACCAAGGCCGAGTTCGAGGCCCGTCGCGCCTGAGCCGCCCTCAGTCCCGGTTCAGCACCCGGCCGGCAACCGCATCGAGCCTTGCGACCAGATCCGGATCGCGCGCGGCTTTGGCGGTGAGGATCGCGTGGTCGAGCGCGGTGTCGGACCCGACCGGGCATTGCGGATGCGTGCGGGGCATGTCGCGGGCAAGGCGGGCGACCAGCGCCTGGGCGCGGTCGCGATTCTCGTGCAGCACGCGGATGATCGAGGTGATGTCGACCGCGCCGTGGTCGGGATGCCAGCTGTCGTAGTCGGTGACCATGGCGACGGTGGCGTAGCAGATCTCGGCTTCGCGGGCGAGCTTGGCCTCCGGCATGTTGGTCATGCCGATCACGTCGCAGCCCCACTGACGGTAGAGCCGGCTCTCGGCGAGCGACGAGAACTGCGGGCCCTCCATCACCAGATAGGTGCCGCCGCGCACGGCCCTGATGCCTTCCGCCTTCGCCGCCGCTTCCACCGCATCCACCAGTAGCGGGCTGACCGGCTCGGCCATGGAGACATGGGCGACGCAGCCGGTGCCGAAGAAGCTCTTCGCGCGCGCAAAGGTCCGGTCGATGAACTGGTCGACGAGCACGAAGGTCCCCGGCGACAGGTCCTCGCGCAGCGAACCCACCGCCGAGACCGAGACGAGGTCGGTGACCCCCGCCCGCTTCATCGCGTCGATGTTGGCGCGGTAGTTGATCTCCGAGGGCGGCACGCGGTGGCCGCGGCCGTGGCGCGGCAGAAACACGACCTTCAGCCCGTCGACCTCGCCGATGCGAAGTGCGTCGGAGACCTGTCCCCACGGGCTTTCCACCGGCACCCAGGGAGCGTCTTCCAGCCCGGGCAGGTCGTAAAGCCCCGATCCGCCGATGATGCCGAGCACGGTCGTGGTCATGTCGCCTCCTTCATGGCCGGGAAATGTCGCCGGCGCGAAGCCGAGCGCTTGTGGATCCTCAATGACCTGAAATCCATGTGACCTTCATGACATGAAAAACCCCGCGTTCCGGAGGACCGCGGGGTTGATCGATGTCGTCATTGCCGCAAGCACCCTCAGTGGGCAGCTTCCCAGATGCGGCGCTTGGTGATGTAGAGCAGGCCCGCGAAGATCGCGAGGAAGATCATCACCTTGAAGCCCATCGACTTGCGTTCGACGAGGTGCGGCTCGGCAGCCCACATCAGGAAGGCCGCGACGTCGCGCGAATACTGGTCGACCGTCTGCGGCGTGCCGTCGGTGTATTCGACCTGGTCGTCGGAGATCGGCGGCGGCATCTTCAGCGACATGCCGGCGATGAAGTAGGGATTGTAGTAGGTGCCTTCCGGCACCTCCACCCCTTCCGGCGGCTCTTCATAGCCGGTCAGCAGCGCGTGGAGATAGTCGGCCCCCTGCTCCTGGTAGGGCAGGAACATGTCGAAGATGAACCACGGCAGACCGCGCTCGACGGCGCGCGACTTGGTGATCAGCGACAGGTCCGGCGGTACGGCGCCGCCGTTGGACGCGGCTGCGGCGAGATCGTTCGGATAGGGCGAAGGGATGAAGTCCTTCGGCTCGGCCGGACGCTGGAACATGTCGCCCGCTTCGTCCGGATCCGCGTTGGTGACTTCGTATTCCGCCGCAAGCGACTTGACCTGCGCCTCGCTGAAGCCCGGGCCATGCTCGGACCCCAGCGTGCGGAAGGCGACGCGGCTGAGGCCGTGGCAGGCCGAGCAGACCTCCCGGTAGACCTTGAAGCCGCGCTGCAGCTGGCCCTGGTCGTACTTGCCGAACACGCCGGCAAAGGTCCAGTCCACATATTCCGGCTTCTTGAGCGGATAGTGGACCGCGTGCGCCTCACCGCCTTCGGCGGCATGCTCTTCTTCGGCAGCCTGCGCCAGGCCGGCCGCACCGAGACCCAGTGCGGAGGCGACAGCGAGACGGATGATCGTCGATTTCATGAACTGGCCTTTCATCATCCGACCTCAACCATGGCTGCCGGCAGGAGCGACACCGACCTGCATCCCGGTCTTCTTCTGCTTTGCCAGGACGTCGTCGGCGATCGACAGCGGCAAGGGCTTTGGTGTCTCGACGAAGCCGAGCACCGGCAGGATGACCAGGAAGTGGATGAAGTAGTAGGCCGTCAGCAGCTGCGAGGCGACGACATAGCCGCCTTCCGCCGGGCGCGAGCCCAGCCAGCCGAGGGTCACCGCCACCGCCGCGAAGATCCAGAAGAAGATCTTGTAGAGCGGACGGTAGGTGGCCGAGCGGACCTTGGAGGTGTCGAGCCAGGGCAGGAACACCAGCACCGCGATCGAGGCGAACATCGCGATCACGCCGCCAAGCTTGTCCGGCACGCGCGCAGGATCGCATAGAACGGCAGGAAGTACCATTCGGGCACGATATGCGCCGGGGTCACCAGCGAGTTGGCCGGAATGTAGTTGTCCGGATGGCCGAGGAAGTTCGGCTGGAAGAACACGAACCAGGCGAAGAACAGGCAGAAGCAGGCGATGCCGAACAGGTCCTTCATCGTCGCGTAGGGCGTGAAGGGAACGGTGTCCTTGTCCGACTTGACCTCGATGCCCGCCGGATTGTTCTGGCCGACCACGTGCAGCGCCCAGATGTGCAGGATCACGACGCCCGCGATCATGAAGGGCAGCAGGTAGTGCAGCGAGAAGAAGCGGTTGAGCGTCGGGTTGTCGACGGCGAAGCCACCCCAGAGCCAGGTCACGATCGGCTCGCCGACGATCGGCAGCGCCGAGAACAGGTTCGTGATCACGGTGCGCCCCAGAAGCTCATCTGGCCCCAGGGAAGCACGTAGCCCATGAAGGCGGTGGCCATCATGAGGAGGAAGATCACCACGCGAGGATCCACAGGACCTCACGGGGTTCCTTGTAGGACCCGTAGTAGAGACCGCGGAAGATGTGGATGAACACCGCGACGAAAGAACATCGACGCGCCGTTGGCGTGCAGGTAGCGCAGCAGCCAGCCGTAGTTCACGTCGCGCATGATGCCTTCGACGGAGCTGAAGGCGAGGTCGACGTGTGCGGTGTAGTGCATCACCAGCACGACGCCGGTGACGATCTGGACCACCAGCATGAACGTCAGGATCGCGCCGAACGTCCAGAAATAGTTGAGATTGCGCGGTGTCGGATAAGAGACCGCAGTGTCGTGCAGGAGCCGGATGATGGGAAGGCGCCGCTCGAGCCACTTCTCCGCACCCGTCCTGGGCTCATAGGTCGAATGACCGGACATAGATGAAACCTCCTGACCCGTCGCGCTCAGCCGATCTTGATCCTCGTGTCAGACACGAAAGAGTAGACGGGGATGTGCAGATTTTCCGGCGCCGGACCTTTGCGGATGCGACCGGCCGTATCGTAATGGGACCCGTGGCAGGGGCAGAACCACCCGCCGAAGTCGCCCTGCTGGCCCAGCGGAATGCAGCCGAGATGGGTGCAGACGCTGACCATGACGATGAGGTTTTCCTTGCCGTCGACCGCGCGGTTCGCGTCCGTCGCCTCGCTGCCGTCGGGCAGGTTGGCGTTGCGCGAGGCGGTGTCGATCAGGTCGGACAGCGGAACGGCCTTGGCCGCCTCGATCTCCTGCTCCGTCCGGTTGCGGATGGTGACCGGCTTGCCGCGCCATTTGGCGGTCATCGACTGACCGGGTTCGATCGCGCTGACGTCAACCTCGATCGAGGCGAGCGCCAGCGTCGAGGCGTCCGGGTTCATCTGGTCGATGAAGGGCCAGATCGCCGCGGCAACGCCGACAGCGCCGACCGCACCGGTGGCCAGAAACAGAATATCGCGGCGCGTGGGTTCGGCCGTGTCGTGGGTCGCAGCCAATTGTGGCTCCTTTCGAACTCGATCCTGACGCCGTCCGGTCGCGAAGGGAGGCACGCGAGCGCCCGGCGCGGCGCGCGTCGTCCCCCGGAAGGGACGGCGGCACACACTGCTCTCTACATCAAAAACGGAGGAGACGGGGACTTCGGGCCCCTGCCCCCGCCGCTGAATCGGCGTTGTTCTTGCACCGTTTCGCCACCTTGTCCAGAGACGGGAGGCGGCAGCACACCGGCGCGCGGCTCACCTTAGGCGAAGAGATCGGCGGGCCACAATCTCCTCTTTGGCACAATTCGAAAGAAATCAGGGCGGTCGAAACAAAAGGGCGAGGCTGTTGCATTCATTCCTCGCTTTTCGCGAAAGGCGTTATTCCGCTGCGTATCGATCGGGGTGCTCGGCGGCCTCGCCGAGGAAGCCGCCGGTCTGCCGCGCCCACAGCCGGGCATAGAGTCCGCCCTGCGCCAGAAGCTCGTCATGGGTGCCGGATTCGGCGATTCTCCCGGCGTCCAGCACCACCAGCCGGTCCATGCGGGCAATCGTGGACAGGCGGTGGGCGATCGCGATCACCGTCTTGCCCTGCATGAGCGTTTCCAGACTCTGCTGGATCGCCGCCTCCACTTCGGAATCGAGGGCCGAGGTCGCCTCGTCGAGCACGAGGATCGGCGCGTTCTTCAAGAGCACCCGGGCGATGGCGATCCGCTGGCGCTGGCCGCCGGAGAGCTTCACGCCGCGCTCGCCGGTGTGCGCGTCATAACCCTTCCGGTCGCGGGCATCGGTGAGGTCGGCAATGAAGCCGTCGGCCTCGGCGTTGCGGGCCGCCTCGATCATCTCCGCGTCGCTGGCGTCCGGCCGGCCATACTTGATGTTGGCGCGGATCGAGCGGTGCAGCAGCGAGGTGTCCTGGGTGACGACGCCGATCGCCTCGCGCAGCGAGGTCTGCGCCACCTTCGACACATCCTGGCCGTCGATGGTGATCACCCCGCCCTCCACGTCGTGGAAACGCAGCAGCAGGCTGACCAGCGTCGACTTGCCGGCCCCCGACGGACCGACGAGGCCGATCTTCTCGCCGGGCCGCACGGTGAAGGTGGCGTCCTCCACCGCGCCGGACTCCCGGCCGTAGTGGAAGCGGACATGGTCGAAGCGGATCTCGCCGCCGGTGACGACCAGCGGCGGGGCATTGGCCGCATCCGTCACCTGATGCGGCACGACGATGGTCTCGAGCGTGTTGTCGAGCGTGCCGACCGCCTCGTAGAGATCCGACAGGTTGCCCATGGTCACCTGCGACATCGCATGGATGCGCGACAGCATGGCGACCGCGGCGGCGATCGCCCCCGCGGTGATGTCGCCCGACTGCCAGAGCCGCAGCGCGATCAGCGTGACGCCCGCCACCAGCGCGCCGTTGAGCAGCCAAAGCGTCAGCGACATGCCGGTGGTCAGGCGCAACTGCTCGTAGGAGCGATCGAGGCCGCTCTGCATCGCATCGAGAATGTAGTCGTCGTCGCGCGCCTGGCCGGAGAACAGCTTGACGGTCTGGTGGTTGGTATAGCTGTCGACGAGCCGGCCGCTGGTGATCGACGTCGCCTCGGCGAGCTTGCCGGCATTGTCGCGCTTCTTCGGCAGCACCCGGCGCAGGAACACCACATAGGCGCCGAGCCAGACGAGAACCGGCAGCACCAGCCACGGATCGCTCGCGGCGAGCAGGATGATCGCGCCGATCACGTAGATGACGACGTTCCAGATCTGGTCGGTGCAGAGCCGGATCAGCGTACGGAAGGCGTTGCCGGACTGGGCGACCTTGGCGGCGATGCGGCCGGCAAAGTCGTTCTGGAAATAGCCGACCGAATGGCGCGAGACATAGGCATGCAGCCGCCAGCGCACCATGGTGCCGACGCTCGCCCCGAAGGCCTGGTTGCGGAAGAGAAGCTGCATCAGCCCGACCAGCGGACGGGCGATCAGCAGCAGGATCACGTAGCCGGCGATCGTCCAGCCGTGGGTGGCCAGGAGATCGGCCCGGTTCTCGGGCACCAGCAGGTCGACGAGCTGGCCGAGATACCAGAAGATCACGATCTCGATGCCGGCCATCGCCGCCGAAAAGGCGGCAAGACCCAGCACCACCGGCCAGATCTCGACGAGAACCCCGAGCACGAAGCGCCACAGGCTGTGCCCGGGGCGGATGTCCGAGCGCCCCTTTGCCGGACGGAAGGGATCGATCAGGGCTTCGAAGGCGCGGAAGAGACGGATCATCAAGGTTATGTAGCACGCGACAACGGCGGGGACAGGGCGCAGGATGTCCTGCCTGCTATTCCGCCGCCGCACTTTCCTCGTTGTCCGTGACGAAGCCGCCGGTCTGACGGGCCCAGAGGCGGGCGTAGAGGCCGCCGCGGGCCAGAAGCTCGTCGTGGGTGCCGGTCTCGACGATGCGGCCCTTGTCCATGATCACCAGCCGGTCCATCCGGGCGATGGTCGACAGGCGGTGGGCGATGGCGATCACCGTCTTGCCCTCCATCAGCGTCTCCAGACTCTGCTGGATCGCCGCCTCCACCTCCGAATCGAGCGCCGACGTTGCCTCGTCGAGGACGAGGATCGGTGCGTTCTTCAAGAGCACCCGTGCGATGGCGATCCGCTGGCGCTGGCCGCCGGACAGCTTCACGCCGCGCTCGCCGGTGTGGGCGTCGAAGCCCTGCCGGCGCGCGCATCGACGAGGTCGGGAATGAAGGCATCGGCCTCGGCCAGGCGGGCGGCCTCGGCCATCTCCTCGTCGCTGGCGCCCGGCCGGCCATACTTGATGTTGGCGCGGATCGAGCGGTGCAGCAGCGAGGTGTCCTGCGTCACCACCGCGATCGCCTCGCGCAGGGTCTCCTGCTGCACGGTGGCGATGTCCTGCCCGTCGATCAGGATGCGGCCGCCTTCGAGGTCGTAGAAGCGCAGCAGCAGGTTGACGAGCGTCGACTTGCCGGCCCCCGACGGACCGACGAGGCCGATCTTCTCGCCGGGCCGCACCACCAGCGAGACGTCCTCCACCGCGCCCTTGTCGCGGCCATAGTGGAAGCGGACATTCTCGAAGCGGATCTCGCTGCCGGCAATCGCCAGCGGCGGCGCGTCCGGGACGTCCACCACCTGATGCGGCCGCGAAATCGTCAGGATGCCATCCTGCACCGTGCCGACATTCTCGAAGATGCCGGTGATCTCCCACATGATCCAGCCGGACATGTTGACGACGCGGATGACGAGGCCGGCGGCGAGCGCGATGGCGCCGACGCTGATCGCGCCCGCGCTCCACAGCCACACCGCCATCACGCCGACGGCGAGCAGCAGCGCCGAGTTCATCAGGTTGACCGTGATCGTCATCTTCGAGATGGCGCGCATCTGGTCGTGGAACACCGACGTGTGCTCGGCCAGCGCATCGCGGGCGTAGCCGTCCTCGCGGTCGGTATGGGCGAACAGCTTGACCGTGGGCATGTTGGTGTAGCTGTCGACGATCCGGCCGGACAGCATCGAGCGCGCCTCGGACATTTCCGCCGACTTGCGCGCGACGCGGGGCACGAAATAGACCAGCGCGCCGACATAGGCCGCCACCCAGATCATGAGCGGCAGGGCCAGCCGCAGGTCGGCCTCCAGGAACAGCACCACCGCGCTGATCGTGTAGATCATGACGAACCACACCGCGTCGGCCGCCTCGGTCAGCGAACCACGGAGCGCGGGGCCGGTCTGGATGATGCGGTTGGCAACCCGGCCGGCAAAGTCGTTGGCAAAGAAGGCGATCGACTGGCGCAGCACCCAGCGGTGGTTCTGCCAGCGGATCAGGTTGGTGAAGCCGGGGGCGATCGCCTGATGGCGCATCAGGTCGTGGAACAGGCTCGCCAGCGGCCGGGCAACGATCACCACCGCCGCCATCCACAGGAAGTCGTCGCCGTGGTCGGTCCACAGCTGCTCGGGCGTCGTGGTCTTGAGGATGTCGACGATCTCGCCGATGTAGCGGAACAGCGACACCTCGATCAGTGCCACGATCAGGCCCGAGACCATCAGCGCGACATAGACCGGCCAGACCTGGCGCAGGAACGACCAGTAGAAGGCGAGCAGCCCCTCGGGCGGGCGTTGCGTCTCGTAGTCCCGGAAGGGATCGATGAGACTTTCGAACCAGCGAAACATCATGACCTGTCCTGGAGCGGGCCTCTGTCGGCCTCACGCTCCGGCTTGCTGTCGGGCTCGCGGTGGCACCCGTGACGGCCGGGCTGTTGCCCCGGCACCGCGACGTTCGAGATTGGATCGAGGGGCGGGAACCCCGGTTTGGCCACGCTCCGTCCACCGGACGGACCGCTTCACCTCACAGGGCGCCCGGAGTCCCGCGCGCCTCACCCCTGCCTGCGAAAGTCGTTCTTGTTGCGGCAAAACGCCGACCCGCCCTGCGTCAGCCGGCAATCGACTGGCGGCGGGGCGCTGTTCATAATGCGATCGCAAACGCCTGACCAGCCTTGCTGCGGAAAAGATCCGGCCGGTCCTGTGCTATCCGCCCGGCACCGCGATGCGGGATACCGGGCGGCGGTCCAGCAGATGTCCGCCCAGCCTCAGCCGCATTCGACGCCGGTGATCCGGCGGTCCGGTCCGACGATGATGTTCAGCCGGTTGCTCTTGAAATTGTTCTGGTCGATCTCGCCGGGCTTGACGATCCGCACCTCGCCGCGCCCGAGGCCTGCTGCGCCTCGATGATCACGCTCTGGGAATTGGGCTTGCCGACCACGCCGCCGGCCTTGCCGCGCCGCAGCTTCCCGCGCGCTTGGGCGGCGCCGATCCGGCGTCCGGCTGGCCGGTCTGGCCCCGGCCGGGCCGTTCCGGATCCTGTCCGCCGCGATCGGGCCTGTTCGCGTCCGGACCACCCGGGCCGGTCGGCGCCGGGCCGATCGGCGCACGGGGCGACATCGCGCTCCCGGCGGTCGACGGGCGGCGTGCCGTCGCGCCAGGGTTCCTGGGGCGGGCGCTGGAAGGTGCCGGCGGCGGGCGGCGGATAGCCGTAGGGCGAGAAGGTGCCGGCCGGCGGCGCGGCGGCCTGTCGGCGACGCTCCTCGCGCAGCCGCTCCTGCTCGGCGCGGGCATAGACCTCCTGCCGGGCCGCCTCCTCGCGCCGGCGCTGGGCCTCAAAGCGCGGGTCACCGTAACGGGGATCGCCATAGCGCGGGTCGCCGTAGACCGGAGCCGGCGCGCCGTAGACAATGGCCGGGCTGCCGTAGACGACCGGCGCGCGGCCGCGCGCCTGCGGGCTGCCCATCTCCGGCACCGGAGCCGGAGGCGGCGGCGGCGCGCCATAGTCCGAATAGCCCGTGCCGACGCAACCGGCCACCATGGCGCCCGCCAGCGCCACGAAGCTGACCCGTCCCCATCGCCCACGTCCTGCTCCGCTCGATTGCGTCCGCATACTCGTCACTCCCTGCGGGACCGTCTCCGCCAGCACGACCCTGGCCCCTGGTCATGCCAACGGTTCCCGATGTTTCCGGGTTCCGACATGAACCGAAGCTTAACGAGTGTGGCGAGCGGTTGCACCAGCGGAATCCTGCAAGACCCTGGCCTCGCCGTGTATATGTGCGCCGATGCTGCACCTTGCCCTCTACCAGCCCGACATTCCCCAGAACACCGGCACGCTGCTCCGCCTCGGCGCCTGCCTCGGCGTGCGGGTCCACATCATCGAACCCGCCGGCTTCGACGCCTCCGACCGCACCCTGCGCGCGCGGGCCTCGATTATCTTCCCTTCGTCGATCTCGTTCGCCACGACGACTGGGCGGCCTTCCTTGGCCATTGCCGCGGCGAGGGCCGCCGCATCGTGCTGGCGACGACGAAATCGGCCGAGGCCTACACCGGGTTCACCTTCCGCGACGACGACGTGATCCTGCTTGGCCGCGAGAGCGCCGGCGTGCCGGACCATGTCCACGCAGCCGCCGACGCCCGGGTCACCATCCCCATGCGGCCGGGCCTGCGCTCGATCAATGTCGCGGTCGCCGGCGCGATGATCCTCGGCGAGGCGCTGCGCCAGACCGGCGGCTTTTCCGCGGGCGACGCGTGACGGGCAGCCCATGCCGATTCCCGGCCGGCGCCGATTGGTCTAAGCAAGGCGCCGACATGAGCACGCGAGCGAGGCCGAGATGACGGACACCAAGGAATTCCACGCCCCCCTGCCCGAGGATCTGGAGGGCAAGAAGGTCCGCGCCGCCGCGTGGTTCGCCGAACTGCGCGACCGGATCTGTGCCGCCTTCGAGGATCTGGAGGACCGGCTTGCCGGATCGGACGACGCCCCCGGCCGCTTCGAGCGCACGCCGTGGCAGCGCGCCGACCATTCCGGGGCGCCCGGCGGCGGCGGCGTGATGTCGATGATGAAGGGCCGCGTCTTCGAGAAGGTCGGCGTCCACGTCTCCACCGTCCACGGCGAATTTGCGCCCGAGTTCCGCGGCCAGATTCCGGGCGCGTCGGAAGACCCGCGCTTCTGGGCCGGCGGCATCTCGCTGATCGCCCACCTGTGGAATCCCAACGTGCCGGCCGTGCACATGAACACGCGGATGGTGGTCACCTCGCGGCAGTGGTTCGGCGGCGGCGCCGACCTGACCCCCGTGCTCGACCGTCGCCGCACCCAGGAAGATCCGGACACGATCGCCTTCCACGGCGCGATGCAGGCCGCCTGCGAGGGCCACGCCCCGGCGGACTACCCCCGCTTCAAGGCCTGGTGCGACGAGTATTTCTATCTGAAGCACCGGGCCGAGACGCGCGGCGTCGGCGGCATCTTCTACGACTATCTGAACTCGGGCGACTGGGAGGCCGATTTCGCCCTGACCCAGAGCGTCGGGCTCGGCTTCCTGGACATCTACCCGACGCTGGTCGCCGCCAACATGGCGACCCCGTGGACGGAGGCCGACCGCGAGGAACAGCTGGTGCGGCGCGGCCGCTACGTGGAGTTCAACCTGCTCTACGACCGGGGCACGATCTTCGGCCTGAAGACCGGCGCAACATCGCCTCGATCCTGTCGTCGATGCCGCCGGTTGCAAAATGGCCGTGACGAAAAACATGAAGGGCGGGAGGGTTTCCCCTTCCCGCCCAGCATGTTGACGACAGATCCGGATTCGCTTTTCGAGACACCGGACTCAACTTGCGAGCCGGCTTCTGCCGTGAACGGCTTAGCCGCAGGACAGGTTGCGGATGCGGTCGCGGTTGTTGACCTCGATGTTCAGGCGGTCGGCGCGGTAGTCGCGGGTGGTGAACTCACCTGGACGGATGACGCGGACGGTGCGGGCACCAGAGGCGTTCTGGGCATCGCGGACCACACGGCCGACTGCGCGCTCGCCGATGACGAAGCGGGCATTGCGGGCATCACACCGGCCACGCGGCGGGCGCACGACGATCGGCGACGGGTCGCGCGGCGGACGCACGATGATCGGACCGCGGTCCGGCTGCGGGCGTATCACGACCGGCCTCGGGCCCTGTTCGGGCGGAACGTAGACGGAGGTGTTGCAGCCCGCGAGCAGCAGGCTGCCACCGAGCAGCAGCATGACGGCTTTGATATTCATGTGACCCGTTTCCTTATCCCTCACCCGGCCGCGCCACCCGTTCGGAAGCGCGCACACGCCGCGTGCGCATCATCTAACGCCGAGGACGGCGTATCGATCCAGAAATATCATGCAGGATGAACGGAAGCTGAATTCTCCTGCAATACCGTCGTCTGGTGGCGACCTCATCTCACGGCGCTTCCGCTGCCGGAATCTCCGGAAGAACTTCAAAATCCGAAGAAACCCATTGATCTTCCAAGGACTTGAAGACACGTCCCAGATCCGGCCCCGGACGATGCCCTGCGGCGATCAGGGCCGCTCCGTCGATCGGAAACCGCGGCAACGGCCATGAGCCTGCCAGGGCAAGAAGGTCCGGGTCGGGATTCGCCCCGCTCACCGCCGCCGCCAGATCGAGCCCGGCGAGAACCCCCTCGCGGCCGTGCCGGTAGATCGCCGCGCGCAGGACTTTCGGCATGGGGCGGGGACCGAGCCGACGGGCAAGACGGGACGCTGCGGCGATCGCCGTCTCCTGCGCCCGCGACAGCCGCAGGCAGCGGGCAAGCCGCGGGGCATCCTCCTCGGTGAAGGTGCAAAGCGCCGCAAGCGCCGTCGTCGCACGGACCTCGCCGCCCGCCTCCCGTGCGAAGACCAGCAGGCGGCCGAGCACCTCGGCCGGCCGACCCCGGCGATCACGGGACCGAGCAGCCCAGCCTCCTGCATCACGGCCGCGATCGCGCCGGCGCGGCGCCCGGTGACGAGCTTCAGCATCTCCTGGCCGATCCGCTCGCGCGAGAGGATGTCGAGGCCGCGCCGGGCGCGGATCGACGCCGCCAGCCCCTCCGCATCGGGTTCGCCGCTGCCGTAGACCGCGTGGAAGCGGAAGAAGCGCAGGATGCGCAGATAGTCCTCGGCAATCCGCGCCGCCGGATCGCCGATGAAACGGACCCGCCCGGCGAGCGCATCCGCGATGCCGCCGCAGGGATCGAACAGCGTCCCGTCGCGGTCGGCATAGATCGCGTTCATGGTGAAGTCGCGCCGCCCGGCGTCGGCCGCCCAGTCGTCGGTGAAGGCGACGGTCGCCCGCCGCCCGTCGGTGGCGATGTCCGCGCGCAGCGTCGTCACCTCGAAGGCGCAGCCGGCGACGACGACCGTGACCGTGCCATGGTCGAGGCCGGTCGGATGGACGGCAAGACCGGCGGCGCGGGCGCGCTGCATCACGGTTTCAGGGGCGGCGTCGGTGGCGAGATCCACATCGGCCACAGCCACGCCGATCAGCGTGTTGCGCACCGCCCCGCCGACCGCGCGCAGCCGCGTGCCCGGGGTCTCGACCACGTCGAACAGCCGTTGCAACGCCGGATCAGCGAGGAAGGCCGCACCGGCGATGCTGCGCGGCGGGATCTGCGCTTCGCCCGGCATCAGGCAAAGACCTGCTCGTAGAACAGCCGGACGATGCCGGCCGTCACACCCCAGATCCGCCGCTCCTCATAGGGCATGGCGTAGACCCTGCGCGTCAGGCCCTTGTACTCGCGCATCTCGAACAGGTGGTTGTCCGGCGCCATCAGGAAGCCGAGCGGCACCTCGAACACGTCGGCCACCTCGTCCGGATTGGGCTGCAACGGTGGATCCGGCTGGACGAGGCCGACCACCGGCACGATCTCGTAGCCGGAGTTGGAGATGTAGCTGTCGAGCTGGCCGAGCGGCTCGACCAGTCGGCGGTCGAGGCCGATCTCTTCTTCCGCCTCGCGCAGGGCCGCGACCAGCGGGCCGCCGTCTTCCGGGTCGATCTTGCCGCCGGGAAAGGCGATCTGGCCCGCGTGGGCGCGCATGTGGTCGTTGCGCCGGGTGAAGATCACCGTGGTGCCGCTCTCGCGCAGCACCAGCGGGATCAGCACCGCCGCCGGCCGCAGCGTCAGCCCCTCGATCATCGACGCGAGCGAGGGCTCGGTGACATGGTCGCCCCAGAGGCTGCGCCGCACGGCGGTGACGCCCTCGACCGGATGCATGCGCCCGATCCGCGAGCGGAGATCCGCCTCGTCGAACCCCATTGCCGAGGCTGGCCGGTCATGCATCGCCCGCCTCCTCCTCTCCCACCTCTTCATGGCCGCCGAGCAGGTGGAAAGTGCCCCCGGCCCAGACGCCGGCGACCCCGTCCTCCTCTTCGACGAGCGCGGCAAGGTCATAGGCGAGCGCGCGGGTCAGCCGGGCGTCCAGCCCACGCCGCACGTGGACATAGGGCACGAAGGCTCGCCCCTCGCGGCCCGAAGGCGATGCTCCGGCCCGGCCTCGACCACGTCGCCGAGATTGGTGCGCAGCACGATCCGCTGCCCGGCGCCCGTCCCGGAGACATGCATCTCGACCCCAAGGAACGGCACGTCGTCGACGGCGATTTCCAGCTTCTCGGCCGGGGTGACCAGCAGGTAGCGGTCGCCCTCGCGCATCAGCACGGTGGAAAAGAGCCGCACCAGCGCCTCGCGGCCGATCGGCGAACCCATGTAGTGCCAGCCGCCGTTGGCATCGATCCGCATGTCGATCGCGCCGCATTCGGGCGGGGTCCAGCGCTCGACCGGAGCAAGGCGCTCGTGGCCGGGCGCCGCCCGCGACAGCAGCGCCGCAAGGCCGGCCAGCCGGTCGTCGTCCTCGCCGGATTTGCTCGCCGCGTCGTCTGCCTGCGTCCTCGCCGTCATCGCCCTTCGCTCTCCCGTGGCTCGCGACACGCGGCCCTCCGCGCGGCCGGTCCCAAAGTCGCCCCATTGCCCCTGTCCGATGGCCTCGACATGTCGCCGGGACGCTGGACGGCGGCCGCATCAACTCTATGTGCATTTCTTGTCGCACGTCGCGCTGACAGGATGCGCCGAGGGGGCGAAGATGTCAGACTGGTCCGGCGAACGCCATGGGGCATGCGGGAAGAGCACCTTCGACGCAAGCCGGCGCGCGGCGCGGCCGCTGGCGGAACCGGCAGAGGAGAAAGCACGGTCATGAGCGCACCTGTCACTGGTCTGCCCGTCGACGAACAGGCGATCCTCGCCGAGGCCGAGGCCGCCACCGGCCGGATCATCGCCGCCCGCGAGGCGATTGCGCGCATCATCTTCGGCCAGGAACAGGTGGTCGAGCGCACGCTGGTGACGATCCTGTCCGGCGGACACGGGCTTCTGGTCGGCGTGCCCGCCTTGCCAAGACCCGCCTCGTGGAAACCCTGGGCACCGTGCTCGGCCTGTCCGAGCGCCGCGTCCAGTTCACGCCCGACCTGATGCCCTCCGACATTCTCGGCTCCGAGGTGATGGAGCAGGCGCCGGACGGCTCGCGCGCCTTCCGCTTCATCCGCGGCCCGGTGTTCGCCCAGCTGCTGATGGCCGACGAGATCAACCGCGCCAGCCCGCGCACCCAGTCGGCGCTGCTGCAGGCGATGCAGGAGCGCCACGTCACCGTCGCCGGCCAGCGCCACGACCTGCCCGCACCCTTCCATGTGCTCGCGACCCAGAACCCGCTGGAGCAGGAAGGCACCTATCCCCTGCCCGAAGCCCAGCTCGACCGCTTCCTGATGCAGATCGACGTCCACTATCCGGACCGCGAGTCGGAGCGGAAGATCCTGCTGGAGACCACCGGCATGACCGAGGCCAAGCCCCAGAAGGTGCTGGACGGCGGCGAGATCATGAAGCTGCAGAAGCTCGTGCGCCGGGTGCCCGTCGGCGCCTCGGTGGTGGAGGCGATCCTCGATCTCGTCCGCTCCGCCCGCCCCGGCGGCACCACCGGCCGCTATGCCGATTCGATCGCCTGGGGCCCCGGCCCGCGCGCCAGTCAGTCGCTGATGCTCACCGTCCGCGCCCGGGCGCTGGCCCAGGGCCGGCTCTCACCCTCGGTCGACGACGTCAAGGCGCTGGCCGAGCCCGTCCTGCAGCACCGCATGGCGCTCACCTTCGCCGCCCGCGCCGACGGCATCACCATCCGCGACGTGATCGCCGAGCTCGCCGGAGGCATCGGATAGCATCGATGGCCACCCGCCCGACGTCCGCAGCGACCGCGTCCACGACGACCACTCCGCTTCTCCGTCCTGCGATGACGGCCGATGCCCGGGCCCTGGCGGCGGCGCTGCCCGACCTGCTGGTCGAGGCGCGGCAGGTGGCCAACACGGTCGCTTCCGGCTGGCACGGCCGGCGCCGGGCCGGCGTCGGCGAGGACTTCTGGCAGTTCCGCCCGTTCCATTTCGGCGAACCCGCCCGGCGCATCGACTGGCGTCGCTCCGCCCGTGACGAACACCTCTATGTTCGCGAGCGCGAGCTCGAGACTGCCCACACCGTCTGGCTGTGGGGCGACCTGTCCGCCTCCATGCGCTTCCGCTCGGGCCGCAACGGCGCCACCAAGCGCGACCGCGCCGTGATCCTGCTGATTGCGCTCGCCGAACTGCTGGCCCGTTCCGGCGAACGGGTCGGCCTGCTCGGCCATGGCCGCGCCATCTCGAGCCGCGACGCCGCCGAACGGCTGGCCCTGACGCTGTCCCATGTGGACGAGGAGACGGTCCGGCCGGCGAGCGACGCCGTCCGTCGCTTCAACGAGGTGGTGCTGTTCGGCGACTTCCTCGAAGGCGCGACGAGGTGGCGGCGGATCTCGCCCGCCTCGCCGGCACCGGCGCGCGGGTGCATCTCGTCCAGGTGCTCGATCCCGTGGAGGAGACCTTCCCCTTCGACGGCCGCACCGAATTCCGCGATCCGGAGACCGGCGCGCGGCTGACCGCCGGCCGCGCCGAGGCCTGGCGCGAGGCCTATCTCGCCGAACTTGCCGCCCTGCGCGACCGGTTGCGGCTGGAATGCCGCCGGCCCGGCTGGAGCTTCCTCGCCCATCACACCAGCCGCCCGCCGACCGAGGTGCTGCTGGCGCTGCATGCCCGCCTTGCCGCCATGGCGCCGCACGCCGGCGTGGCCGGAGGTGCCTCATGAGCGGATTTCCCCTCGCCTTCGCCGCGCCCTGGGCCCTGGTCGGCCTGCTGGCCCTGCCGGTGCTGTGGTGGCTGCTGCGGGTGACGCCGCCGCGCCCGAAGTCCGTGACCTTCCCGCCGCTGCGCCTGCTGCTCGGCCTGCGCGTCGACGACGAGACCCCCTCGCGCACGCCGTGGTGGCTGACCGCGCTGCGGCTGGCGCTCGCCGCCTTCCTGATCTTTGCGCTCTCCGGCCCGACCTGGCGACCGGAGGGTGCGGTCGTGTCCGGCGACGGCCCGTTGTGGGTGCTGGTCGACAACGGCTGGTCCTCCGCCCCGGACTGGGAACTGCGCCAGCGCACCGCCCGCGCGGTGCTGGCCGATGCCGGCGACGGCGACCGGCCGGTCGTGCTGATCGCCACGGCCGACGGCCCGTCGCAGGATCTCGCGCTCGGCACGCCGCAGACGGCGTTGCAGCGGCTCGCCGCCCTCACGCCCCGCGGCTGGATGCCGGATCGCGCTGCCCTGCTGACGCCGCTGGCGGAGGCCGCCGCCGCG
>NZ_MCRJ01000019.1 GCF_001720135.1 Methylobrevis pamukkalensis
CGATCTGGCGGAAGGCCTCGCGCTCGGGCCGCGACAGGACGCGGCCCGGCCGCTGCTGGTCGGCCGGCACGGGCCGGGCGATCATCGGCGATCGGATGATCTCGGCGCTTGGCCGATCCTGCGGCACCGCGAGCGACGCGGTCGCGGCGATCATCGCGGGCGGCGGCGGCGCGGGCGGCGGAGGAATGTCGATCACGGGCAGGTCGATGTCGGGCATGTCGGTCTCCGGCGGCTCGACCTCGGGGTCGGGGAGGTCGTCGTCCGGGACGTCGGTGTCGGGGACATCGATGTCGGGCACGTCGATCGGCGGAACGTCCACCTCGGGCGTGTCGACCTGCGGCGGCCCGATGTCCGGCAGGTCGGCCGGAGGCACGTCGATCTCGGGTTCGTCCACGTCCGGCGCGCCCACATCCGGGACATCCACCGGGGGGACGTCGACGTCGGGCAGGTCGGCTGCCGGAGCGTCGGCCATCGGCGCGTTGCCGGCGGCAGCCACCGACCGGGCGGCCTCGAAGGGCATCGAGCCGAGCACGAAGTCGGCCGGGCTGGCACCGGCCGGGACCGCCTCGGCGTCAGGCCGTGCGGGCTCTGCGTCGGCCGGTTCGGCCAGGGCGACCGCCGGCTCAGACCCGGCGTTGTCGGTCTTGGAACCCGCGACACCCTCGTCCAGGCTCGCGCCCGCGGCGACGACCTCGGTCGCGGATAGGGGATCGGTCGTCTCGCCGGCGGGAGCCGGTTCAGCGACCTCGAGGATCTCCGCCTCGGCCTCGGGCAGGGCTGCGAGGGCGACGTCAGCCTCGGCTTCGGGCAGGGCGGCGAGAGCGTCTTCCGGCGCGGCGGGCTCAGCCGCACCCGGGGCCTCACCCTCCGGCCCGCTCACGTCCGCCGCGACGATGTCGTCGGTGGCAGGGTCCTGAGCCTCGGAGGCGGCAACGTCCGGCTCGGCGTCACGCGGACCGGCGTCATCCGCAGGTTCGAGGACGGCGGCGTCCGCGACGGGCTCGACGGGCATTGCATCGGTGCCGGACGACACCTCGGCCGCACGCGCGGAGGGCATGGCCTCGGGGGCGCGCTCATCCCCCTCGGCAGGCACCGGCCCCTCGACGGGTTCCGGCGTCGTGCGGACAAGCGGCTCGGCGGATTGGGGGGAATCGAGCCGGCAGACGCCGAAGCCGCGATAGCCGCGGAAGCTGCGGTCGCGGGCAAACACCGGCATGCCGGACAGGCCGACCGGCAGGCGCAGCGCGGCGTCCTGCACCGGCCAGAGCACCTCGGCGCCGGTGAAGGTGTCGCGCCGACGCAGGGCGTTGCCGACCCGCCCGGACGGATCGAGGTCGAGGCGTGCGGCGGCCGCGTCCCAGGTCTCGCCGGCCTGCGCCGCGGCCAGCGGGCCGACGGCGCCGGCAAGTTCCGGCGAGACGAAGCCGAACCGGGCGGTCTCGTCGAGCTCGAACAGGAAGCGGACGGGCAGGTCGCCGCCGGGGAAGACGAAGGTCGGCGGGGCGTCGGGCACGGTGGCCCCGGCCGCGTCGTCCACGGCGGGCGAGGCCTCCTCGACAGGAATCCGGGCGCGACATCTTCGGACGAAGGCCGGGAGGCAGCGTCTGTGTCGGCGTCGGACGCAGCCGTCACGACCTGATCGGGCGTCTCGATTTCGTCGGGCGTCTCGATCTCGTCGGGCGTCTCGATCTTGTCGGGCGTCTCGATCTCGTCAGGTGTCTCGGCCTCGTCGGGCGTCTCGACCTCGTCCGGGGTCTCGACCTCGGCGACAGCCGGCGTCGCCACGACCGGAGCGAAAATGGCGGCGGGTTCCGACGCGGCAGAGGCGCCTGCCGCGTTCGCCGCGGCGGCTTCCTCGCCGGTCAGCGCATCAAGGTGGGCGCGAAGCTCGTCCGCAGTGCCGGGAAGCGGCGCGGCGTCGAGGAGGCGAACCAGCAGCGACTTGCCGCCGCCGGTCTTCAGCAGGGTGATCTGGCAGGTGGACGGCAGGGCGCGGGCATTGGTCCGCAGGCGGAGCCGCTCGAGCCGCGGCCGGCCCGGCGCCAGCGTGCCGGCCAGCTGCGGCGCCCGTGCGGCGAGCGGCGAGGTGGCCGGCAGGTCCCGCGACAGGAGGTCTTCCAGCGAGCCCGCGCCGAGAAAGGCGAAGCCGGCGGCATTGGCCCACAGCACGCGGCGGCCGGTGCGATCGACCGCGAAGGCGGGCAGGGAATCGCCGCGGAAGGCTGCGACCGCCGGATCGGCGTCGTGCATCCTGAAGGCGTCCGCAAATTCGGCCATGGCGCAAGGATCTCCGGCGATGGTCGCCCGGCTGTCGCCGGCCTGGCGACAGGTGCGGCGGACGGATTGCTCGAAGGGGTGGCGGGCGGAGCCGGAGGCAGGCCTCCATCTCCCGCGCCGTTCCGCGGCGGGGCGTTCCCGTGCCGCCGGACGGCTGCGCCAACCCATGCTTAACAGCTCGTTAATATCGCGGATCGGCGCCTGCTGCCAGCATGGAGGGCCGTGGGAGCCGGTCCATCTGGCGCCAGAGTTAACGGCCGCAGGGCGCCGCGGCGCAGGCGGTGGAAAGCGGGGGCTAGGTAGGGTGCCGCATTGCACCGGTCAGGCGGCCATGGTCAAATACGCCCGAAGGCGACCGCCCGGCCGGACGCGGCCACGTGCCTGGCCCGGCATGGCCGACATGCGCCGGGCCCCGCATGTGCCGGGCCCACATGCGCCGGCACGACCCGGGCGCATCCGAAGCGGAGAAGCGACCATGGTGAAGAAGCCCGCCGCCGGCCCGAAGGCCGAGGAATACACCGACCAGATGAAGGCCGCGACCGAGCAGGGTCTCGCGAATGCCCGAAAGGCCTTCGACGAGATGATGGGTGTCGCCCAGAAGTCGATCGAGGGACTGGAGACCAGCACGTCGACCCTGCAGGGCCACATGCGGGACGTCAGCCGCGGCTCGCTCGACTTTGCCGAGGAGACCGTGGAGGCCTCCTTCTCGATGATCGAGGCGATGATGCGCGCCGGCAGTCCGCAGGAACTGGTCGAGATCCAGCAGAAGTTCATGCAGGGCCAGATGGAACGCCTCGGCACCCGGGCGCGCAGCCTCGGCGAGAACACGATGAAGGCCGCGCAGGATCTGACCCGCCCCTTCGAGAGCTGAGTCCCGGCCGGCGGACATCGGGCAGGGCGGGGTCGGTCATAAATTTGTTGCACTGCAACATTGATGTTGCAATGCAACATAAACTGGCTTATATACGCCTTGCGACGATGGCACGGCGAGCCCATCGCGCGGCAAGGGCGGCGCCCGGCGCTGCCCCCGGCGAGGGAGCTGTGCAGCGCATCCTTCGCGACCACGGCGGTGCGTGCCTTCCGGCCGCGCTGCCGGCCCGCTGGCCGAAGGAGACACCGATGAACGAAGCCGAAAAGATCATGGCAGCGACGCCGGCGCCGGCGCCGGCTCCCAAGTCCAAGCCGGCGGCCAAGCCTGCCGCCAAGCCCACCGAAACATTCGAGGCCTTTTCCATGCCCAATATCGAGATGCCCGAAGCTTTCCGCGACATGGCGGAAAAGTCCGTGAAGCAGGCCAAGGATGGCTACGAGAAGATGCGCACCGCCGCCGAAGAGGCGACGGACATGATGGAAGACCAGTTCGAGACGACCCGCACCGGTCTCGTCGCGATCAACGTCAAGGCCATCTCCGCCGCCAAGGCGACCGCCGACGCCACCTTCAAGTTCGCGACCGACGTGATGAGTGCCAAGTCGATTTCCGACGTGATCGCCATGCAGTCGGCCTTTGCCCGCGAGCAGTTCGAGATCGCCTCGGCCAATGCCAAGGAAATCCAGGAGCTCGTCGCAAAGTTCGCGAGCGAAGTCAGCGAGCCGGCCAAGGCGCCTATGAAAAGGCCCTGAAGGACGTCAAGATCGGCTGACTGCCGGCCTGACCCTGCCTTCGGTCTGCAGCCGTGGCGCGACCTGAAAGGGCCGCGCCTTTCTGCATCCCGCGGCGGTTGCCTGCCGGGGATCGGGCGTCGCGGGACGGCCTATCGACCTGTCCGCGCACGGGCATTTTGCCGGCGGCGGACCACCCCGGCGATTTTCTTGGCAGGCCCCGCGTCATCGGGCTTGCAATGCAGGCGGCTTGCCACTAGCTTCCGCCACGATTTCACGCAGCTGTAGCTCAGTTGGTTAGAGCGTCGGATTGTGGCTCCGAAGGTCCCCGGTTCGAGCCCGGGCAGCTGTACCATTCTTCTCAACGACCTGGCGGTAGTGGTGGCGGTGCCGTGGGCGCCGCTCGTCTTCATTATACCGCCTTCATACCAACTGCCCTTTGATACTCTGTACCCACGAGCTCCATGCCGGCCCCATCGACGAACGGCAGCCGGAGCCCGTGAAACCTACGGTTCGGCACACCGCTGCCGCATGAGCCCAGTCCGTGCGAGAAATAGCTCGCGGCCCTCGGTTGGTGCTTGCTGCCGTCCAGATGCCAGTTACCGTCGCCACTTGACGGCTTACCCACAGGTACCGGGCGGCAGGATCCCTGGTATGCGGCGTCGGCGCTACGGCCGGCCCGCTTGCCGGCGGGGTGCTGCCAGCATTCCGAGGGGATCGAAAGCGTCGAGCAGCGCCTGTGCCACCGATGGCTCTTCGGTCCGGTGTCCCTCCGGCAGACGGCCCAGTACGTCCCTTAGGACGGCTGCGGCGTCCTTCTCTATTTCGTGCGTCCTCGAAAGGCGGACGAGGCTGACGGCACATCGAAGCTCCCACGCGATCGCCTGCTGGCGCCGCGCGAGCTCGAGCGCATGCCGGATCGCAGCTTCGCCGGCCTTTAGATCGCCGGCTCGGATGAGGCGCTCGCCGCGAATGCGGTGGAGTTCCGGACTACACCAGGTCCCGTCTTCGAACCGGGCCGGCGGCTCGGCCGCATCTCCGACAAAGGTTGCCAACATCTGGCTCGCGAGTTCTCCGTTCGGCTTGTGGTTGCTCGTCCGACCGTCCCGCAGCGCCAGCACGTGGTCGAACAGGTGCGCCCAGTCAAGCCATTGGCCGAGGGCGAACCGAGTCGTCTGTTCCCGCAGTTCTGCCACGAGGGGTTTGGCTGCCTCGAAATCACCGCGCCAGAGGAGGATCGGTACGGCCGCAAGAGACAAGATCTGCGCTCCGGCGAGGGCATCCACGTCCTGTGCGATCGCCAGCGCCTCATCGGCAACGGCCTTGGCCCGATCCGCATATCCGGTGATCCACAACGCCCGAGCGAGAACGACGCGCATCGAGATTCGCCGGTCGGAGTGGACGAAACCGTAGTTGAGCGGGATCTGCGCCACCGGGAAGCGGAGCACGTCGGTGGCGATGGCAATCGCGTCGTCCTGCCGCCCGACGAAGTGCATCGCCTGGGCACGGACGCGGTTGGCGGCGAGCAGGGCGAAGTCGTCGCCGATCCGCGCCCCGAGCGCATGTGCCGTCTCGGCCTGCGACAGGGCGAGCGCATAATTGCCCTTCGAGAGGTTGAACACCGACAGGACGATCAGCGGCTCGATCCGGGCGCGGTCGGTTCCGATCCTCTCGGCGAGCTCCATCGCCCGGTCGATGTGGGGTTGGTAGTCCATTGATTGATTGTAGAGCAGCGACGCACACGAGACCTGAAGCCGCATCTCCTCGACGGGGAGAGCGGGGGCGAGGCCTTCCGCCTTGGCGATGGCGGCGATCACCAGTTCCCGAAGCTCGGCCACCAGCCCCCTCAGCAGCATGACGGGAACGGCGAGCCTCGTCAGCATCACGCCGGGGACCGGATCGCCGGCACCCGAGAAGGACCAGCCGACGGCCGCCCGCACATCGTCGACCACCGGGCCGTAGCGGTCGAGCCACCGGCGGCGGTCGATGACAATCCAGTCCTGCTCGGCCTGGTTCAGGAGCCCGCAGAGATAGTCGGCGTGGAGGCGCCGCACCCGCGCCGCCTCGCCGGCTTCCTCGAGCTTCTCTGCCGCATAGAGCCGCGTGCTGTCCAGGAGCCGGAACAGGGTCGCACCCTCCCGTCGTTCGGACATCAGCAACGACCGGCGGAGAAGGTTGGCCACGCAGTCCACGACGACCGACGGCGCGAGCCGATCGTCTCCGGCGACCTGGCAGGCGGCGTCGAGCGTGAATGCGGCGGCGAAGACCGATAGTCGGCGCAGGACGAGGCGATCGAGATCGGACAGGTTGTCGAAGCTCCAATCCAACATGCTGCGCAGCGTCTGGTGGCGCGGGACACCGTTGCGGCGCCCCGCCAGCAAAATGCTGAACCGGTCGTCAAGGCGCTGCGCGAGCTCCGCGACGCCAAGCACGCTGACCCGTGCAGCGGCGATCTCGATGGCAAGCGGCAGGCCGTCGAGCCGCCGGCAGATCTCGACGATGAACGGCACGTCCTCGTCGCCCATGAACAAAGTGTCGTCGCTCGCCTGTGCATGCTCCACGAACAGGCCGACCGCCGGCAGATGGAGGGCTTCGTCCAGCGTCCAGCCGGCGCTCTCTGCCGGCAGCTCGAACGGCATCAGGCGGAGCACCCGCTCTCCCTCGATTCGGAGCGGTTCGTGGCTGGTCGCCAGGATCCGGATGGCGGGAGCGCCCTTCAGGAGGCTCTCAGCGAGCTCGGCGGCGCAGTCGATGACATGTTCGCAGTTGTCGAAGACGAGCAGCGCCTCCATCTGGGCGAGCCGGCCGACCAGACTCTCCCGCGGCTGATGGGACTCCACGGCGACCTGGACCGCCGCGGCGACGGTGTAAGGCACCAGGTCGGCTTCGCGGACTGCCGAGAGATCGACGAAGAAAACGGGAGAGCCACCAGCCGCGGCGTGCCGATGCGCCGCGACGAGGGCGAGGGTCGTCTTGCCGATTCCGCCCGTCCCGGTGACCGTCACGATGCGCGACTCCTCCAGGAGGCGGTCGAGGGCGGCGATCTCGGCCTCCCGGCCGACGACCCGTGAGGGGAGCCGAGGCAGGGCAACGCTCGTCCGGTGACCGGTCGTCGGCAAGGCCGGTTGCAGGCCGGCCCGGTCCACCACCCGTTCGACGGGAGCGATGAACTGGTATCCGCGCCCGGCGACGTTGACGATGTAGGCCGGCGAGGCCGTGCTGTCGTCGAGGGCGCGACGCAGCGCGGTGATGTGGACGCGGAGGTTGCCCTCTTCGACGAATATGTCCGGCCAGGCGAGTGCCATGAGCTCGGCCTTCGACAGCAGTCTTCCGTGATGCTCGACCAGGGCTCCGAGGATCGCGATGGCGCGGCCGCCGAGGCGGATCGGCTCGCCGTCCCGGCTGAGTTCCTGGCGCACGAGCGAGAGGCGAAAGGGGCCGAACGCATAGGCGGCAGTGCCCCCGCCCGGGGTTGGTGCCCTCGCTGCAGGTTCGGATCGCAGATCCTTTTCAAAACCATGGGCTGTCATGGTCGCCCCATGCCGCCGGCACCACGTTTGCCGAACCTGCGGAACCGGGCAGCGACCGATCGCGCTGGATCGGCCGCGGCCACGCCTGTCAGATCCAGCGGGACCACTGTTCCAGCCCGGTACCCGGACTCGAACGCCACTACTCTGACCGATGCCGGCAGTTCCGTCTTTCGCGAGACTGCGACGTCTAGCGCGATCCTGCGGCCCGGCCGTCGCCGCTCAGGTGATCTGTCGGCGATAGTCGCCGGGGGTACTCCCGGTGGCGCGCTTGAAGGCCGTGCCGAAGGCCGCCTGCGTGGAAAAGCCGGTTCGGTGAGCGACCGTCACGAGCGACACCTCCGGGTCCGCGAGCAGCTTGCGGGCGAGGTCGAATCGCTCGGCACTGACGAAGCCGTGCGGCGTGCGTCCCGTCACGCGCTTGAACATGCGGGCGAAGTGGAAGGGGCTGAGGCATGCGATCTCGGCAAGGTCGGAAATCGAGATGTCGCGTTCGAGGTTGTCGCGGATGTAGTCGATCGCCCGCTGGATGCGCTTCGGACAATCCACTTCGTTCGGGTTGTCGCCCGACGTGGGACGGTCAGACCCATAGGCCTGCACGACGCGGGCGGTGAGGGTCATGGCGGCCGTTTCCACCATCATGCGTCCGGCGGACGTCTCGCGCATCAGTTCGAACCGGATCGCCAGACCGATCTGACGGATCAGCGGATCGCGGAGGTCCGCCAGATAGTGAACGTCATGGGCGCTGATCCGGGAGTCGCCGTAGAGGTCCGCAAGTGCCGCGAACCGGTCCGTCGGAAGATAGATGTGCAGGATTTCCTCGAGCGGCGCGGAGATGCTGATGTCGTCCTCGCCGACACCGACGGGGCAGAGCCAGATCGTGCCCTCCTCGACAGCCGTCCGCTGGCGGACGCCAGCGCCTTTGCGCGCCACGAAAGCGCCAGGGCTCCGGCGTGTCGCCAGCGTGATCTCCATCTGCGTCGGAACGATCGCCGGGAGCTCCCCGGCGGGATGGCTGCGCAACTCGGCGGCCACTCCCCGCCATCCGCGCGCGAAGGACGTCGCCACGAGTCCGGCTTTCGGGAATTTGCGAGAACCGTGATGATAGAGATCCATGGCACCAGTCTCGGCCGCCCCGCCGGGTTTGACCAGTATACGTCCGTATCGGCGACGGCGGCGAGCGCCGCCGTTAAGGTCCTGTCGCCCGGGAGACGATGGCATGCAGACGGTTTTCTCGCGTTGGCCGAGCCAGGCGACGACGATGGACGACGTGCCTCGGTCCGGCGATCTGCCGGCCTGGATGACTGCGCCGGCCCCCCGACGCGGCGCCGGCGTCGCGCGCGACCTGGCGATCTCGGCCGCCTGCATCCTCGCCCCGGCCCTGGCCGCCGCGGTCGCCGCGCACCTCCTTGCGGGCGGATCGGCAAGCGGCGCCGCCGTGGCGGGTGCGGCGGCGATTCTCCTCGCCGTCGTCGCGATCCGCTTCGTGTCGACGATGCGGGTGCGCCACGGCGAGGCCCGCTACCGCGCCATTTTCGAGCGGGCCGGTATCTCGATGTGGCGCGAGGACTGGACGGCCGTCGCCGAGTCGGTCGCCGAACTTCGCCGAGCCGGCGTGGCCGACATGGAGAGCCACTTCGCGGCGCGGCCGGATGAACTCCGCGCCCTCAAGGCTAAGGTGTTCATCAAGGACGTCAACGGCTTCACGCTGGAAGAGACCGGCGCCTCCGGCAAGGAGGCATACGTCGGGCCGCTGAGCCGGCTGCTTCCGGATACCGATCAGACCTTCGTGCAGTGGCTGGTGGCCTTTGCCCGGGGCGACCGCTTCTTCCGCTCCGAGGCTCACGTCATCGCCGCGGACGGCACCGAGCGGGACACGCTATTCACGGCGATGCTGCCGGGCAACGTCGCCGAGTTCGCCGATATCGTCGTGACGTCGCTCGACATCACACACTATCGGCAGGCTCAGGCCGGGCTGATGACAGCGGAGGCGGATGCGGCGCGCAATTCCCGGATCGCCACCGCCAATGCGCTGACCGCGTCGATCGCTCACGAGGTGAACTCCCCGCTCGCCGCCATCCTCGCCAACGCCCAGGCGGCCCAGCGCCTCCTGCGGCCGGCAGCACTCGACGTGGAGGAGGTCGGCGCGGCCCTGAGGGATATCGTCTCCCAGGCGACGCGGGCGCGTGACGTCGTCGCGCGCCTCACGGCGCACTTCAACAGGTCGCCGCCGCAGGTCTCGCCCGTCGACGTCGTGCACGCGGCCCGCACAGCGAACATGCTGGTCGAAGCCGACCTCAGGCGGCTCGGCGCGGTGGTTCATCTGGCAGTCGAGGAGGATCTTCCATCCGTGGCGGCCGACCTCATCCAGGTCCAACAGGTCTTCGTCAACCTCCTGCTCAATGCCGCCCAAGCCATGGCAGGACGCCAGGGCGCCTGCGACATCACCGTGAGCATGCGGGGGGCCGACGAGGCGGTCGTGGTGGAGGTTGCCGACAACGGGCCCGGGGTACCGGCCGAGAGCCGTGCCCGAATTTTCGAGCCTTTCCACTCGACCAGGTCCGACGGGATGGGTCTCGGTCTGGCGATCTGCCGCAACTTCGTCGAGGCGCACGGAGGAGAGATCCGGGTCGACACCGCTCCGGGCGGCGGGGCGCTCTTCACCTTCACGCTGCCGATCGCCGCGGACTGAGGAGTTGGGGATGGTCTTTGTCGTGGCGATCGTCGACGACGATCCCGATGTCCTCGCCGGCCTCGGGCGGCTGACGCGCACGCTCGGATACCAGACGCGGCTGTACGAGAGCGCCGCCGCCTTCCTCGCAACGAGTACCGGCGAGCCGCCTTGCTGCGTGCTGATCGACCTTCAGATGCCGGGCATGGACGGTATCGACTTGATCGAGGTCGTCGCCGCGCGCGTTCCCGCGTTGCCCGTCGTCGCGATGACCGCCTTCCCGAACGACGCCGTCCGGCAAAGGGCGCTCCGCGCTGGTGCAACCGCCTACCTCACGAAGCCGTTCGACGTCGACCTGCTCGAGACCTATCTTGCGCAGATCGTGGCGAAACGGGACGGATGAGTGTGTCCGGAATGGAAGCGACCGTTCATATCGTGGACGACGATCCCGCCGTGCGCACAGCGCTGGCGCGGCTCTGCCGGGCCGAGGGCCTGGCGGCCGTGGAGCACGCCGACGCGGCGGGGCTCGCGGACGCGACCCTGGTCCGGCGACCCGCATGCATTGTCCTCGACGTCCGGCTGTCGGGCGAGAACGGCCTCGCCGTCCAGGACGCGCTGCGGAACGCGGGCAGCGACGTTCCCGTCGTCTTCCTGACCGGCAACGGCACGATTCCGATGACGGTGCGGGCCATGCGCGGCGGTGCGGTGGAGTTCCTCACCAAGCCGGTGGAGGATCACGTCCTCATCGACGCCGTGCAGCGGGCGATCGAGATCGATCGCGTCAGCGTCGAAGGAAAGCGCGCGCATCTGGCGCTCACCGAACGGTATGCCTCGCTCAACGACCGCGAGCGAGACGTCATGGGCTATGTGATCGGCGGCCTCATGAACAAGCAGATCGCCGGCGAACTCGGGCTCGCCGAGATCACGGCGAAGGTCCACAAGCGCCGCGTCATGGAGAAGATGGGCGCCCGCTCGCTTCCCGACCTCGTGCGCATGGCCGAACAGCTCGGCATCGCGACCCGCCGGCATCGCTGAGGCGCTGCGCGCCCAGCCGCCGCCCGCCGCAAGCCCCGCCGCCCGGCGGTGCGTATCTCCAAATCGCGATCGGCCGGAGCAAGAGGACCGGACCGCGGACGGTCTATCCATCGTCATCCCGACGGGTCGTCCGGCCGCGGTCCGCCGACGACCCGTCGGGGCGTTCGCGCATCCGCGGCCCCGGCAGGGTCAAGCCCCCACTCCACCTCGAAAGGTAACCCCCGATGATTCTTCTGCTGAAGCGGGCCTTTGCCGCCCTCCTTCTCCTCCTCGTCGTGCTCCCGGCTCCCCTCGCCTCGGCGGAGACGGTCGGCAAGTCGAGCGTCCTGCCGACCGGGGGAGGACGGGCGCTGCTCGACCCCGCCGACACGATGATCCTCTTTCTCGACCACCAGTCCGGCCTGTTCCAGACGGTGAAGGACATCGACGTCGACGACCTCCGACGCAACGTCGAGATGCTGGCCAAGCTTGCAGACCTCCTCGACATCCCGGTTCTCACCACCGCTTCGGAACCGAATGGTCCCAACGGCCCGCTGATGCCGGAGATCCACGCCTTCGCGCCCCACGCCCGTTACATCGCCCGCAAGGGGGAGGTGAATGCCTGGGACAACGCGGACTTCGTCGCCGCGGTCGAGGCGACCGGACGCAAGACGCTGATCATGGCCGGCGTCTGGACCAGCGTCTGCGTGATGTTCCCGGCGCTCGATGCCAAGCGCCGGCTACAACGTCTACACCGTGATCGACGCCTCGGGCGATCCGAGCGAGATGGCCTCGCGCACGTCGGTCGCCCGCTTCGCTCAGGCCGGCGTCGTTCCCACCACGACGAACGCCATCCTTTCCGAACTCCACCGCACCTGGAACCGTCCGGAGGCCGCGGAACTTGCCGCGCTCTATGGCCTGGTGGCGCCGAACTACGCGGCGGTGGCGGAAAGCTACCGCAAGGCCGAGGAGGTCTTCGGCGGCACCAACTGACGGACCGCAGGGACCGGGGGCGGAACTCAACGGCGGCCCCCGGTCGCGATGCGAAGGTCCGGTCCGGCGACCCCGATCGGGTCCCGGGCCGGACCGTTTCGCATCAGGGCGCCGGGCCCGCTTCACCGCCGGCCGATCGTCCCGACCGGGCGGCCGCAACCCGCGTTGCCCGCCGCAACGGCTCGGTGTCCCGTCCCTGTTCGAAGCTGCCGAGCAGCGCCTCCAGACCTTCCTCGCGATCCACCGTGGGCGGGAGCCCGAGTTCTGCCCGGAGCGTGGCGATTTCCAGCAGGTAGGCGCGGGCCCCCTGTCGGCGGGCCCAGGCGAGCGCGTCGTCGAGCGCCCCGGCAAGCCCGGAGCCGGCGGGCGCGGCAAGGGCGAGAGCCCGCGCAGAGAGGATCTTCAACCACGGCATGGTCACGAGATCACCACTCGCCGCCGCGCGGGCAACGGCCTCCTCCACAGTTGCGAGCGCGTCGCCGGCGCGCCCGGCGAGGAGATGCGCCTCGGCGAGATGGCCGAGCAGGATCACGTGCAGCAGGCGGTTGTTCACCGCGAGCAGCCCGTCGATGCTGGACGCGATCGCGGTGACGGCCCGATCCGGAGCGCCGTGACGGCCGTCGAGGATCCCGAGGAATGCCTCGCCCACCAGTTCGGCCGGGCGCTGCGAGGAGCGGCGCGCGAGGGCAATGAGATCGCGGGCGCAGGCCTCGGCGATCGCGTGTTCGCCGGTCCACAGGAAGATCGGCGTCATCCACATCAGCGCGATGCTGTGGCCGACCGGGTGTCCTATGTCCGCGGCCTCGGCCAGGTTGCGGGCGGCGAGACGACGGGCGTCGTCTGGATAGCCCTGCATCCAGAGCGAGCGGGCGAGGGCGTTGTGGGCATGGACCCGCCGATCGCTGCCGTAACGGAACACGTCGACCCGACGCGTCGGCGACAGGATGTCGAGAGAGCGACGCAGGTGCGGCGTTGCCGCCGCATGCTCGCCGGCGAAGTAGGCGGCGAGCCCGGCCATCCAGTTCGCCTCGATCCCGGAGAGGCCATGCGCACGTTCGATGACGGCGGCCGTGCGGTCGGCGATCTCCCGGATTCCCCTGAAGTCGGCGACGCGCAGGTGGAATACGTAGAGCACGTCGAGGATGTGGACTTCCATCGACGGATCGCCGGCCGCCGCCGCGCTCGCGAGCGCCTCTTCCAGCGAGGCGCGGACCTCAGCGAGGTTGCCGTGGGTGTAGAGGCGCGGCGCGGCGAAGGCCGTCCGGAGCGTCAGGATCGTTTCGGGCGGGTCGTCCGCCGTCACGAGCGCGAGCGCCGTCTCGGCCCAGCGGGTGCATTCGACGAGCAGCGAGAGGTCGAGGAAGAGCGGCGCGGCGGCAGCCGCCAGGCGAATGGCGATCGAACGATAGCCGTCAGGAGAGACCGCGAAGTGGAGCGCGGCGCGGACCGCCTCCAGGTCCGGACGAAAGGACGTCAGCGGTTCCGAGGGGTGCTCCCGCTGGAAATTTCCGAGACGGTTCGACCAGTGCTCCGCGAGGCGGACGAGGCAGGTCCGCTCCTCGCCGGAGGCGACGAGCAGTTCGCGGGCGAAGGCGCGCGTGCTGTCCAGCATCCGGTAGCGCGGCCCGGCTGCGGCGGGGTCGACGATCAGCAGCGATTTCTCGACGAGCCCGGCCAGGCGGTCGACGCCACCATGCTCGTCGCCGCCGATGTGGGCTGCCGCAAGTCGGTCGAAGGAAGCCGGAATGACCGAGAGGCGGGCGAGCAGGCCCCGCTCCTCCGCCGCCAGGAGGTCCACGCTCCAGGCGATGGTGAGCCTGAGTGTCCGATGACGGGGGAGCGCGGTGCGCCGCCCCCGCGTCAGCACGGAGAAGCTCTCCGCGAGCCGCTCCGCAAGGCCTCGGACGCCGTAGAGCGGAACGGCGGCGGCCGCGAGCTCCAGCGCCAGGGCGACGCCGTCGAGCCGGCGGCAGATCGCCGTCACGGCGTCGAGATCCTCCGCCGTGAAGGCGTCGTCCCCGGTCGCGGCGATCGTCCGTTCGAGGAAGAGGTCGGCGGCCGGGAAGTCGACGACCGTCTCCCGGGTGAGGACGATACCAACGGGCGGCACCGCGAGCGGCCCCAGCCGATGGACATATTCGCCGGAGATGCGCAGCGGCTCGCGGCTGGTGGCGAGAAGGCGGACGCCGGGGGTCGCGTCGAGGATCCGCTCGGCGAGGGCCGCGACCGCGTCGATCACGTGCTCGCAGCAGTCCAGGACGAGGAGGCGGGGCCCCGCCTGGAGCGCACGGACGATGGCGGCCGTCTCGTCGGGGCTGCGGACGGGCAGACCGATGGCGGCGGCGACGGTGTTCGGCACGCCGGCCGGGTCGGCGACGCCGCCGAAGTCGATCACGTCCACCGCGGCCGACGCGGCGGCGCGTTCGGCGTAGGCGAGCGCGACCGTCGTCTTGCCGATCCCCCCGGGTCCGGCGATCGTCACCAGAGGATAGCGGGCGAGAAGGTGGTCGACGTCGCCGACCGTGTCGACCCGGCCGATCAGCCGGGACCGCGGCGCGGGCAGTGCGGGGGAGGGCGGCGGCAGGCGGCCGGGTGGCGCTGCGCGCCGGCGGTAGGCATCGCTGCCTCGGGTCACCGGCGCCACGAAGCGATAGCCGCGTCCCGGCTCGTTGACGATGAAACGGCGCCCGTCGGAACCGTCGCCGAGGAGCTTGCGGAGGGCCGCCATGTGAACCCGCAGACCGCCCTCGTCGACGTGGAGCCCCGGCCAGACGTGCGCCATGGCCTCGTCGCGCGAGACGAGCTCGCCGGCGCGGGTGACCAGCAGGCAGAGGAGGTCGAAGGCGCGCGAACCGACCTTCAGCATCCGCCCGTCCTCGGCGAGTTCGCGCCGATCCGGGATGAGGACGAAGCGGTCGAAGTGGAAGGTCTCGGTCATGCGATCCGGGCGCGTTCGCGAGGTGCCGCGGACCTTGCGGTCACGGCGACGGACCGGCGACGACCGGCCGGCGCTCCGCGCTGCCGATGCCGAGGACGAGGTCGGCCGCACGCCAGCCGATCATCAGCGACGCGGGATTGGTGTTGGTTGTCACCACCTGCGGCATGATCGAGGCGTCCGCGACACGAAGCCCCTCGATCCCGCGCACCCTCAGCTCCGGATCCACCACGGCCTCCGGTCCGGTTCCCATCCGGCACGTCGAGGTCGGGTGGAAGAAGGTGCTCGCCGATTTCGCCAGGAAGTCGTCCCACTCCCTGTGCGAGCGCAGATCGCCGGGCAGCACCTCGCGGGCGCGGAAGCGGTCGAAGGCCGCCGCGGCGCCGATCTCGCAGGCGATCTCCGTCGCGGTGCGGAATGCGCGCCGGTCCGCCTCCTCGGTGAGATAGGCGGGGTCGATCAGCGGGGCGTCGCGCGGATCGGACGAGGCGAGCCGGAGCGATCCGCGCGACACCGGCCGCGAGACGCCGGACAGGATCGCGTAGCCGTGCGCGTGGTTCAGCGCGAAGGCGTCGGTGGCGTAGGGGATCGAGACGTGCAGCGTCACCACGTCCGGACCGAGCAGGCGGGAGTCGGTGCGATGCCAGAGATAGGCTTCCGAGCTGTTGGTCTTCGACGGCGGCACCGGCCCGCGGGCCTCGTAGTTGACGCCGGCGCCGAGCACGTGGTCCTGCAGGCCGAGGCCGACAGGCAGATCGGCCGCCACTTCGATGCCGAGGCGAACGAGGTCCGCCGCCGGTCCGATGCCGGAGAGCATGAGGATGCGCGGCGTATCGAGCGCCCCCGCGGCGACGATCACCTCGATCGCCGCCCGCACGGTGCGGGGAACGCCGGCGTGAAGATAGCGGACGCCGGTGCAGCGGCCGCCTTCGACGACGACGTCGAGCACCGGCGCGTCCGTCAGCACGGTGAGGTTCGCCCTTGCCATTGCGGGCTTCAGGAAAGCGACGGCGCTCGACTGGCGGCCGGCGTCGGAGATGGAGAGATCGACGAAGCCGATTCCGTCGAGTTCGGCGCCGTTGAAGTCGTCGTTGCCCGGAAAGCCGAGGGCGCGCCCCGCCTCGACGAAGGCGACGGCACCCTCGTGCCTTTGATCGGGCGTGGGACGCGATACATGCAGCGGCCCGCCGGTGCCGCGGAAGGCGTCGGCTCCCCCTGAATAGTCCTCCATCGCCCGGAAGATCGGCAGGACGTCGGCATAGCTCCAGCCCGTGCAGCCGGCATAGGCCCAGGCGTCGAAGTCGGAGCGGTGGCCGCGCGCGAAGATCATCGCGTTCACGCTGGACGATCCGCCGAGCACGTTTCCGCGCGGCCAGACGTGGCGTCGGCCGGCGGTGTGTGCCTGCGGCACCGTCGTGAAGACCTTGGCGGCGCGGGTACCGATGGCGGCCAGCCAGCGCGTGGGGTCGTGGATCTCCGGCAGGTCGTCGCTACAGCCGGCCTCCAGGACGAGGACGCGCGCCTCGCTCGAGGTGGCGAGGCGTGCCGCACAGACGGCGCCGGCGGAGCCGGCGCCCACGACCACGTAGTCGAAGTCACCCGTCGGCGGCGCCGTTTCGGTCGTCGAAGCGGCGTGACCCTCGCTCGACCAGGCGCTGGCCAGGGCTCCGGCAAGGCCGGCGCCGATGCCGAGCGCGGCGGCCTGCCGGAGGAAGGTGCGTCGGTCGATCCCGCCCCGGCGGAGGACCGCGGCAAGGGACCAGAACGAAGGATGGGCGGCGTCGGATCGGAGGACCATGTCACTCTCCCGGATTGGCCGGCGCGGCGCTGGCGGCGCCCGGCGGTTTTGGCGGACCGAGGGTTTGCAGGAGGGCGACCGCGGCGCGGTGGTCGGCGGTTCCGTCACCCTCGTGGAGCTGTGCCAGCGCCGCGCGCAGGGCGTCGGCGCCCTCCGCCGGCCGCCCCTCCTCGGCACGGACGCGGGCGAAGCTCGTGGCTGCCCGAAGGGCGAAGGCGCGGGCGCCCTGGCCGTTCGCCACGGCGATGGCTGCGGCGAGCCGGTCGCCGAGCCCCTGCGTTCCCCGCGGGGAGCGCTCGACGGCCGCGCGCAGGTGCTCGGCCGTGCACCAGTCGATGCGGCCGCTGCGGACCCGGGCTTCGGGATCGTGGCGCAGGAAGATTGGATGAAAGGTGGCGAAGAGGTCCGCCTCGGCGGCCGTCGTCGTCGGGATGCGCAGCGCCTCCGCCTCGCTGCCGCCCGACAGGACGCCGAGCACCAGGGCATAGCGCCGGCCCCACTGGTGCCAATGCTGGAAGGTGCGCCGGGAATGATGGAGGAGAAGATCGACGTCGCGTCCGGCCCGGTCGAGGTTGCCGCACCAGATGGCGATGGGAACGAGGTTGAAGGCGAGCGCCCAGCACAGCGACTGGGCATGGTCGAGCGCGATTGCCTCCTCCAGGCATTCGTCCGCGGCGGCACACGCGGCATCGGCCCGTCCGGTGATCCACAGGAGGCGGGCGAGGTTCGACCGCGAGGCGGTCCAGTGGTCGTTGTGGTAGGCGGTGAAGCGGATCGCCCGGTCCCGACCGCGCTCGGCGGACAGGCCGTGGAGGAGCGACGCCTCCGCCTCCGAATGGCGGCCGAGGTCGTGCAGCGCCCGGCCGGTCATCCGGAAGCCGCGGTATCGCGCCGCCGACGGAGCGTCGTCCCGCAGTGCGGCCCTATAGGCATTCGCCAGGTCCGCTTCGGCCGGATAGTCGCCCGCGTTGCCGGTGATTCCGAAGATCATCCACAGGATGTCGAGCCGGCGCTCCTGCTCCCCGAGCGCCTCGGCAAGCGTCAGGGCAGACGTCAGGTAGCGAACCGCGTCCGCCGTCGGGCCGTGCTCGTAGTATTCGGCGAGCCCGAGGGCGGTGCGGAGGTCGAGCGCGCGGAGCGGCCCGACGTCGGGGGCGTCGCCCATCAGCCGCAAGGCCCGTTCCATCGCCGGGCGCTGTCCGACGAGGACGGCGGTTCGCATCCAGAACCCGACCGCGGCGGCCGTCAGCGCGACCGCGGCCGGCACGCAAGCCGAGCGCTCGAAGGCGAGGCCGAGCGCCGTCTCCACGTTGGCCTGGAGCCCGCGGCGGGCGGCCGGCGGCGGCACGGGCGCGGTCTCTGCCTCCGCGAGGCGGGCGCGGAGCAACTCGAGCTGACGGCACAGGATGGCGTCGACGTCCTGGCGGGCGAGAAGCCTCTCGCGGGCGTAGAGGGCCGTGGTCTCCAGAAGGCGGAAATGGGGCGGCGTGCCGAGAGTCGCTCCGGCTGAGCCGTCGTCGCGGGCAATCAGCGATTTCGCCTCGAGAGCGCCGAGCAGCGCCTCCGTCCCGGCCGGTCCGAACGGGGAGAGAGCGACGACCGCCGACAGCGAAAAGGCCCCCGCGAGGACGCCGAGACGATCGAAGAGCGCCTTCTCGTCGGCCGAAAGGAGGTCGTAGCTGTGGTCGAGGGTCGCTCGGAGGGTTCGGTGGCGCGGCGCCGCCGTGCGCCGCCCGCGGTTGAGGAGGGCCAGACGATCGTCGAGGCGGATCCTGAGGTCGGCGATGCCGAACACCCCGACGGTGGCCGCGGCCAGTTCCAGTGCCAGCGGGATACCGTCGAGAGCGCGGCAGACGGCCGAGGCGTCGGCGAGCGTCGCCGGGTCGAGGGTGAGGTCGCCCGCGACCGCGCGCGAGCGCTGCAGGAAGAGGTCGAGCGCGGGGAACCGGGAGATGTCCTCCGGGGGCGGTCCGGCGTCGTCCGGCACCGCCAGCGGCGACAGCCGGTAGAGCCACTCGCCCTCGGCCCTCAGGCCCTCGCGGCTGGTGCAGGCGAGGTCGACCCCCGGCGCCGCGCGACGTATCCGTTCGGTGAGGCTCGCGGCCGCATCCACCACACCCTCGCATGTGTCGAGGACGAGGAGGAGGTCGCGTCCGGCCAGCGCGGCGGCGACGCTCTCCTCGGTCGCCTCCTCGGCCCGGCCGCCGTCGACGGCAGCGCCGATCGCCCGGAGCATGCCGTCCCCGGTGGTCACGGCGCCGAGGTCGACGAAGAGCACCCCGTCGCGGTACTCGTCGCGCAGGAGGGCTGCCAAGGCCTTGACGAGGCTCGTCTTGCCGATGCCGCCGGGACCCACGACGGTGACGAAGCGTCGACTTCGCAGCTTCTCCGACAGTGCCGACAGATCGCCGTCGCGGCCGAGGAGGCGGGAAGGCGCCGGCAGCCTCGACGGCCCGGCGTCTTCGACCCGCTTTGTCTCCATGCCGATCCGATAGCCGCGGCCGGGCACGTTCTGGATCGCCTCGACGCCGCGCGCGTCGGCCCCGAGGGCGGTGCGCAACGCCGCGATATGGACGCGAAGGTTGGCGGCGTCGACGGGGCGTTCCGGCCACACGCGGGCGATCAGCGACGCCGCGGGAACCAGCGCTCCGTCCGCCTCGACGAGTACGGAGAGGATCGCAAGCGCGCGTCCGCCGAGCGGGATCGGCGCGCCGTCGGCGGCAAGCGTCCGTGCGTCCAGATCGAAGGTGAAGCGGCCGAAGGTCACGTGGCGGGACGCCATCGGGCGCCGGTCTCCTGTGGACGGAGGGTCTCCGGCAGCCTGGGCGCCGCCGGCCGCCGCGTATGGACGATCCATGCGCCGTTTCGGCGGATCCGGTCATGACGAAGGGGAGCCGCGGACATTCATTCGGCGGTGCCGTGGTCAGGTGTCGACCGGTTCGCCGGCGAAACCGACCGCATCCGCGAAGCGGCGGGCGAGCGCCTCTTCGGCCGACCTCGCATCGAGTCCGCCGGACAGGATCAGCGAATTGCGGAAGGCCGATCGGAACCGGCCATCGGAATCACCGGGGAAGAACGAGGTCGACGTCCGCGCCTGCGGGGGGAGCCGAAGGTGGACAAAGGCGATCTCGAGGTCGTTGAGCGCGCCGAGCAGCGCGACGTGGAGCGCGACGATGTCCACGGCACCGTTGGCGCCGCAGGCCAGGGGCGCCAGGCGGACGCCGAGACGCTCGCGCGGACATTCGGCCGCGACCGCCTCGACGATCTCGACCAGGAGCTGGGAACCCGCCTCCATGCCCGCGACATGGGTGCAGAGGTCGGTGCCGTCGATCTCGACGCCGGCGAAGCCCGCGCCGATCGAGCGGCGCGCCGCCGTCGCGAAGGCGGCGAGCAGCCGATCGAGACCGACCGGTGGGATGGGCGGTTCGTCGGCGGCTCTCCCGGACTGCGCCAGCCGGCTCACCGCGATGCCCTTGCGGGCGCGGATCGCGCCGACCATCTCGCCGAACGGCGGGGCATCCGGAGCGGCGGCGGATTCGGGACTGCGACGATCGTCGCGGGCGACGACGAGTGGGGCGAAGTGGAGCGAGCCCGGCAGGGCGGCTGCCGTATCATCCTCGTCGGCCGAATGGACCCGTCGGTTGGCGAGTTCGAAGGCGCCGATGTTGATGGGGGTGAGGATCCGGTTCAAGCGCGCTCCCTTCAGGCCTGTTCCGCGCGGTCGCGGGCGAAGCGCACCGGTTCGGCGAATTCCGCCGGCGGACGACGTCGTCGGTCGAGGATGCGGACGATCGAAAGTCCCGTCTTGTCGGTTTTGATCGTGCGCCGCCTCACGCGTGGGCGCGGCGGAATGCGCCTGGGCTGGTCCCGATGATGCGGGTGAACGAGCGGCAGAAATGCGCCTGGTCGCAGAAGCCGATGTCGAGCGCCAGTTCGGCGAGCGGCAGGTCGGAGGAGATCAGCAACTCCTTCGCCTTCTCGCACCGCGCGGCGAGCATCCAGCGATGCGGTGGCAGTCCGGTCGCCACCTTGAACGCACGACTGAAATGGGAGGCCGAGAGGCCTGCGACGTCCGCCATGTCCTCGATCGCCAGGTCCTCGGCGAGGTTGGCGACCATATGGTCGAGGACCCGACGGAGCTGGCGCGGCGCGAGGCCGCCCCTGGTCGGCTCGGCGCTCGTACTGAAGAGTTCGGCGAAGCGTTTCGTCAGGCCTGCGCCGAGGCCGGCCGCATAGACCGTCGGGACGTCGTCGTCGTCGCCGGCGAGCGCGTCGGCGACGAGGTGGCACAGCCGCGCGAGAACCGCGTCGTCCAGCATGCCTTGACGTCGCGGCGCCCCGCCGCACGCCGCGACCGGCACGGCGATCACGAGATGGCGGAGGAAGCGCAGGGCCTCGCCGCGGCCACGGGCGGTCGCCCCGGCCGGCAGCAGGACCGGACCGGCCGTGTGCGCGGGAACGCGGGGCCGGTCCGCCCGGTCGCAGCGCAGGCGCAGGGAACCGCCGACCTCCTCAACGATCATCGACAGGCACACCGCGTCGAAATCCGCTTCGATCTCGACCTCGATCCCGCCGGCCGAGCGCACCTCGAAGAGCATCGCCTCGGCCGCGCCGAACGACCCGGCCGACCGCCGGAGCACCGTCCCGCGGGGGTAGTGCACCGTCGGCTGCGACCGCCGCGGCGCCACGTTGGATGCGGTGCCGGCGGAGACGCGGGATGAGCCGTCCACCGGGTTTTGCTGATCATGTCCATGGCATCGCTCCTCGTTGGTGATGCCACGGTGGCGTTGCGGGATCATGGAAGCGAGTTAAGCGATGCAGCGTGTTGCAAACGAGGGACACGCGGATGGCGGAGCATGAATAATCGAGCGATATCAGTTGCATAGAATTGGAGCATTGCCCGCGCGCGCCGGCCAGGGCGTCGCCGACGCTCACGGATTTACGCGTCTCTACGGCCGCTTTACGCCACGCAGCCTGCGCCTTGCGCCACCGAGCATGCCGTTCCCGCACGTCGGCCGGACGATGCGGGTCTTGTGGCGGACTCGGCGCCCGGCGTTGCCGTGGCCTCTCGCGCGATCCCGCTTAACACCGATTAACGGCCTCGCCCGTGCAACTGACGGGTCTTAACTCCCCCTCGGCCCCGCCACGTCGCAGCATCGGTCCATTGGCACCACGACACGCGAGGACAACATGTCGACAGTCGCAGCGGCGTCCAGGGACGCCCGGCAATCCGTCGCCGGCCTCATCGGCGAGGCCCTGTCTCTCCTCGGCGACGATCAAGCGGCCGCGCGGTTGCGGCTTCAGGAGGCGCTGAGGCTCGCCGCCCCGGTCGCGCCGCCGGTCTCTCCCGGCGCTCGCCGTGTGGCAGCGCAGGGCTGTCCTCGCCTTCGTCGCGGACAGCATCGACCGCAGCATCACCGTCGAGGCCGCGGCAGCCACGGTCAGGCTCAGCGCCTCCCACTTCTCGCGGGCCTTCCGCATCAGCTTCGGCCTGACCTTTGCGCGCTACGTGCTGGAGCGGCGGATCGATCGCGCCAAGACCCTGCTCGCAGAGAGCGTCGAGCCGATCGCGCAGGTCGCACTCGCCTGCGGCACGGCTGACCAGTCGCACTTCACGCGCCTGTTCGGGCGCGAGGTCGGAGTGACGCCGCTGATCTACCGGCGGATCCATGCCGACCCCGCGAGGACGGGCGATCGTCGCCGGGATCGTCCAAAACGCGATGCTTCGGTGAAATAAGTCGGCTGCGCCTCGTTGGAATATCGGCAGATCTGCAGAGCAACGCAGTCGCAAGGACGAGAAAGGAACATGGCATGAAAGCCTTCGTCTTCATTGCCGCTCTCTCGACGTTCACGACATTCGCGTCCGGCACTCGCGTCGGCGGCACCGCCACTGCGAAGGACTTCCGCGACATCGCAAACGGTGCCGTGCCGGAGCGGTGGAGGACTGCCCTCTACGACCCGGGTCTCACCGGTCGCGATCGCGAGATCCTGAAGCTGCCGCGGCACGCCTTGGGGTCCTGAGAACCGGTACCGGCCGAGGACCGGCGGCGATCTTTCGAATCCTTGCCGCTTCGCCAATCCGACCGGGAACGGCTCGCCCCCGCGTTCCCTTCAAAGGAGCCTGCCATGACCGCTTCATCGAACACCGCCGTCGTCACCGGGGCCTCCACCGGCATCGGCGCGGTCTATGCCGATCGCCTCGCCGCCCGCGGTCACGATCTAGTCCTGGTGGCGCGCGACGAGAATCGCCTGCGGGCGGTCGCCGCGCGATTGCCGACCCCGACCGGCCGCCGCGTCGAGGTCGTCGCGGCGGACCTCTCCACGCCTGCCGGTCTCGCCGTGGTGGCCGGCCGCGTCGGGGCTGCCGACGTGGGTTTGCTGGTCAACAATGCCGGCATCGCCCTCACCGGCCCGCTCGCCGCGACCGATCCAGCCCGCTTCCGGACCATGCTCCACCTCAACGTGACGGCGGTGGCCGAGCTCACCCGTGCGGCAGCTGTCGCAATGAGCGCCCGCGGCCACGGCACGATCGTCAACGTCGCCTCGGTCGCCGCGCTCTCCGGCGAATCCCCCCGCATCAGCGCCGGCTACACCGCGACCAAGGCCTTCGTCCTCGCTCTCACGGAAGGGCTTGCGCCGGAACTGGCGTCGTCCGGCGTCCGCATCCAGGCGGTGCTCCCCGGCGTGACGCGCACGCCGATCTGGGAACTCACGGGCATCGACCTCGGATCGCTTCCCGACGAGATCGTCATGGAAGCCGGCGACATGGTCGATGCCGCGCTCGCCGGGCTCGCATTGGGCGAGATCGTCACCATACCGGCTTTGCCGGACGCGGCCGAATGGACGGCTCTCACCGAAGCACGGGCGCGGCTGCAACCGAACCTCTCCCGCTCCCGCCCAGCAGACCGCTACCGCCGACCGGGCTCCGCCGCGGAACCGGCCCGCACCTGATGGCGACTTCCGTGCGGGCCTCGCGCCTCCAATCCACTCGTCTGCTACTCCCCCGCCGAATTCGGAGGACCCGACCGATGCCATTCCTTTCGCCACCGCACCGCAGCCGCCCGTATCTCGCTGCCGTCGCCGCACTGCTGCTTCTTTCCAGCGCCACCGGCACGTTTGCCAGCGAGGATGCCCAGCCGACGCCGCGCCCCGTGGCGCCGGTCTGCGGCGCCGCCTGTGTCGACACGCTCTCTGTGGACGTCGACGGGAACCGAATCGCCTACCGCCGGCTCGGTCCGGCCGAAGGCGTGCCACTTGTCCTCCTCAACCGCTTCCGCGGTACGATGGACGACTGGGACCCGGCCTTCCTCGACCGGGTGGCGGCGTCGCGGCCGGTCATCCTGTTCGACAACGTCGGCGTCGCCCGCAGCGGTGGCCGCTCGTCGCCGCGGCTTGCCGGCTGGGCAGACGACGCGGCGGCGATCGTCAGGACGCTGACCGACGGGCCGGTCGATCTCCTCGGCTTCTCCTTCGGCGGCCTCGTCGCGCAGGAGTTGACGCTGCGCCACCAGGATCTCGTCCGCCGCCTGGTGATCGTCGGCAGCGGCGCCGGCTACGTGGAGGGTGCCAATCTGTCGCCGAAGGCGATCGAGGTGGCGACGAAACCCGTGAACGCCGACGAGGACTTTCTCTTCCTGTTCTTCCGCGACACCCCCACCAGCCAGGCAGCGGGCCGCGCCTATCTCGATCGCCTGGAAGCGCGAGCCGATGCCCACGCGGCCCTGGTCGCACCGGAGAGCTGGCAGGCGATGCTGTCAGCCGGGAGCGACGTCGGTACGCCGGAAACGTCGCTGCTCCTGCGGGCGCCCGCGATCACCGTGCCGGTGCTTGTCGCCAACGGGATCGAGGACGCGATGATCCCGACGCTGCAGTCCTTCGCGCTGGCCAGGGCGCTGCCGAACGCAAAGCTGATCGTCTACCCCGACTCCGGCCACGCCTTCCTGTTCCAGCACGTGGCCGAATTCGCCGCCGACGTCGACCGCTTCCTCTCGGCGGAGTCCGTGCGATGAGCCGCCCGACCGACCTTCGTCCGTCCCGCCGCGAGGTGCTCGTCACCTCGTCGGTCGCCCTCGCCCTCGGCCTTGCCGCGGGCTCCTTCCTCGAGCCCGTCCGGGCCGAAACAACCACCGAAACCGGAGACAGCACCATGCCCAGCGTCCGCACCCGCGACGGCGTCGAGATCTTCTACAAGGACTGGGGGCCGAAGGACGCCCAGCCGATCGTCTTCCACCACGGCTGGCCGCTCTCCTCGGACGACTGGGATCCGCAACTGCTGTTCTTCCTGAGCAAGGGTTACCGGGTGATCGCCCACGACCGCCGCGGCCACGGTCGTTCCACCCAGGTCTTCGACGGCCACGACATGGACCATTACGCCGCCGACCTCGCGGCGGTGGTCGAGGCGCTCGACCTGCGCGACGCGATCCACGTCGGCCATTCGACCGGCGGCGGCGAGGCGCTCCACTATACCGCCCGCCACGGCAAGGACCGGGTCGCGAAGCTGGTGCTGATCGGCGCAGTGCCGCCATTGATGGTCAGAACCGCGGCGAACCCGGAGGGGCTGCCGATCGAGGTGTTCGACGGCTTCCGCGCCGCCCTTGCAGCCAACCGCGCACAGTTCTTCCTCGACGTGCCGAGCGGCCCGTTCTACGGCTACAACCGTCCCGGCGCGACGCCGTCCGACGGCGTCATCCGGAACTGGTGGCGTCAGGGCATGATCGGCGGCGCCAAGGCCCACTACGACGGCATCAAGGCCTTCTCTGAAACCGACTTCACCGACGACTTGAAGGCGGTGACAGTGCCGACGCTGGTGATGCACGGCGACGACGACCAGATCGTCCCGATCGTCGCCTCCGCCCCGAAGTCGGCCGAACTCCTCAGGAAACCGACGCTGAAGATCTACGAGGGTCTCGGCCACGGACTCTGCACGACCGATGCGGACCGCGTGAACGCCGATCTCCTTGCCTTCATCGAAGCCTGACCTTCTCACGGAGGCACGCCATGTCTGTTCGCCATACGACCATGGAACAGGATCTGAAGGGCCGCTCGGGCCTGCGGATTCACGTGCGGTCATGGCTGCCGCCGGGACCGCCCAAGGCGGTCCTGGCCCTCTGTCACGGCCTGAACTCGCACGGCGGCCAGTACGCATGGTTCGCCGGGACGGCCGCGGCCGAAGGGTTCGCGGTCCATGCCCTCGATCTCCGCGGCCGGGGGCGGTCCGAGGGCCGGCGCTGGTTCGTTCGGCACATCGACGAGTATGTCGAGGATCTCGCCGACCTTGTCCGCCTGGCCAGGGCCGAGCACCCGGGTCTACCGGTATTTCTGCTCGGCCACAGCGCGGGCGGCGTCACCGCGACGACCTACGTTCTCGACAATCAGCACGAACTCGCCGGCTTCATCTGCGAGAGCTACGCCCTCGACATACCGGCACCCCGGTCGGTGCTGACGGTGCTCAAGGGGATCGCAGCGGTGCTCCCGCGGCTGCCGGTATTCCGCCTGAAGAACGAGGATTTTTCCCGCGACCCGAACGTCGTCGCGGCGCTGAACACCGACCCGCTGACGGCGAACGAGATCCAGCCGGCGGCCACGGTCGCCGCGCTGGCCCGCGCCGGTGACCGCATCCGCCGGGAATTCGAGCGGATCACGCTGCCGGTTCTCATCCTGCACGGCACTGCCGACCGGGCGACGCTCCCGTCCGGCAGCCGGCAGTTCTTCGAGCGGACGGGCAGCGCCGACAAGCGGCTGAAACTCTACGAAGGCCATTTCCACGACCTCCTCGCCGACGTCGGTCGGGAGACGGTCGCGGCGGACATCCTCGGCTGGATCCAGGTCCGGCTGTCGGCAGCTGCCAACAGGGGGACCCGCGCCTCCGCGTGAACTGCGCCACCGTCTGTGCAAGGACGACGCTCGCACCGCCGACCCTGACCACCACGATTAGCACCGATTAACACGACACCGCATCGCCCCCTCCGTAATCTCGCTCTGAACCTGACGGAGGAGCGGGCGATGACGGCGGCGACAGGAGCCATGGATCTCAGGACCCCGGCGGCGCGGACGCTGCCGCAGTCCGCGGCGGCGCCGGTGGGTATCGGTATGGACGTACTGCCGTTGACGGCGCTCCACCTGGTGGTGGTCGTCATCGCCGCCTTCGGCTTTGCCTTCGACATGATGGAGGTCGCGCTCGGCAACGTGCTCTCCGCCGTCTTCTCCGCGCCGCCCTATTCGGTGGCTCCCGGCGAGCTCTCGCTCCTCCTCTCTGCCATGTATGTCGGCGCCATTCCCGGCGCCCTGTCGGCCGGATGGTTCGCCGATCGTTTCGGGCGCAGGACGGTGCTCGTGGCGGTGCTGCTCCTCCTCGCCACCACCTCGATCGCCGCGGCGGCCAGCCGGGGCATCGAGGAACTCATCGTCGCCCGCATGGCCTCCGGCCTCGCCCTCGGCGCCTATCCGCCGCTCATCATCGCCTTTCTGACCGATCTGATGCCGGCACGTCGGCGCGGTCTCCTCATCATGACCGTGTCCGGCCTCGCCGCCACCGGCCCGATGGCGATGATCTTCCTCGTCCGCTGGCTGACGCCGATCGAGCCGCTGGGCATCGAGGCCTGGCGATGGGCCTTCCTGCTCGGTTCCGCCGGCTCCCTCGTCGTCGCGATCGCCTTCTTCTACCTGCCCGAGTCGCCGCGCTGGCTGTCGGCCAAGGGGCGCGCCGCCGAAGCGGAGGCGGCGCTCGCCCGCTTCCGTCACGCACGGCCGATCGGCGCTGCGGAATGTCCCCTGCCGGCCGCATCCGGCGCATCGCCGGAGCGCATCGAGGATACACCCTTCGACTGGCCGCGCTTCAGCAGGCTCGGCTTCATCTATTTCGCTGCCCCGTGGGCGACAGTGGCCTTCCCGGTGCTGATGGGCGCGGTCCTGATCGAGAGGGGTTTCAAGCTGTCCGACAGCCTCTTCTACGTCGCGTCTCGATGGCCGGCCCGGTCCTCGCCAGCATTCTCGCCGGCGTCTACCTCGATCGGGTCGAGCGGCGCGCGGCGTTGATCGCCTTCTCGATCGGAATGATCGCCGCCGTCGTCGCTTTCGCCGTCACTACGCAGCCGTTGTGGATCATGATCGCGGCGCTCGCCTTCCAGATCATGGCCTTGCTTCACGTGCCGACGCTGACCATCTACGCGGCCGAGCTGTTTCCGACGAGCCACCGCGGTCGGACCTCAGCGGCCGCCTGGTCTATCAATCGGGTCGCGTCCGCCCTCGCGCCGCTCATCCTCCTGCCGCTCATGAAGAGCCAGGGCGTCTGGCCGATGTACCTGCTCGTGATCGTCGCTCTCCTTGTCGGCATCGGCCTCGTGGCCATGGCGCCGAACGGCCGGGCGGGACGGTCGGTCGACTGACGCGCGGGAGGGGCGGCGGGCATGGAGCCGGGTGGCGATCATCGCGAACAGAATCGCCCGCCGGCCCCGGCCTGCCCCGGCCGGCGATCGCCGCCGCCGCGCGGCGACGTCCGCGCGCCCCGGGCGGGCGACCGGCTGCCGCTGCGGCTCCATCGGGTGATCGGCCGTCAGGTGGTGATCAACGTGCTGCGGTCCGCGCTCGTCGATCATCGGCTCGTTTCCATCGTCGGTCCAGGCGGCGTCGGCAAGAGCACGGTCGCGCTCGCTCTCGCCGAAGAAGAAATCGGCCGGCACGGCGGCGTCGTCCAGGTTCTCGACCTCGCCCTCTGCGCCGGACCGGAGCAACTGTTCGCCTACGTCACCGGCGCGCTCGACCTGCCGCCGGCCAAGCCGCTCGACGTCGCCGGCCTTGCCGCGGCCAGCGGCGACCGGCCGATGCTCCTCGTTCTCGACAATTGCGAGCACATGGTCGACGCGGTTGCCGATCTCGCCGCGACTTTTCTCGACGGGGCGCCGCATCTGCGCCTGATCGCCACCAGCCGCGAGGCTTTGCGGATCTCCGGCGAACGCGTGTTCCGCTTGCCGAGCCTCGAAGTCCCGTCAAACGAGACGTCGAGCGCCGCCGAGGCGCTGGAATTCCCGTCCGTCGCGCTGTTCTTCGAGAGGGCGGCGGCCGTAGTCGGCGACCTTGTCGTCGAGGACGCCGACGTGCCCTTCGTGGTCGAGATCTGCCGGCGGCTCGACGGCATCCCGCTTGCCATCGAACTCGCCGCCGCCCGGGTCGACCTCTTCGGGCTCCGGGAGCTCGCAGCTCGCCTCGACGACCGCTTCGCGATCCTCGGGGAGGGCCGACGGACGGCCTTGCCGCGCCATCGTACCCTCCTCGCCGCGCTGGACTGGAGCTACGAAACCCTTTCGCCGGCGGCGCGAGAGGCACTCATCCGCCTGTCCTGCTTCCGTGGTGCCTTCTCGCTTTCCTCGGCAATCGCCGTCGCCGGCCGCGACGGCCTGTCCGCAAGCGACCTGATTGCCTCGGTCGCCGATCTCGCCGCCAAGTCGATGCTGGTCCCGCTGCCCGACCGCGGCGTCATGACCTACCGCTTCCTGGAAACAACCCGGCAGTACGGCTGGCGGAAGCTTGTCGACGCTCCGTTCCGCCGCGACGTGCTGAGGCGGCATGCCATGGTCTGCACCGATCTCCTCGCCGGCGCGGCCAAGGACCTGCTGCTCATGCGCCGCGAGGTCTGGACCCACCGCTACGGCGGGCTCGTCGCCGACGTGCAGGCCGCGCTCGACTGGACGCATTCGCAGGACGGTGACGCCGCGATCGCCCTCACCCTGGTCGCGGCGGCTGCGCCGCTCGGCGAACAGCTGTTCATGAAGGCGGACTACATCCTCCAGCTCGAGGCCGCCGTCCACCGGCTCGAGGCGGGCGAAGCGCGGATCCGACCGGAGATGCTCCGGATGAGCCTGCCGCTGGCGCACATGCAACTGCATCTTCGCGGCGATCTCCAGAACAGTCGAAAGACCGCCACCAGTGCCGCCTTGCTCCAGACCGAGATGGGCGTGCGGCTCCCGGAGGTTCTCGCGGCGCAGTTCGGCCATGCCTTGATCGAGGGCCGCTATGCCGAAGCGCTCGCCATCGCGGGAGAGATCGGGGAGCTTGCCGCGGAGCGCGACGAGCCGGCGCTCGCCATGCTCGGGCACCGCGTCGCCGCGCTGGCCCATCATTTTCTCGGAGATTTCCCGGAAGCTCGGCGTCTCGCTCGCCGGGTGATCGACAGTCCCTTCGAGTTCCTGCCCTTTTCGGTGAACAGTCACAGGGTGTCGATGCGGGTCGTGCTCGCCCGCTGCGCCGCCGTGGAGCGGGCGGACGACGAGGCGCGCGGCTGGGTCGAGGAGGCTATCCGCCAGGGCCGCGACGACAACGTCCATTCCCGTTGTCTCGCCCTCGGCCTCGGAGCCATTCCGGTCGCCATCTGGCTTGGCGACGAGGCGCGGCGCGGGCCTGGCACTCGGAGATCGCCGAGGTCTCCGAGCGGAACGGCCTCGGCTTCTGGTACACGATGGCGAACGATCTCGCCTTCGGAATGGACCGTGCGTTCGGAAAACCCGGGCCGCCGTCGCCTGAAGCGGGATCGGCGGCGACGGTCGGCCCGACCATGCTCGACATGTTACCGACCTTCTCGCCGGATCTGCTCACCCCCAGGGCCCGGGAGCGCGTCGAATCGGGTGAGGTGAAATGGAACGCGGCGGAGATCATGCGGATCGAAGCCGTCGCGATTGCCCCCGTTGCACCCTACGAGGCGGTTCGCCGCCTGCGCGAGGCTGCGGCGGTAGCACGGGCGCAGGGCGCGGCTCTCTGGCTTGGTCGCATCGCGCGATCATTGTCGGACGTCGCCGCGCAGTCCGACCACGGCCCGGCTTGACCTCCTGACGACATCGAACTGGGGGCAGCTGCGGGAAAACCCGGCCTCGGTCTTTCGGCGAGCACGACGCGGAAGCGCCGGTCGTGCCGGTGGCCCTGCGACCACGGACGGCGAAAGGCAGCCCAGGGTCCGGGACAAGGTGCCGCCTTCAAGCGCACGACCGCGGGCAGGGGGCTGCAGCCACCGGCGCCGATCCGATGGCGGGCTCCGTGCACGTCGATCTCATCGGACATGACGGTCTTCCCTCGATCCGGAAATCGGCTTCGCCGGGCGTCGTCAGCCGGCGCGACGGACCGAACCGGCTTGTGCAAGGCCGGAACGGTGGCGATCGGACTTCGGACGCGAGATGCGGTGATGAAAAGAGGCGCGGGATCCACGGGAGGATTGATGGATCCCGCGCCAGTCCGCGGCTCTGGAGGAGGGTCAGGCCGCGTGGCCGGCGATCGCCGCGATCCGCGTTCGCCGCAACCCGACGGCTGCGGCGGGGAGGTTCACGACCCGAAGTCGCGGATGGTGAGCGAGAACACGGTGCCGGTCGGTCCGCTGGCGGCGACGGCCAAGCCGCCGCCGAGCAGGTCCGCCATGCGGACGGCGGCGGAGAGTCCGAGGCCGCCGCCTCTTTCGCTTGGCAGCCGATGACCGCCGAGCCGCGCTCGGATCGCCTCGGGAAGTCCCGGACCCTGGTCGGCGATCGTGATCTCGACCACGCCCGACGATGCCCGCCGGACCGTGACGTCGACGCGTCGCCCGCCGGGACCCATGGCGGAAATCGCGTTGAAGATCAGGTTGTGCAGGATGCGGGTTAGCCGGGCGGGGCAGGAAACCAGCGACGTCTCGGTCCCGGCGGCGACCGCCACGGTGATCTCGGTACCGCCGCGCACCGACATTTCCGACGCGATCGCGTCGGCGAGGTTGGCGACGTCGAACCGGGTGAGCTTGAGCGTCGCGCGGAGGTCGGCGGCATCAACCGCCTGCTGCATCGTCAAGCGCGCCCGTTCGATTGCCGCCATGCTCTTCTCGACTCGCGAGCGCAGCGCGGCCGGCAAGGTTTCCGGCAGCAGTTCGAGATGCAGAAGTGCGCAAGACAACATGTTGCGTAGGTCGTGTGCAAGTTCCGCGATCCGGTCATCATCGGTCTCTGCTACACAGTCACGGAACATGGTCGGCTGGGTAAGATCCATCACACGTCCCTCGGATGGTTGACGATGACAGAAGAGTGCAAGCAGGGCCGCGTTTCTATAACCGTCACGGCGTAATTGGACGAAACGGCCGCGACGTCAGCGTGGCGGATGATTTGCATCAGGTTCACGCGCCGGGTGCGATCGGGCCGCCAACTCCGCGCCCGGATCACGGTGCCGCTCCGGCAGTTCGACCACCGCAGAGGCGATTGAATCTCCGCCTCGATTCTGACCTTCTCTCGCCGGCCGCCGCGATGACAGCGAGGACCAGATCGACGCCATCTTCCGCGCCGGGGTCGACCGCATGATCGCGGCGGTCGAAGACGTCGCCCTCGTGGCGCGTCGGTTCGGCCAGCCGCTTCCGGCGCCTCCGGATCCTGCGGCCGCCTGGCATGCCCCCTCCCGCTGCCATCCCGCCGCAGCCGACCCGGCCGGTGCACGCCGCCCCATCGGTCGACATACGCCCTCCATGCGGCTGGGCATCGGCGCATCGACTTGTGGTTTGGCAGATGTCATACGAATGTCGATTTTCGAGGACTTCGGGCTGGAGAAAGGTCGGCGTAAACTGGAAAATCAGAGTGAGGAATTAAAGAGTAAGTATATTCATCAATGGGGAAAATTACATAGAATCGGACCATTCGGAGCAATTCTCGATCCGGAATCATCAGTTTAAGCCCAGAATTACACGGTTTTAACGATTTGTTCACGGAGTCGCGACAGTCTTCTCGGCGTGGCCGTCTCAGATGCGCCCGGGGAACCGGTGCGACGATCGTGTCAGTCGGAAGGGCGCCGGCGGCCGGATATCAGGGGACGACCATGGAACTACACGGGGCAAGCCTGCAGGAACGTCTCGCCTTCGCCCGGATCACGGCGGATGATCGCGCGGCCCTGCGCGAGGTCTGGGCAATCATCGAGCCGGGCCTGACCGGCACGCTGTCCCGCTTCTACAGCCACCTCAAGGGCTTTCCGAAGATGGCCGGGATGATCGGGACGCAGGACGCCCGGCTCGCGGATGCGCAGAAGCAGCATTGGCGTCATCTGTTCAGCGGCGACTTCAACGACTCCTACGTCGCCAGCGCCGTGAAGATCGGCCGCGTCCATTGCCGCATCGGCCTCGAGCCGAGCTGGTACATCGGCGGCTACCAGTATGTGATGAACGAGCTCCAGCCGATGCTGATCGCGAAGAGCCGCTTCTCGCGCCGCAAGCTGGAGCGCTGGCTGGTCGCCTTCAACAAGGCCGTGCTGCTGGATCTCGATTTTGCCGTCTCCACCTACGAGCAGGCCGGCATCGAGGTGCGCGCGGCGCGCGAGGGCCACATCAACACGGCGATCGACAAGTTCCGGATCGCCACCGAGGGTCTCGTCGGCAAGGTCGAGCAGACGGCCGGCGTGATGAAGAAGGAGGCCGCCAATCTCGGCGGCGTGGCCTCGGGGGCGGCGACACAGGCAGAAGCCGCCGTCTCGTCGTCGGACGGCACGCGCCAGTCGGTTCAGGCGCTTGCGACCGCGGCGGAGGAGCTTGCGGCCTCGATCCGCGAGATCTCCGGCCGTCTGACCGAGACCGCCGGCACGATCGGCAAGGCCAACGAGATGGCGCTGAACTCGACCAACGCCATCGGCCGGCTGTCCACCTCGGGCCAGGAAATCGGCGTTGTCGTCTCCCTCATCCAGGACATTGCCGAGCAGACCAACCTCCTCGCCCTCAACGCCACCATCGAGGCCGCCCGCGCCGGGGAGGCCGGCCGCGGCTTTGCGGTGGTCGCCTCGGAGGTGAAGGCGCTCGCCGGCCAGACCGCCAAGCCACCGACGACATTTCCCGCCAGGTCGCGGGCATCCAGAGCGAGACCCAGAAGGCGGTGGTCGCCGTTGGCGAGATTGCCAAGATCATGGAGGAGGTCAGCCGCATCACCACGGCGATTGCCTCCGCGATCGAGGAGCAGGAAGCCGTCACCGAGGAGATCGCCTCCAGCGTCAGCCGCGCGGCCGACGGAACGACCGCGCTGTCGCGTACCGTGGACGATGTCGCCGGCGCGATCCGGACCACGCGGACCACCGCGCAGGGATTTGCCGGCGCCTCCGAGGAACTGTCGTCGCAGGCAATCAGCCTCGCCAACGAGATCCGGTCCTTCGTCGAGGACCTGCGCAACCAGGCCACGCGCGCGGCCTGAGCCGCGGTCTCTGAAGGCAGCACAAGCCGGCCCGGGCGGAGTTGAATTCCCGCCCCGGGCCGTGCATAGCTGGCCGCATGCTGGACAAGCTCGAACTTCTGCTCGCCCTCGCGCGGGAACGCCATTTCGGACGGGCCGCCGAAAGCGTGGGCGTGACGCAGCCGACGCTGTCCTCGGCGGTCAAGAGCCTCGAGGACCAGCTCGGCGTGTTGCTGGTCGAGCGCGGCTCGCGCTTCCAGGCTTCACGCCGGAAGGCGAGCGGATCCTGATCTGGGCGCGCCGTCTCGTCTCCGACGCCCGCACCATGCGCGAGGAGGTCCACGCCCTGAAGAAGGGCCTCGTCGGCCATATCCGGCTCGCCGCCGTGCCCTCGGCGCTGCCCTTCGTCCAGGAGGTGGTGACCCCGATCGCCACCCGCTACGACGCGTCCGGCTCACCGTGCTGTCGATGACCGCCGACCAGATCCTCAAGGGCATCGAGAATCTCGAAATCGACGCCGGCGTCTCCTATCTGGAGGACGCGGTGCTCACGCGCTTTGCCGGCGTGCCGCTCTACGAGGAGCGCTACTGCCTCCTGGTCGCCCCGGACGGGCCGCTGAAAGATCGCGAGACCATTGACTGGAAGGAGGCGGCTCAGATGCCGCTCTGCCTGCTGACCCCCGACATGCAGCACCGCCGCATCGTCGAGCGTCACCTGCGCGAGGCGGGCGTCGAGGTCGTGCCGCGTCTGGAATCCAATTCCCTGATCGTGCTGCACACCCACGTGCGGTCGGGAAAATGGGCGACGATCATGCCGGCCCGCTTTGCCGACACCATCGACCACCCCGGCCTGATGCAGGCGATTCCCATCGTCGAGCCCACGGTCTCCCACACGATCGGCCTCGTCACCACCCAGCGCGAGCCGTTGCCGCCGCTGGTCGCGCATCTCGTTGCGGAGGCCCGCACGATCGGCAAGCGCTATGGCGCGGGCGCGGCGGATTGATCAGGGTTCTTTAAGCGAAACTTTCCCCGTCATTCGATTTTTCTATCGTTAGACGGAACGGCTTTATTGAATCTCCGTCGAAAACGGCCCATCCTTATAGGAATTAAAAGCTAGGGAGGCGCCGTTTCGATGCGTCACGAGACATTCAGCAATGAACGCACACGGGAAATCGTGTCCTCGCATCTCGGCCTCGAGGGGCCGCTGCTGCCGATTCTGCACGCCGTGCGGGAGACGTTCGGATACGTGCCCGAGGCGGCCGTCCCCGTGATTGCGGAGGAATTGAACCTCAGCCGCGCCGAGGTTCACGGTGTCGTCACCTTCTACCACGACTTCAATCGCGCGCCCCATGGCCGCCATGTGGTCAAGATCTGCCGGGCGGAAGCCTGCCAGTCCGTGGGCGTCGAGACTCTCGTGGCCCATGCGGAGCGGTCGCTCGGCGTGTCGATGGGCGAGACCAGTCCGGACGGCCGCGTCACGCTTGAACCGATTTATTGTCTCGGCCTGTGCGCCTGTGCGCCGGCCGCCATGGTCGACGGCCGGATCATCGGCCGGCTCGACATGGAAGCGATCGACGAGATCGTTGCGGAGGTTGACCGATGAGCGCGATCAAGGTTTTCGTTCCCTGTGACGCCGCGGCGATCGCCTGCGGCGCCGACTCGGTCGCCGAGGCCATCCTCAGCGAAGCCGGCAAGGCCGGCGTCGAGATCAAGCTGGTGCGCAACGGCTCGCGCGGCATGCTGTGGCTGGAGCCTCTCGTCGAGGTCGAGGCCGACGGCGTGCGCTACGGCTTCGGCCCGGTGCGCAAGCGCGACGTCGCGGCGCTGGTCGCCGCCGGCCTGTTCACGGCCCCGGCGTCGGTCTCCCACGACCTCGCCATCGGCGTCGTGTCCGAGCATCCGTTCCTGACCGCCCAGCAGCGCCTGACCTTCGCGCGCTGCGGCATCACCGATCCGCGCTCGCTCGACGACTATCTCGCCCATGGCGGCTACAAGGGTCTGGCCCGCGCGCTCGAGCTCGGCTCGGCCGGCATCGTCGCGGAAGTCACCAAGTCGGGCCTGCGCGGCCGCGGCGGCGCGGGCTTCCCGACCGGCATCAAGTGGAAGACCGTCCACGACGCCAAGGGCACGCAGAAATACATCGTCTGCAACGCCGACGAGGGCGACTCCGGCACCTTCGCCGACCGCATGATCATGGAAGGCGACCCCTTCGAACTGATCGAGGGCATGACGATCGCCGGCATCGCCGTCGGCGCGACCCGCGGCTACATCTACTGCCGGTCGGAATATCCGCATGCGATCAGCACGCTGCGGGCGGCCATCGGCACGGCCCGCGCCAACGGCTACCTTGGCCCTAAGGTCAATGGCACCGAGTTCGCCTTCGAACTGGAAGTGCGTGAGGGCGCCGGCGCCTATGTCTGCGGCGAGGAGACCTCGCTGCTGGAGAGCCTCGAAGGCAAGCGCGGCCTCGTGCGGGCCAAGCCGCCGCTCCCGGCCCACGTCGGCCTGTTCGGCAAGCCGACGATCATCAACAACGTGCTGTCGCTGACGGCCGTGCCGCACATCCTCGCCGACGGCGCGGACGCTATGCGAACTACGGCATGGGCCGCTCGCGCGGCACGATGCCGATCCAGATCGCCGGCAACGTCAAGTATGGCGGCCTGTTCGAGACCGCCTTCGGCATCGCGCTCGGCGATCTGGTCGAGAAGATCGGCGGCGGTACGCTGTCGGGCCGCCCGGTCAAGGCGGTTCAGGTCGGTGGCCCGCTCGGCGCCTATCTTCCGCCATCTCAGTTTGATACGCCCTTCGACTACGAGGAATTCACCAAGAAGGACGCGCTGATCGGCCACGGCGGCATTGTCGTGTTCGATGACACGGCCGACATGGCGGTCATGGCGCGCTTCGCCTTCGAATTCTGTTCCGTCGAAAGCTGTGGCAAGTGCACGCCTTGCCGCATCGGCTCGACCCGCGGCAAGGAAACGGTCGAGAAGATCATGGCCGGCATCGATGTCGAGAAGAATCTCGCGATCATGGCCGACCTGTCGAACACCATGAAGTTCGGCTCGCTCTGCGCTCTCGGTGGCTTCACACCCTATCCGGTGATGAGCGCGTTCACCCATTTCCCGGAAGACTTCCGGCGCACGCGGCAGCTTCCCCTGGCGGCCGAGTGAAGGAGAGACCCATGAGCCTCATCGTCGAAACCGACTACGGTACCCCGGCTTCCCGTTCCGAGAAGTCCGTCAGCCTGACCATCGACGGCATCAGCGTCCAGGTTCCGGAAGGCACCTCGATCATGCGCGCGGCCATGGAGATGGGGACTGCCATCCCCAAGCTCTGCGCCACCGACATGCTCGACGCCTTCGGCTCCTGCCGCCTCTGCCTCGTCGAGGTCGAGGGCCGCAACGGCACGCCCGCCTCCTGCACCACGCCGGTGATGGAAGGCATGGTCGTCCACACCCAGACGGAGCGTCTCAAGACGATCCGCAAGGGCGTGATGGAACTCTACATCTCGGACCATCCGCTCGACTGCCTGACCTGTGCGGCCAACGGCGACTGCGAGCTGCAGGACATGGCCGGTGCGGTCGGCCTGCGCGACGTGCGCTACGGCTACGAGGGCGAGAACCACGTCTTCGCCAAGGCCGATGGCGTCGCCAACGACCACTGGATGCCGAAGGACCAGTCCAACCCCTACTTCACCTACGAGCCGTCGAAGTGCATCGTCTGCAATCGCTGCGTTCGCGCGTGTGAGGAGGTTCAGGGCACCTTCGCGCTGACCATCTCCGGCCGCGGTTTCGACAGCCGCGTCTCGGCCGGCATGAACGAGAACTTCCTCGAGAGCGAGTGCGTGTCCTGCGGCGCTGTGTCCAGGCCTGCCCGACCGCGACGCTGACCGAGAACAAGGTCATCGAGATCGGCCAGCCGGAGCATTCGGTCGTCACCACCTGCGCCTACTGCGGCGTCGGCTGCACCTTCAAGGCCGAGATGCGCGGCGAGGAAGTCGTCCGCCTCGTGCCGTGGAAGGATGGCAAGGCCAACCGTGGTCACTCCTGCGTCAAGGGCCGCTTCGCCTGGGGCTACGCGTCGCACCGCGACCGCATCACCAAGCCGATGATCCGCGACAAGATCACCGATCCGTGGCGTGAAGTGTCCTGGGACGAGGCGCTGGACAAGATCAAGGTCGATCTCGGCCGGATCCAGGGTCAGTATGGCCGCAGCGCCGTCGGCGGCATCACGTCCTCGCGCTGCACCAACGAGGAAAGCTACCTCGTCCAGAAGCTGATCCGCGCCGGCTTCGGCACCAACAACGTCGACACCTGCGCCCGCGTCTGTCATTCGCCGACCGGCTACGGCCTGAAGACCACCTTCGGCACCTCGGCCGGCACGCAGGACTTCGACTCGGTCGAAGACACCGACGTGATCCTCGTGATCGGTGCGAACCCGACCGACGGCCACCCGGTGTTCGGCAGCCGCATGAAGAAGCGCCTGCGCGAGGGTGCCAAGCTGATCGTGGTCGATCCGCGCCGGATCGACCTCGTCCGCAGCCCCCACATCAAGGCGGAATACCACCTGCCGCTGAAGCCGGGCACCAACGTCGCCGTCGTCACCTCGATGGCCCACGTGGTCATCACCGAAGGGCTGGCCGACGAGGCGTTCATCGCCGAGCGCTGCGACCTGCTCGAGTACCGCGAATGGGCGGCCTTCGTCGCCGATCCGCGCCACTCGCCGGAGACGACCGAAGCCTTCACCGGCGTTCCGGCCGAAATGCTGCGCAAGGCGGCCCGTCTGTATGCGACCGGCGGCAACTCGTCGATCTACTACGGCCTCGGCGTCACCGAGCACAGCCAGGGTTCGACCACGGTCATGGCGATCGCCAACCTCGCGATGGCGACCGGCAACATCGGTCGTCCGGGCGTGGGCGTGAACCCGCTGCGCGGTCAGAACAACGTGCAGGGCGCCTGTGACATGGGCTCCTTCCCGCACGAACTCACGGGCTATCGTCACATCTCCGACGAGGATACCCGCGCGCTGTTCGAGAAGGCCTGGGGCGTCACGCTCGACAAGGATCCGGGCCTGCGCATCAACAACATGCTGGACGCGGCCGTCGACGGCACGTTCAAGGCGATCTACATCGAGGGTGAAGACATCCTGCAGTCCGATCCGGACACGCACCATGTCGCCGCCGGCCTCGAGGCGATGGAACTCGTGATCGTGCAGGACCTGTTCCTGAACGAGACCGCGAACTACGCCCACGTCTTCCTGCCGGGCTGCACCTTCCTCGAGAAGGACGCACCTTCACCAATGCGGAGCGCCGCATTCAGCGCATCCGCCGCGTGATGTCGCCGACCAACGGCTATGCCGACTGGGAAGTCACCCAGCTGATCGCCAACGCGCTTGGCCTCAACTGGAACTACAGCCATCCGTCGGAGATCATGGACGAGATCGCCGCGCTGACCCCGACCTTCGCCAACGTCAGCTACAAGCTGCTCGACGAGGTCGGTTCGGTGCAGTGGCCGTGCAACGAGGAGAACCCCGAAGGCACGCCGATCATGCACATCGATCACTTCGTGCGTGGCAAGGGCCAGTTCGTCCTCACCGAGTATGTGCCGACCGACGAGCGGATCGGCGCGCGCTTCCCGCTGATCCTGACCACGGGCCGGATCCTCAGCCAGTACAATGTCGGTGCCCAGACGCGGCGCACCGAGAACGTGCTGTGGCATGAGGAAGACGTCCTCGAGATCCATCCGCACGATGCCGAGCAGCGCGGCGTCAAGGACGGCGACTGGGTGAAGATCCAGAGCCGGGCGGGCGAGACGGCGCTTCATGCGCTGGTCACCGACCGCGTGGCCCCGGGCGTGGTCTACACCACGTTCCACCACCCGCTGACGCAGGCGAACGTCATCACCACCGACTTCTCGGACTGGGCGACCAACTGCCCCGAGTACAAGGTGACGGCGGTGCAGGTGTCGCCGTCGAACGGTCCGACCCGCTACCAGGAGGAATACGACGAGTTCACCAGGCAGTCGCGCCGGATCGCGGAAGCGGCCGAGTAAGACGATGCCGGAGGCGGCAAGTCGTGTGACCTCGATCCGTGTCGCCCGCAAGGGCGGCACGGAGGAGGTGCTCCGGGCGGTGCCTGCCGAGGTGCCGGTGGCGCTGACCCATGATGGTTCCAGTTACGCCGTCATGCTGGCAAGCCCGGTCGATCTGGAAGACTACGGGATCGGATTCAGCTTCACCGAAGGTGTCGTGAAATCTGCTGCCGACATTCGGGATCTCGAAATCGTCGAGCATGACGACGGGTTGGAAGTGCGGATGTGGCTCACGCCCGATCCGTCACGCCAGCTCGTCGCGCGGCGCCGACGCATCCTCGGCCCGACCGGCTGCGGGCTCTGCGGGGTCGAGAGCCTCGAGGGCGCGGCACCGGACCTGCCGGTGGTGGGGGCCGGCATCACGGTCAGTCCTTCCGAGATTCACGCTGCCCTCGACGCCCTGGGGCCGTTGCAGGTGATCGGCCGCGAGACGCGGGCGGTGCACGCGGCGGCCTTCTGGCGCAGGGGCGAGGGTCTGGTTGCCGTGCGCGAGGATGTCGGGCGGCACAATGCCCTCGACAAGGTGGTCGGTTCGATCCTGCGCAGCGGCGGCAACGGCGCAGACGGCATGGTGGTCCTGACGAGCCGGGTGTCGGTGGAACTGGTGCAGAAGACGGCGCGCCTCGGCGCGTCCATCCTGCTTGCCGTGTCGGCGCCGACGTCGCTTGCGCTCCGGACGGCGGAGGCGGCCGGTATCACGGTGGTCGCCGTGGCGCGGGATGATGCCTTCGAGATATTCACCCATCCCCATCGCATTGCTGTCGATGGCAACGAGAAGAACCGATCGGAGAGTTTTGGTCATGTCGCATAGCGTTTCGGAAAAGCTGGTGATGATGGCGAACCAGATCGCCAAGGCCTTCGAGCCCCAGGGCGAGGCGCGTGCCCTGCCGCAGATCCGCGAGCACATTCACCTGTTCTGGGACCCGCGGATGCGCAGGGGCATGGACGAGATCATCTCTGCCGGTGGACAGGGCCTGCATCCCTTCGCCTATGCGGCGCTGAAGGAAGACGTCAAGCACCCGCACCGCGAGGCGGACCAGGCGGGCACGAAGTTCCCGATGGACGCCTCGTCCGTGGATGGCGGCACCGACTGAACAGCCTGCGGGCTTGCTTCACCGGATCAGGACAGCGACGAGCAGGGCCCGGCATTGCCGGGCCTTTTGCGTTGTCTCCCGTCACTGCTGTGGCAATCGCTCGGCGGAAATCCGGTTGGAATTCCCGGGGCTTGGTTAACCTCCTCGTAAGCGGCAGGTGATATGACCTTTCAAGCAAGGTGGCCGCTTCCCGAAGGTGGATGGTGCAAGCTACGCTCGACACTTTTTGGCTGGTCGTGGCCGGAACGCTGGTGCTGTTCATGCAGCCCGGCTTTCTTGGCCTTGAAGGCGGCTCCGTGCGGGCGAAGAACAACGTCAACGTTGCGGCGAAGAACTTCACGGACTTCTGTTTTTCCGCGCTCTGCTTCTGGGCTGTCGGCTTCGGCCTGATGTTCGGGGCGAGCCACAATGGCTGGTTCGGGTCCACCGGCGTCTTCTTCCGTCCGCTGGACGGATTTTCCGCCGCCTTCCTGTTCTTCCAGGTGATGTTCTGCTCCACCTCGGCGACGATCGTCTCCGGGGCGGTGGCCGAGCGCATCACGTTTGTCGCCTATCTGGCGCTCGTCATCCTGATGGCGGTCTGCTTCTACCCGGTCTACGGCCACTGGGCCTGGGGGGCAGCGCCCTTCGAGAGCGGCAGCGGCTGGCTGCGGCAGCTCGGCTTCCACGATTTTGCCGGCTCCACGGTCGTCCACTCGGTGGGCGGCTGGGCGGCGCTGGCGACCATCCTCGTGATCGGTCCGCGCGTCGGCCGCTTCGATGGCAGCCGCTTTCCCGTGCAGGCCCAGGGCGTGCCCTTCACCATGTTCGGGGTCTTCCTGATCTTCATCGGCTGGATCGGCTTCAACGGCGGCAGCACGCTGCGCTTCGACGACAGCGTGCCGCAGATCATCCTCAACACCATGCTGGCCGGCTGCACCGGCGGCATGATGCTCACGCTGCTGCACATGCTGCCCGGCCGCCCGGCCAGCATCTTCGACATCGGCAACGGCTGCATCGCCGGCCTGGTGGCCATCACCGCCTCCGCCGACGTCGCAACGCCGGTGGCCGCCGTCGCGCTCGGCTTCCTCGGGGCCGCCATGGTGGTGCCCGTGCGCATCATGCTGGATCGCGCGGAAATCGACGACGCGGTCGGCGCCGTTCCGGCCCATCTGGCGCCCGGCATCCTCGGAACGCTGGCGGTGCCCTTCGTCGACATCGCCGATGCGCCGCCAACCTTCGACGCCCTGATCCACGCCGTCGGCATCCAGTTTCTCGGCGTCGCCGTCTGCGCGGTCTGGAGCTTCGGCGGCGTGTTCGTCGCGCTGCGCCTGCTCGGCCTGTTCATCCCGTTGCGGGTGGAGGTGCAGATGGAGCGCCGCGGCCTCAACGTCGCCGAACACGGCGTCGTCACCGACATGGCCCATCTCATCGGCCGCTTCGGCGCGCTCGGCCAGCGCCACGGCCTGCGCGACCTGTTCGACCAGGCGACGACGTTGCCTCGCTCGATCTGCTCGATCCGGTGGTGCAGGCGGTGACCGGTTTTCGCGACGTGCTGGCGGCGCGGCGCTGGCAGATCACCACCGCACCCAACGAGGGCACCACCGAGCAGCGCCGCAGTGCCGCGGCCGTGGTCGAGCGGATGGACCAGGACCTGCGCTACGCCATGGAGGAGGCCTATCTCCTCGTCTCGCAGGCGCTCGCCTCCGAGTTCTTCACCCTCGGCGCGGACAGCGACAAGCTCGGCGCTGCCCGCATCCTCAACCTGCTGACCGCCAACTTCGTGCGCGACATCGAAAGCCTGACCGCCCGCATGCGGCAGGAGACCGACCGGGCGATGATCTTCGGCTTCGTGGAGACGGCCCGCGAGCGGGCCCGCACCTTCTGTCGCCGGGTCGAGACGCTGGCCGACTATTGCGACGCGGCGACGTCGGCGGCAGAGGAGGTCGATGCGGTGGCCGTCGACGGCGGCGAGATGATCCGGGCGCTGATCGAGGGCTTCCGGCCGCAGGCCGAGCTCTACAACGTGCTGCTGGCCGTTTCGGTATCGCCCGATGCGGCGATGATCCGGGTGAAGTCGGCGCGGCTGCGCCGCATCGTGACGACGGTGGTGGAGAATGCCCTGCAGTTCAACCGCGACGGCGGCATCGTTCAGGTCGCCATGCAGCGCCACGGGGTTGGCCAGGTCGCGATCGAGATCACCGATTCCGGCCTTGGAATGGACGACGACGAGATTCGCCGCATCGAGAAGCCCTTCGTCTTCTCCGGCGACGACAAGGAGCACTACGGCCTGTCGCTGGCGCTCGCCGCGCGCCTTGCCCGGCTGTCCGGCGGCCGTCTCGAGGTGAAGACCCAGCGCGGTGTCGGCACCCGGCTCCATGTGCTGTTGCCGATCGCGATGGCCGACAGCCGCCTCGGCAGGGTGGCCTGACGGCACGCCGGGGACCCGTCCGTTTCCCCCGGCGCCGCCTCCCGGGCGCTTCCGATTGAAGCTTTTCGTCGCCGCGATGCTATAGAGGCAGGGAACCGGGGCCGCCCGCGGCCCCACTGTCGTCTCCGCCTGTCCGGACCCGCCGATGCCGACCACCGATCCGACCGCCGCCCGCGTCATCGTCCGCCTTCTCGAACTGCAGGGGGTGCGCCGCGTCTTCTGCGTGCCGGGCGAAAGCTATCTGGCGGTGCTGGATGCCCTGCATGATTCGGACATCGACACCGTGGTCTGCCGTCAGGAGGGCGGGGCGGCGATGATGGCCGAGGCGACCGGCAAGCTGACCGGCCGGCCGGGCATCGCCTTCGTCACCCGCGGCCCCGGCGCCACCAACGCCGCCGCCGGCCTGCACATCGCCGCGCAGGATTCCTCGCCGATGATCCTGTTCGTCGGCCAGGTCGGCCGCGACATGAAGGGCCGCGAGGCCTTCCAGGAGCTCGACTACCGCGCCGTCTTCGGCTCGATCGCCAAATGGGTGGTGGAGATCGACGATCCGGCCCGCACCGCCGAGATCGTCGGCCGGGCCTTCCAGGTGGCGATGAACGGCCGGCCGGGGCCGGTGGTCGTGGCGCTGCCCGAAGACATGCTGCACGAGGCCGCGCCGCTGCCGGCCCTGCGCCCGCGCGAGGCGGTGCCGGTCAATCCCGGCCTCAACATGATGATCCGCCTGCAGAAGAAGCTCTGGGCGGCCGAGCGGCCGATCGCCATCCTCGGCGGCTCGGGCTGGACCGAGGCGGCGGTGGCCGCCTTCCGCCGCTTTGCCGAGCGCTTCGACCTGCCGGTCGCCTGCTCCTTCCGCCGGCAGATGCTGTTCGACCACCTCCATCCCAACTATGCCGGCGACATCGGCATCGGCGCCAACCCGGCGCTGGTCGCCCGCATCCGTGCCTCCGACCTCGTGCTGCTCGTCGGCGGGCGGATGTCGGAAATGCCGAGCCAGGGCTACGAGCTGTTCGCGATTCCCGAGCCGGAACAGCCGCTGGTGCATGTCCACGCCGATCCGGAGGAGCTTGGCCGGGTCTATCACGCCGAGATCGCGATCAACGCCTCGCCGGCCGGCTTTGCCGCCGCCGCGGAAGGCCTGCAGCCGCCGAACGAGATCGTCTGGCGCGCCGAGACCGTTGCGGCCAACGCCGCCTACCATGCCTGGTCCGACACGTTGCCGGCAACGCCGGGCGCGGTGCAGATGGGCGAGGTGATCGAAACGCTGCGCGACGTGCTCGCCGACGACGCGGTGCTGACCAACGGCGCCGGCAACTACGCCACCTGGATCCACCGCTTCTGGCGCTTCCGCCGCTTCGGCACCCAGCTCGCCCCCACCTCCGGCTCGATGGGCTACGGCCTGCCGGCGGCGATCGCCGGCAAGCTGGAAAGGCCGGAGGCACAGGTGATCTGCCTGGCCGGCGACGGCTGTTTCCAGATGACCTGTCAGGAGTTCGGCACGGCCGTGCAGGCGGGCGCCAACGTGATCGTGCTCGTCGTCGACAACGGCATCTACGGCACCATCCGCATGCATCAGGAGCGCAATTACCCCGAGCGGATCAGCGCGACGACCCTGGTCAACCCCGACTTCGCCGCCCTTGCCCGCGCCTACGGCGGCCACGGCGAGACGGTCCGCGAAACCGCCGAGTTTGCGGGCGCCCTCGACCGCGCGATGGCGGCCGGCAAGCCCGCGCTGATCCACCTCCTCACCGACCCGGAAGCGATCACGCCGACGGCGACGATCACGGGGCTGCGGGCGGCGGCGCGGAAGACAGATCTCGAGACGCAGTCATGAGATGGAAAATCGTCGCCCGAATTTTGATATCAGTCATTTTATATACGCTGTTCTCGAAATTTGTATTTGATGAGGCGCTGAAGTTATTCGGTGCGACTCGGCGCGGAGTGTCTCCGGAGTTTGCAATATTGACCGCGC
>NZ_MCRJ01000020.1 GCF_001720135.1 Methylobrevis pamukkalensis
ATTCACGCAGGACGGGCGGGCGATTCTGTTCGCGAGGTCGCCACGCAGTTCGGTTCGGACATCATATCGATTTCAGACACGCGGATGATTGGTAAGATCACTTATCCCGTTCTGGTCGACATCGATCTGCACAACCGCCATCATGTCGAGACGTTGCGACGGGAGTTGCCGAAACGCTCGCGCGCGGACGCGCTGATCTTTGCCGTCCACAGCGACGACCGCGCGGCGATCGTCCAGGCGAAGATCCTCGGCGGTACCTTCCTGGTGCGCAAGCCGCTCAAGATCGACGAAGTGCGCTTCTGCCTCGACAGCCGGCCGAAAGCCGCCGACCCCCCGGCCAACGGTGTTCCGGTCGCCATGTCCGCCACGGCCGCCGTCCTCGACCACGCGATGTCCGCCCTGCGGACCGGCGTTCCCCTCGACATCACGCCGGTGGCAAAGACGGCCCAGCAATTGGTCAGTGCCATCGCCGAAGTCGGGATCGACGCCTGGCTGAACGCGGTGCGCAACCACCATGAAGGCACGTTCCAGCACTGCATGCTCGTGACCGGCGTCGCCACGGCCTACGGCCACGGCACTGCCCTGCCGCCGCCGGAGGTCGTCAAGCTGGCCACCGCCGGCCTGCTCCACGACATCGGCAAGGCCTCGATCACCACCGACATCCTCGACAAGCCCGGCCGCCTCACGGATGTGGAATACGCCATCATCAAGCGACACCCGACCGAGGGCTACGAGTTCCTGCGCGCGCACTCGCTGGTCGGCAAGGACGTGCTGGCGGCGGTGCGCGACCACCACGAGTTCCTGGACGGCAGCGGCTACCCGGCCGGTCTGACCCGTGCCGAGATCGCTCCCCTGACCCGCATCCTCACCGTCTGCGACATCTATGCCGCCATGATCGAGGAGCGGTCCTACAAGCCGCCGATGCCGCCGCAGCAGGCGATCGAGGTGCTGAAGTCGATGGCGCGGAGCGGCAAGGTGGAAGACCGCATCGTGGATGGCCTGTCGCGCACGATCGGAGTCTGATACGGCTGCGCCATGCGCGGGCGCGGCCCGCCCGGCCGCCGCGGCTCCTTCGCGACCCCGTCAGGCCCGACGCCTCCGACCGGCAGATCCTTTCGCCATGAACTATCGTCACGCCTTCCATGCCGGCAACTTCGCCGACGTCCTGAAACACGCCCTGCTCGCCCGGATCCTCCGGCGCCTCGGCGTCAAGGACGGCGCCTTCCGCGTCGTCGACACCCATGCCGGCATCGGCCGCTACGACCTGGCCGGCGACGAGGCCGGTCGCACCGGCGAGTGGACAGGGGGCGTCGGCCGCATCGTCGGCGCCGACCTGCCACCCGTGCTGGCCGACTTCCTCGCCCCGTGGCTGGAGGTCGTCGCGGAACTCAACCCGGAGGGCGGGCTGCGCCACTATCCGGGCTCGCCGCTGATCGCGGCCCGGCTGAAACGCCGGCAGGACACGCTGTTTGCCAACGAACTCCACCCGGAGGACGCCGAGCATCTGCAGGCGGCGCTGGCCGGCGAACGCCGCTGCCGGGTGATGAGCCTCGACGGCTGGATGGCGGTCCGCAGCCTGCTGCCGCCACCGGAGCGGCGCGGCCTGCTGATCGTCGATCCGCCCTTCGAACAGGCCGGCGAGTTCGAGCGGCTCGCCGAGACCATGGTCGAGGCGCACCGCCGCTTTGCCACCGGCGTGCAGATGGTCTGGTATCCGCTGAAGGACGCCGGCGCCGTGCGCCGCTTCCACGCCGCCGTGGCGGCCAGCGGCCTGACGCGCATTCTGCGGGTCGAGCAGTGGGTCCGCCGTACCGGTACGGCCGGGCCGCTCGCCGGCGCCGGCCTGCTGCTGGTCAACCCGCCGTGGCAGCTCGACGAAGAGATCGCCGCCGCCCTGCCCGCCCTGACCGCCCTGCTCGCCAACGGCGAGGGCGCCGGCGAGCGGGTCGACTGGCTGGTGGGCGAGGAAGCCCCGGAGGACTGAGCGCGGACGCGATGCGGATAGTGCATATTCCGCGTGCGGCGCCGGATGGCCGGTTCATCTGCGAACGTGAGGATGGCGCGGCCGGTGTTGGCGCGCCCTGATCGCGCACCCGGCCTCGTCCTTCGAGACGGCCCTGCGGACCTCCTCAGGATGAGGCCTCGGGGAATTCTTATCATTCAGAAACAAGGAATTGCTCTTCCCTCATCCTGAGGAAGGCGCGCAGCGCCTGTCTCGAAGAACGAGGGAAAAACCCCCATGTCATCCTGTCGGCAGTTCATCGGCCTGCGGGCGAGATGCGCAGCGCGGCAGCGATCCCGCAACCTGCGCGCCTGCTCATCCCGCAGAAAAACCCCGGTTCGCCAAGGCGATCGCGCCCGTTCGTTAACATTGTCTTAAAATTTAGCTCCGGCTCGGGTTGATTCGCCCGCCCCGCTTGGACACTCTGGCCCTCTTCCGTCCGACAGGGACATCCGATGCGCCAGATCAGTATCTCGTACTGCGCAACCCTTGCGCTCGTCCTCTTTTCGAGCCCCGCCACCGCCTTCGAGACCATCTCGCTGACGGGCAACGCGGCCCAGTCCCTCCCCGCCTGCAGCGATGCCGGCGTCCTCGGCACGATCCGCAGCCGCCACGCGGCGGCGACGCCGGAGGCGCGCGACGGCATCGAGATCCGCGACATTCACGATGCCGGTCCCGGCCGTCTGGAGGCCTTCGGACCGAGCGCCATCGCCACGCGCCACTGCGCCGCAAAGGCCCGGCTGGCCGATGGCCGCACCGGCCGGCTCTACTACATGCTGTCCGCGGGCCGGGGCTTTGCCGGCATCGGCTGGAACGTCGACTTCTGCGTCGCCGGTCACGATCCGTGGTATGTCTACGGTCAGGAATGCCGAAGCCTGAAATGATCGACGGACCGACATGACACCAGTTGCCCTGCGGCCGCGCGCCCGTCTGCGCGGCCTTGCTCTCGCCCTGCTGGCGGCCGTCGGCACCATGGCTCCGGCCGCCGCCGACGACCGGCCCGGGGATTTCGACTTCTATGTCCTGTCGCTCTCGTGGTCGCCGACCTATTGCGAGGATCGGCAGGGCCGCGACAGCCTGCAATGCGGACCGGGCCGCGCCTACGGCTTCGTCGTCCACGGGCTGTGGCCGCAATACGAGCGCGGCTGGCCCGAGTTCTGCGACGCACGGGCCGAGCCCCGGCGCCGGACCATCGACGCCGTGATCGACCTGATGCCCAGCGTCGGCCTCATCCGCCACCAGTGGCGCAAGCACGGTGCCTGCACCGGCCTCGATCCCGAAGACTACTTCGATCTCGTCCGCAAGGCCCACGCCCGCGTCGTGATCCCGCCGTCGCTGCGCCGGCTCGACCGCCATGTGGTCACCAGCCCGCAGGCGGTGGAATCCGCCTTCCGCGCCGCCAATCCCGCGATCCAGGGCAGCGGCATCGCCGTCTCCTGCGACGGGCGGCGGCTGGACGAGGTGCGGATCTGCATGACGCCCGACCTTGAATTCCGGCCCTGCGCGGAGGTGGACGCCAAGGGCTGCCGCTCGGCCTCGGTCGTGCTGCCGCCGATCCGCTGAGCGCCCTTCCCCCGTCCCACGCTCATTATTCCGGAGAGACAGATGACCGACGCCGACCTTCTGCTTCGCGGCTCGCCCGCCTCGCCCTTCGTGCGCAAGGCCCGGATCGCCGCCGCCGTCCTCGGCCTGGGGCCGCGCCTGCGCCTCGTCGAGACCGACACGGCGACGCCCGGTCCGGATCTCCTCGCCGACAATCCGCTCGGCAAGATCCCGGTTCTCGTCGGCCCCTCGGGCAAGCCGGTCTACGACAGCCGCGTGATCGTCGAATATCTCGACCATCTCGCCGGTGGTGGGCTGTTTCCGGCCGATGCGGAGGCGCGCTTCGACGACCTGGTGCTGCAGGCGACCGCCGACGGTCTCGCGGACGCGGCCTTGCTGATCGTCTACGAAACGCGGTTCCGCGCCGACGGTGAACGCAGCGAGACCTGGGTGGCACGGCAGATGGCCAAGATCACCCGCACGCTGGCCATGCTGGAAGCAACGCGCGCCCCCTTTGCGGCGCCGGTGACCGCAGGGGCTGTCGCGCTCGCCTGCGCACTCGGCTATCTCGACCTGCGCTTTGCCGGAGACTGGCGCGCGGAGCGGCCGCGCCTCGTCGGATGGCTTGAGGATTTCTCCGCGGCGGTTCCGGCCTTCGCGGCAACGCGGCCCGCCGGCTGAACGCCGGCATCGCACCGCATCGCGGCCGACGGGGTCAAAGAAGATCACGCAAAGAAAAGGCGCGCGGCCCTTGGGGCCGCACGCCGAAGTCGCGGGACGCTGGTCCCGGGAGGAAACCGGCGGAGCGCAGGGCGCTCCGCCCGATCGCAGAGATCAGAACTTGTAGCCGACGCCGACCTTGATCAGGCTGCCGTCGAGGTCCGCCTTGGCCGACTCGCCGGCGACCGTGTAGGTCTCTTCCGACATGTCGGTGTAGGTGTACTCGGCGCGGGCCGTGATGTTCTCGGTGAGGGCCGCTTCGACGCCGCCGCCGACAACCCAGCCGACGTGGGTGTTCTCGTCCTTGCCGCCATTGAACTTCGCTTCGCCGCCAGCGATCGCGACACCGGTGGTGCCGTAGACCATGACGTTGTCGAAGGCGTAGCCCACGCGGCCACGGACCGAACCGGCGACCGACGAGTCGGCCTTCACGTCCGTGCCCTGGAAGCGGAACTTGGCATCGTCGCCGAGGCCGAGGTCGGCTTCGGCGCCGACCACGACATTCGGGGTGACCATGTAGTTGTAGCCGCCGTAGATGCCGCCGGTGAAGCCGTCGACGTCGATGTCACGGCTGCCGTCGGCATTCGAGACGTCATAGGAGCCGAAGCCGTAAGCGCCGTAGGCGCCGACATACGGGCCGTTCCAGTCGAAGGTGGTCGGCGCGACATAGGGGTCGGCGATCGGAGCCGCGGGGATCGGCTCGGAAATGTCGGCCGCGAGGGCCACGCCACCGGTGGCGAGAACCGCGGCGGAGACGCCGGCCATCATCCGGATGATCGAGATACGCATGTAAGACTCCTAATTTCTGTCCCTGACGCGGGAAGGTCACGCCAGGTGGAACACCGGACATCCGAGGCCCCACCCGTCCCGAACCACCTTTCGGTGATTTGCCGGCAGGACAACGCGGCTTTGGCTCGGACTGTTCCGTTGATGTGAAACTGCCCGCGCAATGTGGCGCTGCACCCGGCCGCAAATGGCGAAAATGTGACGATTGCAAGGTGATTGTGCGGTGCGGTTAACAGGTGTTGACCATGAGTGAACTGGCCGTCCCGCGTTGACACGCCCCGTGAAGACCCCGGAAATCCGGCGCCGGACGGTGATCCGCCGGATCGCCGCCGCGTATAGAGCGCACGGCGGCGGCCGCGGGGCCGCCATGATCCGGAGACGGTGTCGATGGGCTACGAGGATCGCACGGAACGCTATCGGATCGACGGCGGCACCGGCCGTCGCCAGCCCCGCGAAACGGCGCTGGTGACCGGCGGTGCGCGGCGCATCGGCCGGGCGATCGCCGTCGGTCTCGCCCGCGCGGGATTTCGGGTGGCGATCCACTGCAACACCTCGCGGGCCGAGGCGCAACGCGTGGTGGCCGAGATCGCCGCGGCCGGCGGCGAGGCGGCGATCGTCCGTGGCGACCTTGCCGATGCGGCCGCGGTCGCGGAACTGATCCCCCAGGCCGAGGCGGCGCTGGGGCCGGTCAGCCTCGTCGTCAACAACGCCTCGATGTTCGTCGGCGATACGGTGGACGATCTCGACCCCGACCTGTTCGCCCGGCAGATGGCGGTGAACCTCGCTGCGCCCTGCCTGCTGGCCAGCCAGCTTGCCGCGCGCCTGCCGGACGGCTGGAGCGGCAACGTCGTCAACATGATCGACCAGCGGGTCTGGCGCCTGACGCCGAACTTCTTCTCCTACACGCTGGCGAAATCGGCGCTGTGGACCGCGACGCGGACGATGGCGCAGGGCCTTGCCCCGCGGATCCGCGTCAACGGCATCGGCCCCGGCCCGACGCTGGCCAACGAGCGTCAGTCGCCGGAGGATTTCCGGCGCCAGTCGGAGGCGGTGCTGCTCGGCGCCGGCCCGGGGACCGACGAGATCGTCGCCGCCGTGCTGTTCCTCGTGACCACGCCCTCGATCACCGGCCAGATGCTCGCGCTCGACGGCGGCCAGCATCTTGCGTGGCAGACGCCGGACGTCGTAGGCATCGTCGAATGAGGCGAGTCGGCACCCCATATGCGGGTGGCGGAGCAAAGGACGGGCGCGGGACGATCGGCGGAGCGACGCCGGCGGCGTGACCCGGCAGGATCCCCACGGGACCATGGACGACGACGACATCACCGACATCGACGCGCCGGAGACGGGCGGGACCGGGTCCGAAGGCATGGCGCCCGAAGGCACGACTCCGGACGGGATCGAGCCGACGGAGCCGGGCGCCACCCCGTCCACCGACGACGAGGACGCGGACGAGACCACCCCCGCCGGCGCGGCAGCGGCCGAGGCGCGCCTGCGCCGCGGCGTGGACGTGATCGCCGATGCGGTGAAGCTCTTGCCGATGGGCCCCGGCGTCTACCGCATGCTGTCTGCAACCGGCGACGTGCTCTATGTCGGCAAGGCGCGCAGCCTGAAGAAGCGGGTCGCCAACTACACCCGGATCATGGGACAGTCGAACCGCATCGCCCGGATGATCCAGGCGACGGCGGCGATGGAATTCGTCACCACCGCGACCGAGACCGAGGCGCTGCTGCTCGAGGCCAACCTCATCAAGCAGCTGAAGCCGAAGTTCAACGTGCTGCTGCGCGACGACAAGTCGTTTCCCTACATCCTGATCACCGGCGACCACCCGGCGCCGCAGCTGGTCAAGCACCGCGGCGCCCGCTCGCGGCCAGGCCGCTTCTTCGGCCCCTTCGCCAGCGCCGGTGCGGTGGCGCGCACCATCAACGCCATGCAGAAGGCGTTCCTGATCCGCACCTGCACCGACGCAGTGTTCGAGAGCCGCACCCGCCCCTGCCTGCTGCACCAGATCAAGCGCTGCTCGGCGCCCTGCACCGGCGAGATCTCGCCGCCGGACTATGCCGAGCTGGTGCGCGAGGCGACCGCCTTCCTCTCGGGCAAGAGCCGGGCGATCCGCGACACGCTCGCCGCGAGATGCAGGCCGCCTCCGCCGAGATGGAGTTCGAGCGCGCCGCGGTCTACCGCGACCGCCTCGCCGCCCTCTCCCACGTGGTCTCGCACCAGGGGATCAATCCGCAGACGGTGGAGGAGGCCGACGTCTTCGCGCTCCACCAGGAGGCGGGTCAGGCCTGCGTGCAGGTGTTCTTCTTCCGCACCGGCCAGAACTGGGGCAACCGCGCCTATTTCCCGCGCGCCGACAAGGCGATGGAGCCGGGCGAGATCATGGCGAGCTTCATCGGCCAGTTCTACGACGACAAGCCGGCGCCACGTCTCGTGCTGGTCGGCCACGAACCGGACGAGCTCGACCTGCTGTCGGCCGCGCTGTCGGAACGCGCCGGCCACCGGGTGGAGATCGCCGCGCCGAAGCGGGGCGAGAAGAAGGACCTCGTCGACCATGCCCTGCAGAACGCCCGCGAGGCGCTCGGCCGCAAGCTGGCCGACACCTCCTCCCAGGGCGTTCTGCTCGACGGCGTCGCCCGCGTGTTCGGCCTCGACGCCCCGCCGCGCCGGATCGAGGTCTACGACAACTCGCACATCCAGGGTTCGAACCCGGTCGGCGGCATGATCGTCGCGGGGCCGGAAGGCTTCGTGAAGGGCCAGTATCGCAAGTTCAACATCCGCTCGACCGACATCACCCCCGGCGACGACTTCGGCATGATGCGCGAGGTGCTGATGCGGCGCTTCTCCCGGCTCGTGAAGGAGCACGGGGTTCGCGGCGACACGGCCTCTCCCGAGGGCGAGGTCGGGCCGTGGCCGGATCTGGTGCTGATCGACGGCGGCGCCGGCCAGCTTTCGGCGGCCAAAGCGATCCTCGACGAACTCGGCATCGACGACGTGCCGCTGGTGGGCGTCGCCAAGGGCCCGGACCGCGACGCGGGGCGCGAAAAATTCCACGTACCCGGCAAGCCCGACTTCATGCTGCCGCTGCGCGACCCGGTGCTCTACTACATCCAGCGCCTGCGCGACGAAGCCCACCGCTTCGCCATCGGCTCGCATCGGGCCCGACGCTCCAAGGACATCGGCCGCGCCGGCCTCGAAGAGATCCCCGGCGTCGGCCCGACCCGCAAGCGCGCCCTGCTCAACCATTTCGGTACCCTGAAAGCCATCGAACGCGCCGGCCTCGACGACCTCGCGTCGGTCGACGGGATCTCGGCGGCGACGGCCAAGGCGATCCACGACTATTTTCATGAGGGGTCGTGAGGGGGGAAGGCGCGTCGAGTTCTGCTCCGCCTCGCCGCCGTCTTCGCCGGGCCTTACTCGAGCTCCACGCACCCGCCTCGCCCTTCGAGACGGCCCTGCGGGCTTCCTCGGGACGAGGCCTTCGGGAGACGGGAGTTCCCTGCGAGAGTCGCTCTTTCCCCTCCTCCTGAGGAAGGCGCGCAGCGACTGTCTCGAAGGATGAGGGGAAAGCCACGGCCGCTGTTGCACCTCACCCGCCCATTGAACTAGATTAAATCCAATGTGAGTATGATCGAAATTCACCCCCCCCCCCGCAGCGCTTGTGCCCCGCGCGGAGGATCGGAGATCTGCGCGATGGTTTTCGCCGCGCGAAGCTGGGAGGGATGGCCATGCGGGCGCTGCAACCGGGGACGATCGGCGGGCTGCGCATTCCCAACCGGATCGTCCGGGCGGCGACGTCGGAGGCGCGCGGCGGCCCGGGGGGTGAGGTGACGCCGGAGGCGATCGAGTTCTATCGCCGGCTGGGTGCCGGTGGCGCGGGTCTCGTCATCACCGGCCACATCTACGTCCACCCGCGCGGCCGCCATCACGGCCTGCAGACCGGCATCCATCACGACGGCCTGATCGAGGGCCATGCCCGATTGACCGAGGCCGTGCACCGCGAGGGCGGGCTGATCTTCGCCGAACTCGGCCACGTGGGATCGCAGACGATGATCCCCGAGATCGCGCCGCTGGCGCCCTCGGCCGTGACCAATCCGATGACCGGCATCACCGCCAGCGAGATGACCGAGGCCGACCTTGCCGAAGTGATCGACGCCTTCGGCGCGGCGCGCGCCGGGCCAAGGCCGCCGGCTACGACAGCATCTTCCTGCTGGGGGCAAGCGGCTACCTGCTCAGCCAGTCGATGTCGCCCTATTCCAACCAGCGCAGCGACGGCTGGGGCGGCGATGCAACACGGCGCGCCCGGCTGGTGACCGAGGTGATCCGCCGCATCCGCGCCGAGGTCGGCGAGGGCTTCCCCTTCGCCGCCCGGCTCGGCCTGATGGACAAGGTGGACGGCGGCCTGACGCTGGAAGAGGGACTGGACCGGCTGTCGGCGATCCACGCCGAGGGCCTGCTCGACGCGGTGGAACCGGGGCTGAACATCCTCCACGACTATGCCGAGAACATCCGCCCCTATGTGGGCGTCGGACCGCTGCGGGCCCTGCAGGACATGCTGCTGCACCGGGTGTTTGCCCGCGGCCCGGCGGAGGCCTATTTCCGGCCGCTTGCCCGCGAGGTGAAGGCCCGCACCGGCCTGCCGGTGATCCTGATGGGCGGCATCCGGTCGACGGAGATCATGGAAGAGGTGCTCGCCTCCGGCGACGCCGACTTCCTCGCCATGGCCCGCCCCTTCATCCGCGAGCCGGACATCGCCCGCCAGATCGTGCAGGGCCGCCGCGGCAAGGTCGACTGCGTGTCGTGCAACGCCTGCCTGATCCACGACGGCTTCGGTCCGGTGCAGTGCTGGCGCACGCCGAAGACGCGGCTGGTGGAGCATTTTTACAAGGTGCTGTGGGCGTATCGGGGGAAGGGTCACTGAGGAGGATCTCGTGGGTTTGTGGGTGTGGCTCACCCCTCACCCTGTCCCTCTCCCCCTAGGGGAGAGGGAACGCCGGATTGCAGCGGCTTTCGTCAGATGACTGTCCGTTCCGGCGGGATGCCGGAGGTGAACGCGGCATCGCCTCCATCGTCCCCTCTCCCCGCTGGGGAGAGGGTCAGGGTGAGGGGGTCTGCGAGGCGGCCGGCTGTCGGGTCGGGTGGAGCGGCGTGCAAACCCGGCGCATCGAGAAAGCCTGTTCGTAGGCGTCGTGCCGTGGGGGCTCCCCCCTCCCTGTCCCTCCCCCACGAGGGGGGACGAAACGCTGCTGTCGAATGCGGAAGATGCGCCCATCGTCTCCTCCCCCCCTCGCGGGGGTGAGGCCGATGGCCGAACGCCGAGGGGCCCGTGATCCATGGCCGGCAGGACAGGGAGGGGGGTGCGGCAGAACCCTCCTCAAAGACCCCCGCTCAACATTCCGTGAACCCGCCTCCTTCCACCTTGCCCTTGCCGCACTCCGCGCGACCCTTGGACGGGAGACCACCTGGCGCTGTGCCGGGCGGCAGCACAGGGAGGCCGGTATGAGGCAGACAACACGGCGCGGGATTCTCGCGCTCGGCGGCGCACTGGTCGCCAGCGGCGGGCTGGCCGGCGCGGCCTTCGCCCACCATGGCTGGTCGTGGACCGAGGACGGCTTCTTCCAGCTCGAGGGCGTCGTCCGCGAGGTCTATGTCGGCAATCCGCATGCGACGCTCGACGTGGACGTCGAGGGCACGATCTGGCGGGTGGAGCTTGCCCCGCCCTATGCCACCCGCGCCGCCGGTTTCACCGAGGACAGCGCCGCCCCCGGCGAGGAGGTGACCGCGATCGGCAATCGCTCGCGGGAAGACACCGAACCGCGGATGAAGGCGGTGCGGCTGATCGTGCGCGGCACCACCTATGACGTCTATCCGCGCCGGACCGACGGGCTTTGACCGAGTGGCTGCAGGCGCTGGAGGCCTCGGCGCCGGCCGCGGCGCTGCGCGCGTCCTTCTGGATCTATCCGCTGGTGAATGCGCTGCACATCGCCGGCCTCGGCGCGCTGGTGACCTCGGTTCTGGTGATGGACGTCCAGTTGCTGCGCCGCGCTGCGGACGGGGCCGCGGCCGAGCGCCTGCTGCGCCCGGTCGCGATCGCCGGCCTCGTGGTCGCGCTGCTGACGGGCTTCGCGCTGTTTTCCGTCCGGCCGGTGGACTATGCCGCCAACCCGGCCTTCCGGCTGAAGCTGGTGCTGCTCGCCCTTGCGCTGGCCAATGCGGCGATCTTCCTGACCACGTCGCGCGGCGCGGTCGCAGGCTCGCCGGTTCGCCGACCGCTGGCGCTGCTCTGCCTCGGGCTGTCGCTGCTGCTCTGGCCGGCCGTGCTCGTCGCCGGCCGCTTCATCGGCTTCGTGGAATAGTCCGCCGGCTGACCATGGCCTCCGGTGGCGGACGGCTGGCCCGTTGCGGCAAAGCCGCTTTGTCGCCGCCGCTCATTGACGCGGACCGCCCGGCATGGTCTCAAAGGCCGATGGCGCACCCGGCGCCCGTGACCGTCCGCCGAGCCGAGACCCGACGTATCATGAAGTCCCACGCGCTTTCCCTGCCCAACGTCCTGACCTATTTCAGGATCGCCGCCGTGCCGATGGTGGCGGCCTCGATGTATGTGGAGGGGGATTCCGGGCGCTGGCTGGCCTTCGGCCTGTTCCTCGTGGCAAGCGTGACCGACTATCTCGACGGCTATCTCGCCCGCGCCTGGAAGCAGCAGTCGGCGCTCGGCCGGATGCTCGACCCGATCGCCGACAAGCTGCTGGTCGCCGTGTCGCTGCTGGTGCTGACCGGCGAGGGCACCATCGGCGGCTGGTCGCTGTGGGCGGCGGTGATCATCCTGATGCGCGAGATCTTCGTCTCGGGCCTGCGCGAGTTCCTCGCCGAGCTGAAGGTCAGCGTGCCCGTGACCTGGCTCGCCAAGTGGAAGACCGCGGCCCAGCTGGTCGCGATCGGCTTCCTGCTCACCGGCGAGGCCGGCGACAACCTCATTCCCGGCACCAGCCTTGTCGGCCTGACCCTGCTGTGGGCGGCCGCGCTGGTGACGCTCTACACCGGCTACGACTATCTCCGCGCCGGCCTCGTCCATCTGATGGACGATTGAGCCTTTCCCCGGAAACCTGACGCGTCAGGTTTCCGGACTCACGGCCTGACCGGCCGGCGCCCGGTCGGGCGATTCCTCACGCACACGCCCCTGCAGGCAGGGGCATGCGCGGCTCGGTGAGACGCAGACCTGCAAGGAAACACCCGTGGTCAAGCTCGTCTACTTCGCCTGGGTCCGCGAGCGGATCGGCCGGACGGAAGAAACCCTCGATCTGCCGGACGATGTCGTCACCGTCGCCGACCTGCTGACCTTCCTGAGCGCGCGGCGAGGGCTATGCCGCCGCGCTGGACGACGACGCGCGCATCCGCGTGGCGCTCGACCAGACCCACGCCCAGCATGACGAGCCGGTGGCCGGCACCCGCGAGATCGCGCTGTTCCCGCCGATGACCGGAGGCTGAGATGGCGACCATCCGCGTCACCGCCGAGGATTTCGATCCCGGCGCCGAGATCGCCGCCCTGTCCGAGGGCCGGGCCGATGTCGGCGCGGTGGCGAGCTTCGTCGGACTCTGCCGGGACGAGGGCGGCCGGCTCGCCGCGCTGGAGCTGGAGCACTATCCCGGCATGGCCGAGGCAGAGATTGCCCGCGTGGCCGAGGCCGCCGCCGCCCGCTGGCCGCTGCTGGGCCTCACCGTGATCCACCGCCACGGCAGGATCCCGCCGGGCGGCCGCATCGTGCTGGTCGCCTGCGCCTCGTCGCACCGCGAGGCGGCCTTTGCCGCCGCCGAATTCCTGATGGACTACCTGAAGACCGGCGCGCCCTTCTGGAAGAAGGAGCATCTGAAGGACGGCACCTCCGGCGACTGGGTCGAGGCGAAAGCCGACGACGATGCGCGCAAGGCGCGGTGGAGCTGAAAACAGCCCCGCGTCCGCGCCATGCATCCGGCGGGAGGCGGCTCTCTCCAAAAGTTGATCCGCCTTCCTTACGTTTTCAGGTATAGATGATCCGTCGCGCCGGAGAGCGCGGCCCGACCGCGCGTCCGCGTGCCCTGACCGGGCCGCCGGGATGCGCCGTCGCCGTTCCGGCCCCCCGCGGCCGCGACGTCCTCCATTCCGTGCGGAATGCCGTCGCCATTCGCGATGGCGCTCCCATATTTGATCATCATGCATGTGACGGCCGACCGACCAGGTTCGCCGCCGACAGGACTTTCGACCCATGTCTTCCACCCCCCCGAAAGCCGCGCCGCCCTATGTCGCGACCCACGACGGCATCGGCTTCAAGGAATTCATCGCGCTGATGGCGATGGCCATGGCCATGAACGCGCTCGCCATCGACATGATGCTGCCCGCCCTGCCCGACATCGGCAGTGCGCTCGGCGTCACCGACGAGAACGGCAGCCAGCTGGTGGTGACCGCCTACCTGCTCGGCTTCGGCTTCGCCCAGCTGTTCTACGGCCCGATGTCCGACATCTGGGGTCGGCGCAGGGTGCTGATCGCCGGCATCGTCATCTACGTCGCCTTTGCCGGCCTCGCCAGCTTTGCCGGCAGCTTCGAGCAGCTGCTGTTTGCCCGTGCCATGCAGGGCGTCGGCGCCGCCGCGACCCGCGTCATCAGCGTCTCGATCGTGCGCGACTGCTACGGCGGCCGGCGCATGGCGAGCGTGATGTCGCTGATCATGCTGGTGTTCATCCTCGTGCCGGTGATCGCCCCGGCCCTTGGCCAGATCGTCATCCTGCTCGCGCCCTGGCGCTGGGTGTTCGGCCTCCTGACCCTGCTCGGCGCCTTCGTGCTGCTGTGGGCGGTGCTGCGCCTGCCCGAGACGCTGCCGCCCGAGCGCCGCGCCGCGCCGAACGTCACCACCATCGCCCGCGCCTATGTCATGGCCCTCACCAACCGCGTGGCCCTCGGCTACACGATGGCGACGACGCTGATCCTCGGCGCCCTGTTCGGCTTCATCAACCAGTCGCAGCAGGTGTTCGTCGGCGTGTTCGACCTCGGCACGATGTTTCCGCTCGCCTTCGCCTCGATCGCCCTGTTCATGGCGGCGGCCTCCTTCCTCAACTCGAAGATCGTCGAGCGCCTCGGCATGCGCCTCGTCTCCCATGCGGCGCTGATCGGCTTCACCCTCGTCAGCCTGCTGCATGTGCTGGTGATCGCGGCCGGCGGCGAGAGCGTGTGGAGCTTCATCGCGCTGCAGTCGGCGACGATGTTCATGTTCGGCCTGGTGATGTCCAACTTCAACGCCATGGCCATGGAGCCGCTCGGCCACATCGCCGGCACGGCCTCCTCGACCCTGGGCTTTGCCACCACCTTCGGCGGCGCGCTGTTCGGCTTCTTCATCGGCCAGCATTTCGACGGCACCACCCTGCCGCTCGCCCTCGGCTTCACCCTGCTCGGCGCCGGTGCGCTCGCCATCGTGTTCGTGACCGAGGGCGGCCGGCTGTTCCACGCCCGCAACGTGCCGGCGGAATAACCGGCCGCGCGGGTCCGCGCGGTTCCGAAGGCTCTCGACTCTGATCCCGGTCGGCGCTATGTTCTCTTTCTGTTCTCATGATCAGCGAGAGATCCATGCGCGGCCGGACCGTATCGAACGGCTCTACATCGACTTCGACAGCTTCTATGCCAGCGCCGAGCAGCACCTCGATCCGGCGCTCGTCGGGCGGCCTGTCGGCGTCATTCCGATCGAAAGCCGCTCCACCAGCCTGATCGCGGCCAGCCGCGAGGCCAAGCGCTTCGGCGTCAAGACCCACACCCCTCTGCGCGAGGCGCTCCGCCTCCTGCCCGATCTCGTCGTCCGCGTCGCCCGGCCGGACGTCTACGTGCGTCTCCATCACGAGATCCGCGCCGTCGTCGACAGCGTGGTGCCGATCCTCGCGGTGCGCTCCATCGACGAGATGGTCTGCGCGCTGCTGGAGAACGAGGCGGCGCGCGGTGCGGACCTTGCCCGCGCGGTCAAGGACGGCCTGCGCCGCGCCTTCGGCCCGGCCCTCACCGCGTCCATCGGCCTTGCCGCCAACGAACGCCTCGCCAAGATCGCCGCCGAGATGGAAAAGCCCGACGGCTTCGTGCGTCTCGACCCGGACACCCTCCCCGGCCGCCTGCTGGACGTGCCGCTCGGCGACATCCCGGGCATCGGCGAGCGGATGGCGACGCGGCTTGCCCGCGCCGGCGTGACCGACATGCCCGCGCTGTGGGCGCTCGCGCCCAAGCAGATGCGGGCGCTGTGGGGCAGCGTCGAGGGCGAGCGGCTCTGGTACGAACTGCACGGCTACGAGGTGATCCGCGAGGCGACCGAGACCGGCATGTTCAGCCACGGCCGGGTGCTCGCCGGCGACTGGCGCACCCCGGAGCGCCAGCGCGACTGCGCGCGGCTGCTGCTCGGCAAGGCAGCGCGGCGGATGCGCCGGGCCGGCTTTTCCGCGCGGCGGCTGACGCTCTCCATCAAGGGCGAGACCGGCGGACGCTGGCACGGCGAGGCGCCGCTGCCCGACGCCCGCGACGACTTCACCCTGCTCCACGCCCTCGACGGCCTGTTCGCCCGCGCCGCCCGCCAGACGGCGCCGGCCCGGGCACGCGGGGTCGCCGTGTCCCTGTCCGATCTCGTGGCGAGCGACACCCGCGAGGCCGGACTCTTTCCCGGCGCCGACGACGCCGCCCGCGGCCGCCGCGAGCGGCTCGCCGACGTGGTCGACGCCCTCCACGCCCGCCACGGCCGCACCTCGTCACCCTCGGCCTCGAACCGGCGCTGCCCGGCGGCTACGCCGGCGGCAAGATCGCCTTCGGACGGATCCCGGACATGACGGATTTCTGAGGGGGGTAACGCCGGCGCTGTGCCGCATGGCTCCCCCCTCACTGTCCCTCTCCCCTGAGGGGCGAGGGTCAGGGTGAGGGGGTCTGCGAGGCGGCCGCTGTCGGGTCAGCCCCCGAAGCCTTCGCCCCTGCGAACGAAAGGCCCTTTCGGACAACGAAAAAGGCCGAACTTTCGCCCGGCCTTCCCATGCGCCAGCAGCCGGCCAGAACCGGCCGGAAAGGCCTTACTCCGCCGCGGCGGCGGCCGGCTTCGGCTGGACCTCGGCCATGTAGTCGTTCATCAGCGTCTCGGTGATCGTCGCCGGCTGGAAGCGGTAGGGGCCGATTTCCGAGACGGGCGTCACCTCCGCGGCGGTGCCGCAGATGAAGCATTCGCTGAAGGTGGCCAGCTCGTCCGGCAGGATGTGGCGCTCGTTGACCACGAGGCCGCGGCGCCTGGCCAGTTCGATCACCGTCTGGCGGGTGATGCCGTTGAGGAAGCAGTCCGGGGTCGGTGTGTGGATCTCGCCGTCCCTGACGAAGAAGATGTTGGCGCCGGTCGCCTCGGCCACGTAGCCGCGATAGTCGTACATCATCGCGTCCGCATAGCCCTTGGCCTCGGCCGCGTGCTTGGAGATCGTGCAGATCATGTAGAGGCCGGCGGCCTTCGACTTCGACGGCGCAGTCTTCGGATCGGGGCGGTGATACTCGGCGATGTCGAGGCGGATACCCTTCAGCCGCTCTTCCGGCTTGAAGTAGGACGGCCACTCCCAGGCGGCAATCGCAAGGTGGATGGTGTTGTTCTGCGCCGAGACGCCCATCATCTCCGAGCCGCGCCAGGCGACGGGCCGCAGATAGGCATCGACGAGATTCATCCGCGACAGGGTCTCGCGGCAGGCCGCGTCGATCACGTCGGCGCTGTAGGGGATCTTGAAGCCGAGGATGCGGGCCGACTCGATCAGCCGGTCGGTGTGGGCGCGCAGCTTGAAGATCTCGCCGCCATAGGCACGCTCGCCCTCGAACACCGAACTTCCGTAGTGCAGGCCGTGGGTCAGCACGTGCACCTTGGCGTCCTTCCAGTCGACGAATTCGCCGTCGTACCAGATGACGCCGTCACGGCTGTCGAAGGGAACGCTTGCCATTGTCCGAACTCCCGTTTGTTTCGGCCGGGACGCCGCCGGGCCGCTCCGCGAGCTGCGGGGGCCCATTGCACGAGGCGACCATTGTTTTGCGCGGCGGCGAAGGAGCGGATAGTGTCGCACGAAAGCGACCCGGAAGGCATCCGCTGTCGCCGGAACGGTCGGGGGCGCCGGTGGGGCGGCACCCGGGATCCGCGCCGGTCGAAAGGCCGGACGGGCGCAACGCGCCGCATCCGGTCTCCTGCCGAAGCGTCACGGGAATAACAATCGGGACCAAATAAGTCAATATGGCTGACATAAATTTCTCGAAGGTCGCGACGACGATGCGGGACGAGACGGCGGCGGGTGCGGGGGCAACCGGACCGGCCGACGCGCCGGGGCATGTCGACCTGATCGAGCTGATCTTCTTCTCCTATCGCGACTTCGTCGGCGATGCCGACCAGCTGCTGGCGCGCTTCGGCTTCGGCCGCGCCCATCACCGGGTGCTGCATTTCGTCGAGCGCAATCCGGGCATGCGGGTGACCGACCTGCTCGACCTGTTGCGCATCACCAAGCAGAGCCTCGGCCGGGTACTCAAGCAGCTGGTCGACGAGGGCTACATCGTCCAGACCCCCGGCGAGGTCGACCGCCGCCAGCGCCTGCTGACCACGACGCCGCGCGGCAGCCGGCTCGCCCGCGAGCTGATCGCCCTGCAGTCGCGCCGGATCGACCACGCGCTCGCCAGCCTGTCGCCGGCCGAGCAGCCGGCCGTCCGCCGCTTTCTGGAGGCGATGATCGGCGGCGGCGAGGGCGCGCCCCCCGCCGACGACATCGCCTGACCCCATTCGCCTGAGCCGATCCGCCGAGCGCACAGCACGAGGAGCCGACGATGACCCCCGACGCCCGCGGCCAGACGCCCGCCGGTCCCGCCGACGACGCCGCGCACATTCTCGTCGTCGACGACGACAGCCGCATCCGCAGCCTGCTGCAGCGCTTTCTTGCCGCGCGCGGGTTTCGCGTGACGGTGGCGGGGGACGCGGCCGAGGCGCGGCGCAAGCTGGAGACGATCGCCTTCGACCTGCTGGTGCTCGACGTGATGATGCCGGGCGAGGACGGGATCTCGCTGGCGGCCAGCCTCACCGTCAGCCACGAGGTCGGCATCCTGCTGCTCACCGCCCGCGCCGAGGGCGAGGACCGCATCCGCGGCCTCGAGACCGGCGCCGACGACTACATGACCAAGCCCTTCGAGCCGCGCGAACTGGTGCTGCGCATCCAGAACATCCTGAAGCGCCGCGCCCCGGCAGCGGCCGCGCCCGGCACCACGCCCACCCGCCGCGTCGCCTTCGGCCGCTTCAGCTTCGATGTCGCTCGGGGCGAGCTGTTCGAGCGCGACGACCCGGTGCGCCTGACCGAGCGCGAGCGCCAGCTCCTCACGCTGTTCGCCCGCGCGCCCGACGGCGTGGTCGCCCGCGAGGTGCTGGTCGGCGGCGACGGGGCGGTCGGCGAGCGGACGGTCGACGTCCAGATCAACCGGCTCCGGCGCAAGATCGAGGACGATCCGTCGAGCCCGATGTTCCTCCAGACCGTGCGCGGCGTGGGCTATCGCCTGCGCCTCGACTGAGGGCCCGATGGCACCCGGCGACGAGACCCCGCGCGCCTCTCCCGGCGCCCTTCCCGGCGGAGATCCCGACGAGGGCCCCGACCTCGTCAGCCGCGCGCTCGACCGCTCGTCCGACGGGGTGCGCGTCCTGCGCCGGGGGCTGGCGCGGGTGATGCCCGCGCCGCTGGTGCGCGGCTGGCGGGCGCTGGCCCGCGCCGTCAACCGCCAGATGCCCAAGAGCCTGTTCGGCCGGTCGATGCTGATCATCGTGCTGCCGATGGTGATCCTCCTGGCCGTGCTGGCGCAGGTGTTCATCGACCGCCATTACGAACTCGTCACCCGGCGCCTGTCCGACGCAGTGGGCCGCGAGGTGGCGAGCCTCGTCGACCTGATCAAGGCGGCGCCCGACGATGCGGCAATCGCCACGGTCGACCGGGTCGCCACCACACGGCTCAGCATGACCGTGAGCTTCCAGCAGGGTGTGACCTTCGGCCCCCCGCCCGACCCGGGTTTCTCTTCCCTGCTCGACCGGACGCTCGCCAGCAGCCTGACCCGCCACATCGCCGAGCCGGTCCGGATCGACACCACCAGCTACGGCTCGCTGGTGGAAATCCGCGTCCTGCTGCGGGACGGCCTGCTGCGGATCATGGTGCCGCGCAACTTCGCCTATGCCTCGAACTCCCACATCTTCATCGTCTGGATGGTGGTGACGGCGCTGGTGCTGATCATCATCTCGATCATCTTCCTGCGAAACCAGATCCGGCCGATCCAGCGGCTGGCGCAGGCGGCCGAGATGGTCGGCCGCGGCCAGCCCCCGCCCAAGGACTTTGCGCCGTCGGGCGCCCGCGAGGTTCGCCAGGCGGCCCATGCCTTCATCGAGATGCGCCGCCGCATCGAGCGGCAGGTGGAGCAGCGCACCACCATGCTCGCCGGCGTCAGCCATGACCTGCGCACGATCCTCACCCGATTCCGCCTCGAACTGGAGATGCTGCCGCCCGGCGAGGAAACCGAGGCGATGCGCGGCGACGTCGACATCATGCAGGCGATGCTGGAGGCCTATCTCGCCTTCGCGCAAGGAGTGGCCGACGAGGCGAGCGTGCTTTCCGATGTCGGCGATCTCCTCGGCGACATCGAGGCGATGATGCAGCGCGCCGGCCGGATCGTGACCGTCGACTGCCCGCCGGAGCTTGCCGCCCACCTGCGCCCGCTCGCCTTCCGGCGGATGATCGGCAATCTCGTCGGCAATGCCGCCCGCTTCGGCAGCCGCGTGACCGTGACCGCCGCCCGCCAGGGCGACTGGCTGACCGTGACCGTGGACGACGACGGGCCGGGCATTCCGGAGGCCGAGCGCGAGGCGGTGTTCAGGCCGTTCCACCGGCTCGACGACGCCCGCAACCAGGACGTCGCCGGCTCCGGCCTCGGCCTCGCCATCGCCCGGGACATCGCCCTGTCCCACGGCGGCGACATCCGCCTGCTGTCGAGCCCGATCGGGGGATTGAGAGCGCAGGTGCGGTTGCCGGTGTGAGGGGGGGACGACCCATTCGCCGACCCTGGAGGCGTCAGTCGCAACCTGCTCCGGTAACCTTGGTGGTCGCGAATATCTCAGCAATGAATTTCGGCGCCTTGCTGAAGAAACCGGGAGCGAAGTCGCCTTCCTGGAGGATCCCCTTCTCGGCAAGAGAGACGAGGCGGCGGCGAATGCGCGGGTCCGGAGCAAGGAACGCCGGATCGTCGGCACGCGGTTTCTGGTCGAAGTAATCGCTTCCCTCCGTGATCTTCGCGACAGTTTCATCGAACTCCTTGTCACGAAATCCAAATATACTATTGTCGCGCATCATCTGCTCTTCCTGCTCTTTGCGCCATTCGGATTTCTGGACTTCAAGGTAGGACACGACAAGATCAACGATCCGGCCCTTCACTTCGGGGTGGCACAGATCCGTCGCTGGACGCGTCATCGAACAGTCGACGTAGGATGCGACACGTCTGACGCCGACCGGTCCGTACATCCAGGCGACACGCGACGCATCACCGTCATGCATCCGGATGATCGATGCGAGATCGCTTGTGGCGGAGGCAAGGCACTTCCTGTGGATGGATGCTTCCGTTTCCTCCAGCTGCCCACCGCCGAAGCCGACAACCGTATGGAACTTCTCGGCATTGGGAACCTCGCCAACGGACTCCCATGAGCGTGCAAGCTGGTGACCGAGTTGGATGAAGAGGTAGTAGGTAAGCCCGGTGGAGGCGACCAGCAGCACGATGAACACCAGTAACAGGCGCGATGTCAGGGACACTCCCCCGGTGTGGTCCCGAGGCTCCTCGGGATCCATCTCCTTTGGCTGCTCGATCACCACTCTCGGCTTGGGGGCGACAACCACGCCGCGCTTTCCAAAGGACATCCGCTGTCTCCGCTGAACAGGTCGCGATGCACGGCCGTCCGTTCGCCGCGATCCTGCGATCGCGGCCGGGACGTCGCTCTCCGGCACTTGAAGTCATCGACGAAGTGGCGCTGCACCCGCAGCAGCAACGACTGATTGCACAACCTATGCGAAAGAAAATGAAAGGCAGATTAACGTCATACCTTGGAAAATGAGGAGATCGGCGCTGAAGGCGAGGCGATGCACCCCCTCAGAACAGCCGCCCACCCAGCGGCACGTCCTGGTCCGGGGTGATCAGCACGACCTCCCCGTCCGCGTCGGGGACGCCGAGGGTCAGGACTTCGGAGATCGACTTGCCGATCTGCTTGACCGGGAAGTTGACCACGCCGAGCACGCGGCGGCCGATCAGGCTGTCCGGCGTGTAGTGTTTCGTGATCTGCGCCGAGGTGCGTTTGACGCCGATCTGCGGACCGAAGTCGATCTTCAGCTTCAGCGACGGCTTGCGCGCGCCCTCGTTGACCTCGGCCTCGACGACGACGCCGACGCGGATGTCCACTTTCAGGAAGTCGTCGAAGGTGATCAGGGGGACGGCGGCACTGTCCATCGCGGGCTCCGGGGTGTGAGGACGAGGGGCGGACCGCAGATCCGCCCGGTTGTCCATGGAGTTAGCCGCAAAGTGCGCGGATGGCCAGAGGGATCGGGGCCGGAGGGATGGAGCCGGCGGGATGCGCGGACGGGGGTGTCAGATCCCCTCGCCCGCGGCCGCCTCGCCGGGTGTGGCCGGCGGAACCGGCGTGGCTTTCGGCGGCGTCTTGCGGCGGCCGGCGACGCGGCAGGCGATCCGCTCGGCAAGGCCGGCGGCCTTGTCGGCGCAGCCGAGCCAGCGCTCGCCGCGGCGCAGCCCCTTGTCCACGGCGATCATCGTCGCCGACAGGCCCGGATCGGCGTCGTTCAGCCAGGCTTCCATGGTGCGGGTCCAGACGGCGGCAAGGCCCTGCGCCCGCAGGAGCCGGGCAGTCCCGGCCGGTCGGTGGCGGCCGCGACCATCATCCATCGCATCGAGGTGACCGCAAGGCCGTTCAGCGCCAGCGCCAGCGCCGGATCGCGCCGGGCGGCGAGCAGCAGCTTCTTCACGGCGGTCTTGTGCGGGGCGATCACGTCGAGCCGGCGCATCAGCACGTCGAACAGACGCTCGCGCGCCGGCTCGGCGGCCATCTCCGGATCGATCGCCTCCAGCACCGCCATGTCGGTCCGGCGCATGAACTCGGCGAGAATGGCGAGGCGGCCGTCATAGTCGGCACGCAGCTCGGCCGGCGACAGGCCGGCGTCCGCCGCAACGTCCGCAAGGGTCAGCGCCTCCCAGCCGCCATCGGCAAGCCGCTGGAGAAAGGCCTCGACGATCTTCTGCCGCTGGTCCGTGCTGGTCATGACGATCTCCTCGGTTGCCGCAAACGGTCGCCGCCCGCGGGCGGCATGCGCGCCATGATCAAGAGATAGGGGACCGGAGGTCGCCGTGCACCCCCCTTGTGCAGACGCCGCGCGAAGGGCGCCGGCCGCAAGATGCCTGCCGTCACGGTATCCCCGCAAACCGGCGAGGGGCATGGAAAGGCACGGCCATTGCATGCAATTCTGAGATTACCTTTGTGAATCAAGCCAACGAGGACCGCAGGATGAGCACCGAACCGCTGTACTACCGTTCCGCGACCGAGCTTGCCGGCCTGCTCCGCGCCCGCGAGATCTCCGCCATCGAGGTGATGAAGGCCTTCCTCGGCCGGATCGAGGAGGTCAATCCGAAGCTGAATTCGATCGTCACCCTGATGCCGGAAAGCGCGGCGCTGGCGCTCGCCGAGGAGGCCGACCGCAAACTGGCCGCCGGCGATCCGGCCGGCATCCTCCACGGCCTGCCGACCGCCGTGAAGGACCTCAACAAGGTGAAGGGCTTTCCGACCAGCTACGGCACCCGTGCCTTTGCCGAGGCCGCTCCGGAAACCGAGGACGCGCTGTTCGTCAAACGCCTGCGCAGCGCTGGCGCCCTCGTCATCGGCAAGACCAACACGCCGAGCTTCGGCGTCGGCACCCTCGCCTTCAACGAGGTCCATGGTGTCACCCGCAATCCCTGGGACCTCGCCCTGCACGCCGGCGGATCGAGCGGCGGCGGCGCGGCGGTGGCCGCCGGCATGCTGCCGATCGCCGACGGCGGCGACAGCGGCGGCTCGATCCGCTACCCCTCGTCCTTCTGCAACACGGTCGGGCTGCGCACCTCGCCGGGCCGCGTGCCCTTCGAGGCGGTCGGCGACGGCTGGACGCCGCATGTGGTGCTGGGGCCGATGGCCCGCTCGTCGCAGGATGCCGGCCTGCTGCTCGCCGCCATGGCGGGGGCCTCCGACGTCGCGCCGATCGGCCTTGCCGAGGATCCGGCGATCTTCCTGACGCTCGCCGACGTGGATCTCTCCGATGTGCGCATCGCCTGGAGCAAGGATGCCGGCGGCCTGCCGGTGTCGCCGGAAATGCGCGCCGCCTATGCCGGCGCCCGGGCGAGGCTGGAGAGCCTCGGCTGCACGATCGACGACGTGGAACTCGACCTCTCCACCGCCGACCGCGCCTGGGAGGCGATCGAGATGTTCGGCTTCTACACCGACGCGCCGGCGCTGGTGCACAGCCGGCCGGACCTGTTCCGCCCCGACTATGTGCGCAACATCCGCCAGGGCGCGGCCACCGACCCGGCGGAACTGGCGTTTGCCACCCGCGAGCGCACGGCGATCTTCCAGCGCACCGCCGCGCTGCTCCACGACTACGACGTGTTCGTGACCCCGGCAACGCCGGTGACCGCCCCGCCGGCCGAGGTGGAATGGGTGGCCGAAATCGACGGCACGGTGTTCGACCGCTACTTCCTGTGGCAGCGCATGGCGTGCCGGCTGACCATGACCGCCCATCCGATCCTCGTCACCCCCGGCGGCTTCACCGAGCGCGGCCTGCCCTTCGGTCTGCAGATGGTCGGCCGGATGCGCGGGGAACACGCCCTGCTCTCCCTCGGCCACGCCATCGAGACGGCCACCGGCTGGGCGGCGATGCGGCCGACGGGCATCTGAGGCGGGCGGTGATGGAGGGCTGAGACAGGAGGGCGCGGGGCCAAGAGGCGCTGCGCAACCCCTCGGTTGTCATCCCCGGCAAGCCGAGCGACAGCTCGGGTTGGGAAGGGGATCCAGAAGGCAGCTTTTGAATTCCGTAGCCGGCTTCTGGATCCCCTTCCCGTCGGCGCTGCGCGCCGCCGCCGGGGATGACAAGTACCGCGGACCAGCCACCGTCCGCTTCAGCCCCCCGCGAGTTCCCTCGAACGGCGGGTGGCGGCGGCGACGGCCTTTTCCATCAGCGGGCCGAGGCCGTCCTCGGCCATCAGCACCTGCAGGGCGGCGAAGGTGGTGCCGTTCGGCGAGGTGACGTTCTCGCGCAGGGTGGCGGCGGGCAGGGGCGACATGCGCAGGAGTTCGCCGGAGCCGACCACGGTCTGGCGGGCAAGCTTCTCGGCAAGATCGGCCGGCAGGCCGGCGGCGCGGCCCGCCGCGGCCAGCGCCTCGGCGAGGAGGAACACGTAGGCCGGACCGGAGCCGGACACGCCGGTGACGGCATCGATCAGCGCCTCGTCGTCGATCCACGCCGTCTCGCCGACCGCGTTCATCAGCGCGGTGACGAGCGCGCGGTCGCCCTCGCTCACCGCCGCATTGCCGACGCAGACCGACATGCCGCGCCCGACCTGGGCCGGCGTGTTCGGCATCACCCGCACCACCGGCCCGGCGCCGAGCCCGGCCGAAAGGGTGGCGAGCGTGGTGCCGGCGGCAACCGAGACCGTGACCGTGCGCGGCCCGAGCACGCGGCTGGCGGCATGCAGCACCGAACCCATGATCTGCGGCTTGACGGCGAGCACCACCACCGCCGGCGTGAGGCCGATGTCCTCCAGCCGGGCGGCGTGGCTGACGCCGCGCAGGGTGAAGGTTTCCGCCAGCGGCGACAGCGTCGGGTCGACGATCGTCACCGACGCCGGGTCGAGCCCCTGGTCGAGCCAGCCGTCGAGCATGGCGCCGCCCATCTTTCCGGCGCCGACGAGAACGAGGGGAGCGGCGGTGGCGAGCGACATGGGAACAACCTCGTGGACATGGCGCGGCGGACGGTCACCGGCGCGAAACAAGAAAAAAGGCCCCCGCCGAATGGCGGGAGCCCTTGATAGCCTTGATCGGGAGGGAACGGGAACCGGTTTCTGCCGCAGGTCCAGCCCTGGCCAACGCCTGCGGCTCGCCGGGGTCACGCCTCGCCGACGGTCTCGATCATCGCCATGTCCAGCGATTCGCGGGCGGTCTTGCCGGCCCAGACCACGAACTGGAACGCCTGGTAGAAGCGCTCGCAGGTCTCCAGCGCGGTCTCCAGCATCCGGCCGATCTGCTCGTCGGTCGCCTCGAGGCAGCCGGCGAGCAGCAGCCCGTGCCGGTACATCACCACGCCCTCGTCCTGCCAGAGATCGAAATGACCGATCCAGAGCTGCTCGTTGACCAGCGACAGCAGCCGCACGACCTCGGTGCGCCGTGCCTCGAGCACCTTGATGTCGAAGGCGCAGGCGAGATGCAGCGATTCCAGCTCTTCCATCCACGTGAACGACACATGGTAGTCGCACCAGTGGCCGGTGACGGACACGGTGATCTCCTCCTCGCCGGACCGCTCGAAGGTCCAGTCGTTGTGGGCGGCGATCAGCTCGATGTTGTCCACGGGATTTGCGGGGCGTTCGGTCGAGATATCGATGAGGGTCATGGCGACCTCCAGAGGTTGCGACTGACGAGACCGTGCCCGGCCGGGCCGGACCCGGGCAGGAGCCTCTGACCAACCGGCTGCAGACTCGGCATCGTCACGGCGGACGACGCCCGGACCTGCAGGCCGGCCACCGGCCACGGCCGAAACGGATCAACGGATCCGGTCCCCGCACCGCGGCCACTCTTTCCACGCCGGCTGACCGCCGGCCGCAGAATCCGCATGCATCCCTCATGCGCACCGGCCCCGATGCCCCGGACGGGGCGCTGCCGCAAGGCACGGGCCGAAGCGCGAATCCGAACTTCCTGAAGACTATAGAGCGCCCCCGGAAATTTACGAATGGTTAACGCGGCCCGGATCGCGGTGCGGTGGACAACCGCATGTGGAATGGCGGCAGACGTGGCACATCGGCCACAGCGGAAGAGCAGGAAGCCGCGGGACGCCGGTCGGCGGCAGGGCACGCCTGAACCCCTGCCGGCGGACGGACCGCACGCGGCAGACGCCTTGCAGACGTGGGAACCGGGACGAATCGCGGAACCGTCTCAGGCACCGTCGACCGGCTCGTCCGGCAGCGGGCCGGCACCGGTGGCAGTCGGCAGCCTCGCTTCCAGATCCTCGATGCGGCGGGTCAGGCGCTCGACCTCGGCAAGGGCCTTCACCGCCAGTTCGCGGACGATCTCGATATCCTCGCGCTTGGCAAGGTCCATCTCGGAGACGAACCGTTCGCCCTGCGAACGGAACATGGTCTCGACCTCGCGGCGGGCGCCCTGCGCGCGCCGGCGGCGTCGGTCATCAGCTTGGCAAACTCGTCGAACAGGCGGCCCTGGGTCTGGGTCATCGTCGTCTCCGTGACATGTCATCCGCGCAGGTTGGCCGGGCAGTGTCCGGCGGCGCGGCGCTTTCCTGCAAGATGGGCGGTCGGGCGCGTCAACGCAAGGCGGCCGATCCGGGGGAGACGGGGCGGAGGCCCTGCCCGGCTTGACGCGGGCCCGCGCTTTCGACCAACGTGCCGCCGCCCGCGACCGGAGACGACACGCCCCATGCTCGCCCTGCCCTTTCCGGCCATCGGCCCGGACATCGTCAGTATCGGTCCGTTCGATCTCGGCGGATTCGCGCTCGGCCCGTTTGCGCTGCGCTGGTATGCGCTCGCCTATGTGGGCGGCCTCATGTTCGGCTGGTGGTATCTGCGCCGCATGGTGCGTACCGACCGGCTCTGGGCCGGACGGACGCGGCCGGACGAGATCGACATCGACGATCTGCTGGTGTGGATGACGGCCGGCGTCGTGCTCGGCGGCCGCATCGGCTACGTGCTGTTCTACGATCTCGGCGCCTATCTCGCCGCCCCCTCGGAAATCCTGAAGGTCTGGCACGGCGGCATGTCGTTCCACGGCGGCCTCGCCGGCACGGCGCTCGCCATGCTGATCTTCGCCCGCCGCCGCGGCCTGTCGGTCCGCACCCTGTTCGATCTGTCCGCCGCCGCCGTGCCGCTCGGTCTCGGGCTCGGCCGCATCGCCAACTTCATCAACGGTGAGCTCTGGGGCCGGGTCACCGACGTGCCCTGGGCCGTGGTGTTTCCCCGCGAGGCCGCCGGCTGGGTGCCGCGCCATCCGAGCCAGCTCTACGAGGCGGCGCTGGAAGGCGTGGTGCTGATGGCCGTCCTCACCGTGCTGGTGTGGAAGCGGCAGGCGCTGGCCCGGCCCGGCCTCGTCACCGGCGTGTTCGGCATCGGCTACGGCCTGTCGCGGATCGTCGTGGAGCATTTCCGCATGCCCGACCCGCAGGTCGGCTACCTCGCCTTCGACGTGGTGACCATGGGCATGGTGCTGTCGGTGCCGATGGTGCTGATCGGCCTCGCCTTCGTGCTGGCCGCGCCGAAGCGCCGGCCGGGACGCGCGACACGCCCGATCCGGACCGATGACCCCGCGGCCGGGAACCACGCGGCTCGGCGCGCGGATCGCCGGGCTGATCCGCGCGGGCGGGCCGTTGTCCGTCGCCGACTACATGGCGCTCTGCCTCGGCGATCCGCAGGACGGCTACTACATGGCCCGCGAGCCCTTCGGCGCCGCCGGCGACTTCGTGACCGCGCCCGAGATCAGCCAGATGTTCGGCGAACTGATCGGCCTCTGGTGCTTGGCGAATGGCAGAAGATGGGCGCGCCGGCGCGGGTCGCGCTGGTGGAACTCGGCCCCGGGCGCGGCACGCTGATGGCCGACGCCCTGCGCGCCGCCGCCGTCCGGCCCGACTTCCGCCGGGCGCTGGAGGTGCATCTGGTCGAGACCAGCGCGCGGCTGCGGGCGCGGCAGGCCGAGGCGCTCGCCGGTGCCGCGCCGGTCTGGCACGACGACATCGCCAGTCTGCCGGACCTGCCGCGGATCGTGATCGCCAACGAATTCTTCGACGCCCTGCCGGTGCGCCAGTATGTGAAGACCGGCGCCGGCTGGCTGGAGCGCGTGGTCGGCCTGTCTCAGGACGGCGAAAGCCTCGCCTTCGGCCTTGGCCCCGGCCGGCCCGATCCGGCCGAACTGCCCGAGGATGCGGCCGGCGCGCCGCAGGGCGCGATCGTCGAGGTCGCCCGCCCGGCGGCGGCGATCATGGCGCGGCTGGCCGAGGACGCCGTGCGCCACGGCGGGGCGATCCTGGCGATCGACTACGGCCACGCCCGCTCCGGTGTCGGCGACACGCTGCAGGCCCTGCGCCACCACGCCTTCACCGACCCGCTGGCCGAGCCGGGCCTCGCCGACCTCACCGCCCACGTGGATTTCGCGGCGCTGGCCCGGGCAGCCCGCGGCGCGGGCGCCCAGGTCGACCCGGTGACGACGCAAGGCGACTTCCTGCTCGCCCTCGGCCTCGTGGAACGCGCCGGGACCCTCGGCGCCGGCAAGGACGCGGCGACGCAGGAGGCGCTCCGGGCAGCGGTGACGCGGCTTGCGGGCAACGGGCCTGGCGAGATGGGGGAACTGTTCAAGGTGCTGGTGGTTCGGGGTGCGTGAGGGGTTTGGTGGTCACGCTCCGCATGAGGCCTCGCATTTCCCCTCTCCCCCAGGGGGAGAGGGTGGCCCGAAGGGTCGGGTGAGGGGGGCGGCCACAGGGGTCGCGTCGCCCGTCAGCCCCCTCATCCGGCCGCTGCGCGGCCATCTTCTCCCCCGAGGGGAGAAGGGTTTTCCCTCACCAGCACACTCCGATCCGGCCGCCGCCCTCAAGACACCCGCCCCGCCCTTTGACAGGCGCGCCCATCCCCGCCACCATCCGCCCCCGTTCGAAAGGTGCTTCGCGATGATGATCCAGTCCCCGGCACTGGCCGCCCTGCCCGGCATTCGCCACGGCTTCTTCACCCGCGAGGGCGGCGTCTCCACGGGGATCTATGCCTCGCTGAACCTCGGCGTCGGCTCGAACGACGACCGGGCGAATGTCATGGAAAACCGCGCCCGCGCGGCGACCGCGCTCGGCGTTGCGCCGGACCACCTCGTTTCGGCCTACCAGATCCACAGCCCGGACTGCCTCGTCGTCACCACGCCGTGGGCGCCGGAGGACAATCCGAAGGTGGATGCGCTGGTCACCCGCACGCCCGGCATCGCGGTCGCGGCCGGTTCGGCCGACTGCGGGCCGATCCTGTTTGCCGACGCGAAGGCCGGCGTGGTCGGCGCGGCGCATTCGGGGTGGAAGGGCGCCTTCACCGGCGTGCTGGAATCGACCGTCGACACCATGGAGCGCGAGGGCGCGCGCCGCGCGGACATCGTTGCCGTGATCGGGCCGATGATCTCGCAGCGCGCCTATGAGGTCGGCCCGGAATTCCTCGCCCGGTTCCTCACCGCCGATCCGGCGAACGCCGCCTTCTTCGGCCCGTCGGAACGCGATGGCCATGCCATGTTCGACCTGCCGGCCTATATCGCCATGCGGCTGAAGGCCGCCGGCGTCGGTCTCGTGGGCAGCACGGGCCTGTGCACCTATGCCGACGAGGCGCGCTTCTTTTCCTACCGCCGCATGACCCATCGCGGCGAGCCGGACTATGGCCGGCACCTGTCCGCCATCGCCCTCGTCGCCTGACGCCTCCCGGAGTTTCCATGGCCCTTCACTTCGACAGTTCCGAATTCGAGGCCCGGCAGGATGCGCTGGTGGCCGGGATGACCGAGCGCAAGCTCGACGCCATGCTGCTGTTTGCCCAGGAAAGCATGTACTGGCTGACCGGCTACGACAGCTTCGGCTTCTGCTTCTTCCAGTGCCTCGTGGTGCTGCGCGACCGCCGCACCGTGCTGCTGACCCGCCTGCCGGACCTGCGCCAGGCCCGCCACACCTCGATCATCGAGGACATCCGCCTGTGGGTGGACCGCGGCGAGGCGAGCCCCGTCGGCCAGCTCAAGGACCTGCTCGACGACCTCGACCTGCTCGGCGCCAAGATCGGCATCGAATACGACACCCACGGCCTGACCGCCAAGAACGGCCGCGCCCTCGACGACGCCTGAAGACCTTCGCCGACCTGTCGGACGCCTCCGACCTCATCGCGGCGCTGCGCACCATCAAGTCGCCGGCCGAGGTCGCCTATGCCCGCGAGGCCGGGCGCCTCGCCGACCTCGCCTTCGAGGCCGGCATGGCCGAGATCCGCCCCGGCGCCGACGAGGGGAAGATTCTCGCGGCCATGCAGGGCGCGGTGTTCGAGAATGGCGGCGAATATCCCGCCAACGACTTCATCATCGGTTCGGGCGCCGACGCGCTGCTGTGCCGCCACAAGGCCGGCCGGCGCAAGCTCGACGCGAGCGACCAGATCACCCTGGAGTTTGCCGGCACCTGCCGTCATTACCACGCGGCCCTGATGCGCACGGTGGTGGTGGGCGAGCCCGGCACCCGGCATCTGGAGCTTTACGCCGCCGCCCGCGAGGCGCTGGAGGCAGTGGAGGCGGTGATGCGGCCCGGCAACGTGTTCGGCGACGTGTTCGACGCCCATGCGGCGGCGATGGACGCCCACGGCCTGATGCAGCACCGGCTGAATGCCTGCGGCTACTCGCTGGGTGCGCGCTTCGCCCCGAGCTGGATGGACTGGCCGATGTTCTACCGCGGCAACAAGGCCGAGATCCGGCCGAACATGACGCTGTTCGCCCACATGATCCTCGCCGACTCGGCAACCGGCACCGCGATGACCCTCGGCCGCACCTATCTCACCACCGAGGGAGACCCGGAGCCGCTGTCGAAACTGTCGCTCGACCTGCCGGTCGTGCGCTGACACGGCCCGGCTTGCCAGAGGCGCCGTAAAATCGGATGGTTCGCCCCGCCGACGAAGCGCCGCAGGGGCCGACGCAGCGCCGCAGAGGCCGACGCGGCGCAGAGGATGGAGCAGACCGACATGACGGACAGGACGCCGACCCGCCTACAGCCGAGCCGCCGACGGTTTATCGCCGGGCTCGCCGCCAGCGGCGCAAGCCTCCTTCTTGCCGCCTGCCAGAGCCGCACCGGCGGCCAGACCGCCTCGACCACGTCGTCGCCGCAGCGCGCCACCCTCACGCCCCGCCGGATGCGACCCGGCCGAACCGCGCGCCCGTGCAGGGCTCCGCCGCCACCTTCCGCTTCGACCAGATGCTGGGCCTGCCCACCACCCAGGCCGACGATCTCGCCGGCCGGATCGGCAGCCGCGCCCGCAGCCGCGGCCTGGCCCTCGTGCGCCAGGGCGACCCCAACGCCTCCTACCGGGTGCTCGGCTATCTCTCGGCCGCCGGCGACGACAAGGGCACCGCCGTTTCCTACGTGTGGGACGTGATGGACCCGAACAACCGCCGGCTCCACCGCATCTCCGGCTTCGAACTCGCCGGCGACGCCGGCGGCGACCCGTGGTCGGGCGTCAGCAGCACCACGCTCGACGCCATTGCCGCCCGCACCGTGGAGGCGCTGGCCGCCTGGACCAACCTGCCGCCGCCCTCCCCGGCCGCGCCGCAGATCGCCGCCGGCGGCACCTCGATCTGATCGGGGATCTGATCGGGGATCTGATCCTGATCCTCCCGGCAGGCGCCTCCGGGCGCGGATCACGGCGTCCGGATCGTTGCGACCGGTCCCCCGAATTTGCCCGCTGCGGCATCACGCTGTGGATGGCCGTGCCCGCGGCGACGGAGCTGTGCCTGCGGCGCTGTTTACACGGCGACGAGGACACTGATATACCGCGCCTTCCGCGGGAAAAGGCCATCGGCCGCCGCTCGAGGTGCCCCGTCGCATGGAGCCCGCCCGCTCCGTGACGTTTGTCAAGGATCAGGCTCCATGAAGCTCGTTGCCGGCAATTCCAACCGCGCCCTTTCCGAAGCGATTGCCGACTATCTCGATGCGCAACCGACCCGCTGCTCGGTCCGCCGCTTCGCCGATCAGGAAATCTTCGTCGAGATCCAGGAGAACGTGCGCGGCGAGGACGTGTTCGTCATCCAGTCGACGAGCTATCCGGCCAACGACAACCTGATGGAGCTGCTGATCCTGGTCGACGCGCTGCGCCGCTCGTCAGCCCGCCGCATCACCGCGGTGCTGCCCTATTTCGGCTATGCCCGGCAGGACCGCCGCGCCGCCGGCCGCACGCCGATTTCGGCCAAGCTGGTCGCCAACCTGATCACCCACGCCGGCGTCGACCGCGTGCTGACCCTCGATCTCCACGCCGGCCAGATCCAGGGCTTCTTCGACATCCCGACCGACAACCTCTATGCCGCGCCGGTGCTGACCCGCGACATCAAGGAACGCTACAAGCTCGACAACACGGTGATCGTCTCGCCGGACGTCGGCGGCGTGGTCCGCGCCCGCGCGATCGCCAAGCGCATCGATTCCCCGCTCGCCATCGTCGACAAGCGCCGCGAGCGGCCGGGCGAATCGGAAGTGATGAACATCATCGGCGACGTGGAAGGCCGCGACTGCATCCTCGTCGACGACATCGTCGATTCGGGCGGCACGCTGTGCAACGCCGCCGAGGCGCTGCTCGCCGATGGCGCCACCTCGGTCACCGCCTACATCACCCACGGCGTGCTGTCGGGCGGCGCGGTCGCCCGCATCGCCGCCTCCAAGCTCAAGGAACTGGTGATCACGGACTCGATCGAGCCAACCAGCGCGATCGCCGGCGCCCGCAACATCCGGGTGATCTCGGTCGCCACCCTGATCGCCGAGGCCATCGCCCGCACCGCCAACGAGCAGTCGGTGTCGAGCCTGTTCGACTGAGGCGGGCCGGCGAGGACTGCGGGTCACGCGGGTTCTGCCTCTCCACCGTCTCCGCCGGCCATGCGGCAGCTTTGCCTCAGCCCGTCCCCCCCTCAGCCCGTCGTCCGCGCCAGAACCTTCCGCCGCGCCACGTGGCTCGACAGGTCCATGATCTGCGCCTTCGTCAGGACGCGCTTCGGCAGGATCTCGGCCAGCTGCGGCGTATCGTAGAAGACGAACAGGTCGCGGCTCTCGCGGGCGTCGTGGAGTTGCTGCCAGCCGCGCTTCGTCTCCTTCCGCCCCTCGCGCCAGGCGATGCCGGCGTCCGACCACGACAGGCGGCGCGGCGCCTGGAACTGCGGGTTGCGGGCGAACTGCCGGCGCGCGTTGGCCGGCAGCTGCAGATGCCAGCCGGCGAAATGCAGGATCGCCGTCACCGGCACCATCACCACCTGCGACAGCAGGGCGCGGGTCAGCGGATCGCCGGGGATCACGAAATAGGTGATGGCGGAGCCGGCCATGTGGGTGCCGCTGATCGAGCGCCTGAGGCCCCGGAGGAACACCGCCCGGCTGGCGGCCAGCACGTCGGCCTCGGTCAGCTGGTAATCGACCGATCCGCCCGTCTCGCCCGTCTCGTCCATCTCGTCCACAGCATGGTCCTCCCGCGGACAGGTGGCACGCGCCCCCGTCTCTTGCGGGCGGAACGGTACGGGCGGGCACGGTCCGTGTCCATCATGCGGGGCCGGACAAACTGTTGCGAATTCCGTCACCGGCGGGTGTTGCAAGGGGCCTGCAGCGCGGATTTCCGGGAATTCCGCCGCTGGCAGCTTGAGAAAACGGCGCGCATGGCCTATAAGCCCGCCGACCCGGTTCGCACCCCTGGAGGCAGCCGGGCGATGCCGCTTGGAAAAAGCGGCGTCTCAATCCAATCATCTCTTTGAGGAGAAGCACCGATGGCTCAGAACTATGAGCTCAAGGCGACGGTGCGCGAGCGGGTCGGCAAGGGGGCCGCGCGTGCACTTCGTCGCGAAGGACTGGTACCGGCCGTGATCTACGGGGACAAGAAGTCTCCGATCGCGATCTCGATCCCGTCGAAGGAAACCACCCTGCGTCTGCATGGCGGCGGCTTCCTGACCCACGTCGTCACCATCGACGTCGACGGCGAGAAGATCGACGTGATTCCGCGCGACTACCAGCTCGACCCGGTCAAGGACACCCTTGTCCACGTCGACTACCTGCGCGTTTCGGCCTCGTCGAAGCTCACGGTCGACATTCCGGTGCATTTCCTCAACCAGGACACCTGCCCGGGCATCAAGCGCGGCGGCGTGCTGAACATCGTCCGCCACGAGGTGGAGATGGAAGTGTCGGCCGACGCGATCCCCGAGTATATCGAGGTCGATCTGGCGGGCGCCGAAGTCGGTGACTCGATCCACATCTCGGCCGTGACCCTGCCCAAGGGCGCCCGTCCGGTGATTTCCGACCGCGATTTCACGATCGCCACCATCGCGGCCCCCGCCGCGCTGAAGTCGGAAGAAGCCGGCGCCGACGCCGAGGCCGACACGGCGGAGTGATCCGCCGGCCGTCGATGCATCCCTTCGCCGCTGCGGAACCCCGCGGCGGCGAAGCCGTTTTCCGGACCCGCCCGATCCCGGCGGCTCAGTCTCGGGGCAACTCGCCATGCTGCTGATCGCAGGTTTGGGCAATCCCGGCGCCCGCTATGCCGGCAACCGCCACAACATCGGCTTCATGGCGGTCGACCGCATCCATGACCTGTACCGCTTCGGTCCGTGGCGCTCGAAGTTCCAGGCCGAGATCGCCGAAGGCACCATCGACGGCCAGAAGGTGCTGCTGATGAAGCCGCTCACCTTCATGAACGAGAGCGGCCGCGCGGTCGGCGAGGCCGCGCGCTTCCACAAGATCGCGCCCGGGCAGATCGTCGTGATCCATGACGAGCTCGACCTGCCGGCGGCGAAGATGCGGGTGAAGACCGGCGGCGGCCACGGCGGCCACAACGGCCTGCGCTCCCTCGACGCCCACCTCGGCAAGGACTACCGCCGCATCCGCCTCGGCATCGGCCATCCGGGCGACAAGGACCAGGTCCACAACCACGTGCTTGGCGACTTCCACAAGGTCGACCGCGAATGGATCGACCCGCTGCTGGACGCGCTGGCGGCGCAGGCGCCACTGCTGGTCGCCGGCGAGGACGAGACATTCGCGAGCAAGGTGCATCTGGCGACCGCGCCGGACAAGCCCGCGCGCAAGCCGAAGCCCGCCGCCCCTCCCGCCCCGGCGGCCCCCGCCGACATCGCGGCCCCGACCCGGGCCGCCGACACTCCGAAGAGCGCCCTCGCCGAGGGTCTTGCGAAATTGCTGCGCCGGGACTGACCGGTCCGCGCCCGTTGAAAGGTTGAAGTGACATGGGTTTCAAGTGCGGCATCGTCGGCCTGCCGAACGTCGGGAAATCGACGCTGTTCAACGCCCTGACCAAGACGGCGGCGGCGCAGGCGGCCAACTATCCCTTCTGCACCATCGAGCCGAACACCGGCGACGTGGCCGTGCCCGACCCGCGGCTGTTCAGGATTGCCGCGTCCGCCAAGTCGGCGAACATCGTGCCGACCCGCCTCACCTTCGTCGACATCGCCGGCCTGGTGCGCGGCGCGTCCAAGGGTGAGGGCCTCGGCAACCAGTTCCTCGCCAACATCCGCGAGTGCGATGCGATCGCCCACGTGCTGCGCTGCTTCGAGGACGACGACATCACCCACGTCGAGGGCCGGGTCGACCCGATCGCCGACGCCGAGACCATCGAGACCGAGCTGATGCTCGCCGACCTCGAAAGCCTCGAGCGCCGGGTGATCCCGCTGCGCAAGCGGGCCCAGGGCGGCGACAAGGACGCGAAGGAACAGGTCGAGCTGATGGACGCGGCGCTGACGCTGCTGCAGGCCGGACAGCCGGCCCGGCTGGTCGACGTGCCGAAGGGCCAGGAGAAGGCCTTCGCCATGCTCAACCTGCTCTCGTCGAAGCCGATCCTCTACGTCTGCAACGTCGAGGAGGCTGCGGCCGCCACCGGCAATGCCCAGTCCGCCCGGGTGTTCGAGAAGGCGGCCGCCGAAGGCGCGCGCGCCGTGGTGATCTCGGCCGCCATCGAATCGGAGATCGCCCAGCTGCCGGCCGAGGAACAGGCCGACTACATGGAGGCGATCGGACTGGAGGAGCCGGGTCTCGACCGGCTGATCCGCGCCGGCTACGAGCTGCTCGGCCTGATCACCTATTTCACCGCCGGCCCGAAGGAGGCCCGCGCCTGGACGATCACCAAGGGCACCAAGGCGCCGGGCGCCGCGGGCGTGATCCACACCGACTTCGAGCGCGGCTTCATCCGCGCCCAGACCATCGCCTACGAGGATTTCGTGACGCTGGGCGAAGTCGGCGCCAAGGACGCCGGCAAGGCCCGGGACGAAGGCAAGGAATATGTCGTCCACGACGGCGACGTGATGCTGTTCAAGTTCAACACCTGAGCGGTGACACGGACCGGCGACACGGGCCTGTGACATGGGCCTGTGACATGGGCCAACTACATGGGCCCGTGACGGAGTGCGCGATTGCTGTCAGGCTGATTCATCGTGGCGGGTATCCCCGGATTCGGGCCCCCGCCGCAGGCGCATCGGCCGGGGGGCCGGCGATCTTCAACGGGGGGAGGCGCAGATGGGCGACACGGGGCATGATCGCGGAGCGCCGGCGCAAAGCCTGCTCTTCTTCACCTGCGCCACGGGCTACTACGAGAATTTCGTCGTCCCCTACATCTATTTCGCGGCCCGGCACAACAAGGGCGCGAAATTCGAGTTCATTGTCAGCGATCTGAAAAGCTTCACGGCCAAGAACGGCGCGGCGCTGGGCTGGCTGGAGAAGACGCTCGGCGTTCGCCCGCTGATCCGTGACCTGCATGACCTGCCGGTGCGCTCGAAGAACGAGAACGCGCTGCGCTTCATCAACACGCCGATCCAGACCGCGAGCCACGTCTACATCGGCGATGTCGACATCCTGATCTTCGACGACGTCATGGCCTGGCACCAGCCCGTGTTCGACGTGGGGCTGCCCTACAGCAACATCATCCGCAAGGGCACCAGGCGGCTCAGCGGCCTGCATTTCACCACCTGGGACGGGTATTATCCGATCCCGCCGCTCGGCGACCTGATGGCGCGCTACAAGAACGACGAGGAACTGCTCTACGCCATCGTCGCGCGCAAGGGATCGCTCTACGATCTCGCCCTCTACCGCGCCCTCGTGAAGGGCCGCCCGGTGCACGGCGTCCACATGAGCCTCAACCGGCTGCCCTTCTCCGCCCCGGCGGAACGCGCGGCGTGGGGCATCACCTATCGCTACATGGCGGAATTCGAAGCCATCAGCCGGACGCCGGAATTCGAGAGCTTCTACGAGACGCTCTACGCCGGTCCGGCCCAGATCCTGCTGAACCTCATCTTCCTCTCGCGCGGCGTCTGCGACTACGGCGAGGACTTCCTCCAGGCGAAGGTGCGGCGCTGACGGCCTTGCGGCCCGTCCTCATGCTCAGCCCGGCGCGGCCTTGCGCGGCCGCGGCGACGGCGCGCCCCGGACCGCGGCGAGGCCCGCCGCCAGCAGCGCGAAGGCGACGCCGGCGATCAGTGTCAGCAGCGCCGGGCGCAGGCCGACGTCGAGGTCCACGGCGAGATTGGCGCCGAGCACCCGCAGCGGGTCGACGCCGGTGGCAAGCGCATACCAGCCGGCTTCCAGTCCGGCGGTCAGCGGCGCGGCGGCAAGCGCCACCACCAGCGCGGTGCCGACGGTGGGCGGGGCCTTCAGCCGCAGCGCGAGGCGCAGGCCGATCAGCACCACGAACAGGCCGGCGTGAAAGGCCGGCTGGCTGGCATCGATCTTGACCTGCATGAAATAGTGCAGCAGCCCGAGGATCGTGATCGCGTAGATGAGCGCATGCAGCCGTGTCCAGTTGCGGCCCATCCGCCGGATCATCGCATCGGTCGAGGTGACGCCGAGGGCGGCAAGGCCGAGGATCGCGACGAAGCCGATCGTGAGATAGACGCGACGGACGATTTCGGACGCGACGCGGACGAGGTCGAAGCCCTGGTCGGCGACGTAGAGGCCGAGGTGGGCGAGCGCGTAGAACAGGGTGGCCAGCCCCAGCATCCGCCGCACCGCGATGATCTTCGGGAAGCGGCTGAATCGCGCCAGTGGCGTCACCGCCAGCGTCGCCAGCAGGAAGCGCACCGCCCAGTCGCCGGCCTCGTGGATCGCCGCCGTGTAGGGCCGCGGCCCGAGCGCGCCGCCGAGCAGCGGATCGCCGCCCAGGGCGGTCCCGGGAGGGCGGGACCGGGCAATGCAGGCCCCGGAAGCGCCGGTCCACCGATCCTGCCGGCCGCGTCGAGGCCGGGAAGCGGGACCGCGCCGGGCCCGAAGCTGCGCCACAACGCCACGGCCAGCAGCACGGCCGGCAGCAGGGTGGCCGCGAAGACCACGGCCTTCAGCAGCGAGAAGCGGCCGGTCCGGTCGTTCCAGGGGCGGGGTAGCGAAAGCGTCATCGGCGATCCTGTCCGGACGGCATCCCGCGTCCGGATCCAGAGGGCAAGGGCAGGATCCGCGCGTCGCGCGACTGCGCCCTTGATCATAGCGCAGCTCACGGCGCTGTCGCGTCACGGTCATTCACGTTCGCGGCAGAGCGCCGTGACGTCAGCGCCATCGTTCGGTCGAGCCTGCTTTCCCATTGATTGAACGATCAAATGCGCATTTGCCGGGCAAATGTCGACGTGTTTTTCCGCTTGCGGCCAGGCTGCTGATCCGCTCCGATGAAAGTCGTAGCCGGCGGAGGACGAAAGCCGCCCGCTGCCCGATCGGACATCGCGCGGGAGGGGCCGTCATGGTTGACGCCGTCATCGACTTTCTGAACACGATCTTCTGGAACTACGTGCTGGTCTACGGCCTTCTGCTCGTCGGCATCTTCTTCACGCTGCGGCTCGGCTTCCTCCAGTTCCGCCATTTCCCCGAGCTCTTCAAGTCGGTGATGGGTTCCTCCAAGACCGATTTTGCCGGCATCACGCCCTTCCAGGCGCTGTGCACCTCGCTCGCCTCGCGCGTCGGCACCGGCAACCTCGCGGGCGTCGCGGTCGCGCTCTATCTCGGCGGCCCCGGCGCGCTGTTCTGGATGTGGATGGTGGCTCTCGTCGGCCTCGCCACCGCCTATTCGGAATCGACGCTGGCCCAGCTCTACAAGGTCAAGGACGGCGAGGGCCGCTACCGCGGCGGGCCGGCCTTCTACATCGCCAAGGGCCTCGGCGCCCCCTGGGCCGGCGCGATCTTCTCGGTCTGCCTGATCCTCGCCTTCGGCCTCGTGTTCAACGCCGTGCAGGCCAACTCCATCGCCGACGCCATGCAGGGCGCCTTCGGCGCGGACAAGCTGCTGGTCGGCCTCGGCCTCGCGGTGCTCTCCGGCATCGTCATCTTCGGCGGCATCCGGCAGATCGCCCGGATCGCCGAAATCATCGTGCCGTTCATGGCCGTCGCCTATCTGGCGCTCGCGCTCGTGGTGGTGGCGATGAACATCACCGAGGTGCCGGCGGTCCTCGCCCTGATCGTCAAGAGCGCCCTCGGCATCGACGCGGCCGCCGGCGGTGTCTTCGCCGCAATGCTCAACGGCATCAAGCGCGGCCTGTTCTCCAACGAGGCGGGCATGGGCTCGGCCCCGAACATCGCCGCGGTGGCGACACCGGACCCGCACCATCCCTCGTCGCAGGGCTTCGTGCAGGCGCTCGGCGTCTTCATCGACACGATCCTGATCTGCACCGCCACCGGCATCATGATCCTGCTGTCGGGCGCCCTCGTCGCCGACAGCGGCGTCACCGGCACGCAGCTCACCCAGGACGCGATGGTCACCCACATCGGCGAGGCCGGCCGCTACTTCATCGCCATCGCGATCTTCTTCTTCGCCTTCACCTCGATCATCGGCAACTATTCCTATGCCGAGAACGCCATGGTCTTCCTCGGCATCGGCAACAAGACCGGCATGACCGTGCTGCGCGTGGCCTGCCTCGCATGGTGGTCTGGGGCGCCTACGAGAGCGTCGCGACCGTGTTCACGCCGCCGACGCGTCGATGGGCCTGATGGCGACGATCAACCTCGTGGCGATCTGCCTGCTCTCCGGCACGGTCGCCAAGCTGACGAAGGACTATCTCGCCCAGCGCAGGTCGTCCGGCGACCCGGTGTTCCACGCTGCCGACTATCCGGAGCTGAAGGGCGAGATCGACGAGGCGATCTGGTCGCGCCAGCCCTGACGCCCGGCGTGCAGGCACTGTGAGCAGGGGCCGCGGATCCGATGACCCGCGGCCCCTGCATTGTCCGGTGCTGGCAGCGCCGGCCGGACCGCGCCCGACGATTGCAGCTCGCCCGCCTGCGCGATCTCCCCTATATGGAAAACGAGTGCGGGAAGGCTCCGGACGCCTTCGGAGCCCGCAGGACGGAGGACGGCGTGAGCGAGGCGATCGAGAGGCAGGACGGCGTGGTGCGGATCGCGATGTGGTCGGGTCCGCGCAACATCTCCACCGCGATGATGCGGTCCTTCGGGGCCCGCGCCGACAGCGTGGTGGCCGACGAGCCCTTCTATGCCGCCTATCTCGCCGCGACCGGCCTCGACCACCCGCTGCGTGCCGAGGTGCTGGCCGGCCAGCCGACCGATCCGGACGCGGTGGTCGCCGGCCTGTTCGCCCCCCTGCCCGCGGGCAAGACCGTGTTCTACCAGAAGCACATGACCCACCACATGATCCCCGGTTTCGACCGGAGCTGGACGGAGCGGGTCGCCAACGCCTTCCTGATCCGCCGGCCGGAGGACGTGCTCGCCTCCTATGTGGCCAAGCGCGAGGACGTGACGCTGGAGGACATCGGCTTTCTCCAGCAGGCGGAGATCTTCGACCGGCTCGCCGACCGCCTTGGCGCCGCCCCGCCGGTGGTGGAGGGCAACGACGTGCTGGCCGCGCCGTCGAAGACGCTGACGCTGCTCTGCGCCGGCCTCGGCATTCCCTATGATCCGGCGATGCTCGCCTGGGAGCCCGGCCGCCGCGCCACCGACGGCGCCTGGGCGCCGCACTGGTATCACGCGGTGGAGGCCTCCACCGGCTTCGGCCCGCCGCGCGAGGGCATCGAGGCGAGTAGCCTGCCCGATCACCTGCGCGCCATCGCCGACGCCGCCCGCCCGGCCTACGAGCGCCTCGCCGCCCACGCCCTGCGCCCCGGCACGCTGACGACGACCGCGCCGCTGGGGTGAGCGGGCATGGCCTGAAGGGTCTGCGGCCCGGCATCGCGCAGGCACAGGCACCGGACAGCAGGATCAGCCGATGAGGCCGCGCCGGCCGCTCACGCTTCGGCGCAGGACGTCATCCAGCCGGCCACGGCGCCCGAGGCATCCTTGACGATGCCGAAGCGGCCGACCCCGGGAATGTCGCTCGCCGGCCGCACAACCTCGCCGCCGGCCTCCGCGACCTTGGCAAGCCGCGCATCCACGTCGTCGACCTCGATATAGGTGAACCAGTGGGCGGGCATGCCGTCGAACATCGGGCTCGTCAGCCGGAAAAGGCCACCGACGCGCTCGGTCCCGGAAAAGATGATCCAGTAGGGCTCGCCCTCGCCCATCGGCATCGGCTCGAAGCGCCAGCCGAGGGTCGCGGCATAAAAGGCCTTGGCGGCCTCGACGTCCCAGGTTTCAAGCTCGGTCCAGACGATGGTTCCGTGGGCGGGCATGTGGGTTCCTCCCTCTGCGCGTCCGGCAGCGGTGTCTGCCGGGACCAGAAGGATGGCACAGGACCGTGACGGCGCAAGGACGGACGGAACCGGATCAAGCGGGCGGCGTCTGACGTCCGTGGGCCGTGGCCGTCAGTTCGATGCCGAGGGCCTTCATCACGGCGATCGTCGTCTTCAGCGTCGGATTGCCGTCCGCGCTGAAGGAGCGATAGAGTTGCTCGCGCGACAGGCCCGTCTCGTTGGCGATCTGCGCCATGCCCCTGGCCCGCGCCACGACACCCAGCGCATGGGCGATATAGCCGGCGTCCTCCGAAGTGAAGGCTTCCGTCATGAAGGCCGCAATGACCTCATCGGAGGTCAGTACTTCCGCAGGATCGAATGTCGTCAGTTTCGATGCAGTCATCAGAAAAATGTCGTCAAAGAACTACTAAATATCAAGCCGTCCGATATGGCGACAGTCATGGCAGGTCGCGCCATGTCGCCTTAGTCCCGAACCCTCGCTCACCGCATCGCCCGCTGCGTCGCGATCTCGTCCAGCTGGTCCTGTTCGGCCGCGTCGAGAGCGTGGCGGGCGCGTTCCTGGTCGCGCTCTTCCATCAGTTCGATCTTCTTGAGGTCCTCGACCGCTTCGGCGAGCGCGTCCTGGGCGGCCTCGAGCTGGTCCTTGAGGTCGTCGGCGGAGGCGCGCAGGTTGTCGCGGCGCTGCATCGCGCCTTGGCGAAGGTCGGATAGGCGAAGTGGGTGATGTCGGTGATGCCGGCGCGGGTCTGCTCGGCGACGATCTGCTCGTCGAGTTCGCCCGCCATGCGCCGGAATTCGGCGATCATCGCCTCGATCTGGTTCAACTGCCGACGCTTCTCGTCGACCTGGAACCGTCGCAACCGGATCAGACTGTTACGCGCCTTCATCACTCACACTCCCGGTGGGACGGAGCGGCCGCGCCGGCTCCACCGCCCACGGCGGAGGGCCGCGCACTCAGGGGCCGCTGCTCTCAGGACCCAACCTTAACCCCGTTGCGGTTTCCAAAAGGTTGGCGAGGTCGGAATAACCCGCATGGCGCCGGGTGCACTCGCCCTTGCCCTGGCGCAGGAAGGTCTCGACCGGCTCGTTGAGGCGGATCGCGGCGTCCACCTCCGGGTTGGTGCCCTTGCGATAGGCGCCGAGCCGGATCAGCTCCTCCATGTCGCCATAGGTCGCCATCAGGCGCTTGACCTCGCGCAGGAGATCGCGCCACTCCGGCTCGACGCAGCCCGGCATCGTCCGCGACACGGATTTGAGCACGTTGACCGCCGGATAGCGGCCGCGCTCGGCGATCGCCCGCTCCATGACGATGTGGCCGTCGAGAATGCCGCGCACGGCGTCGGCGATCGGCTCGTTGTGATTGTCGCCCTCGACCAGCACGGTGAACAGGCCGGTGATCGACCCCTCCCCCGGCCGGCCCGGCCCGGCCCGCTCCAGCAGGCGCGGCAGTTCGGTGAAGACGGTGGGCGTGTAGCCCTTGGAGGTCGGCGGCTCGCCGGCGGCCAGGCCGATCTCGCGCTGGGCCATGGCAAAGCGCGTGACCGAATCCATCAGGCACAAGACATCCTTGCCCTCGTCGCGAAAATGCTCGGCGACGGTGAGGGTGAGATAGGCGGCCTGGCGGCGCATCAGCACGGATTCGTCCGAGGTCGCCACCACCACCACCGAGCGGGCAAGGCCCTCCTCGCCGAGGTCGTCCTCGATGAACTCCTGCACCTCGCGGCCGCGCTCGCCGATGAGGCCGATCACGGCGACGTCGCAGGCGGTGTTGCGGGCGAGCATGGAGAGAAGCACCGACTTGCCGACGCCCGAGCCCGCGAAGATGCCCATGCGCTGGCCGCGGCAGCAGGTGGCGAAGGTGTTGAGCGCGCGCACGCCGAGATCGATCGGCGCGCCGACGCGGGTACGCTCGTTGGCGGGCGGCGGCGGGCTGCGCAAGAGCTTCTCGTGCGGGCCGAAGGGCACCGGCCCCTTGCCGTCGATCGGCTCGCCGAGCGCGTTGACCACCCGGCCGAGCCAGCCGGTGGCCGGGCGCATGGTCGAGGCGAGCGAGGTGATTGCCGCCTTGGCGCCGAGGCGCACGCCCTCCAGCGGACCGAAGGGCAGGCACAGCGCCCGGGCATCGCGAAAGCCCACCACCTCCATCGGCACCTGCGCGCCGCCGAAGCCGGAGACGGTCAGCCGCGTGCCGACGCTCATTTCCTGGATCGGCCCGGCCACCTCGACCAGTAGGCCCTGCACGGCCGCCACGCGCCCGTAGATCTCCAGCGTGGGAATGCGCCGGATTTCTCCGATGAGACGTTCCATGGGCCTGTCCCTGCCTGATTCGCCGCCTGTTACATTTCTTTCCGGATTCT